>NZ_DASWSJ010000243.1:0-30861 GCF_036402745.1 Actinophytocola sp. | reverse complement strand
GGGTGGGGGCGGACGAAGCCCTCGACCCCGACCTGGGAGAACACGACCGACTCGCGCATGCCCGTCGGCTGGCCCTCGGCGCACTGGATGCGCAGCACGGCACTGCACGTGGCCTTGGGCACGGTGAACGCGGCGATGAACGCCTGGCCGGTGTCCTGGTTCGGGATCGGCAGCTTGAGCAGCTGGAACAGCGTCGGCACCGAGTCGAGCAGGACGACGTGGGCCTCGATCAGGGTGCCGACGTCGGAGGTCTCGAGAGCCAGTCGATGACGGAGCAGCGGAAGCTCGTCCAGGCCGGCCGGAAGGTCCGGCACCAACCCGATGTATGTCAGGCTCACCTGGTCGCCGGTACGCGGATCGAACCAGGTCCGATCGTCGTACTGGTCCATCCCGGCGGTGTCGAATGCGACTGGCACCCGGCCGAGTGTAGGGCCGCGCCCCCGGCGGCCGTGCGCTCGTAGACTGGCCGCAACACGGCGGACGTCCCAGCTGTCGGGAACGACAGCCAAGAAACCGAGGTGACCAGCGGTGACCGACCATCCGAGCCTGCTCGACTCCCTGCACGGACCGGCCGACCTCAAGCGGCTGGGCACGGAGGACCTGACCAGGCTCGCGGCCGAGATCCGGCAGTTCCTCGTGGACAAGGTCACCACCACGGGCGGCCACCTCGGGCCCAACCTCGGCGTCGTCGAGCTCACCATGGCCATCCACCGGGTGTTCGACTCACCGAAGGACGCCGTGATCTTCGACGTCGGGCACCAGGCCTACGTCCACAAGGTCGTCACCGGCCGGCAGGCGGAGTTCGACTCCCTCCGGCAGAAGGACGGCCTCTCCGGCTACCCCAGCCAGCAGGAGAGCGAGCACGACCTCGTCGAGAACAGCCACGCCTCCACTGCACTGTCCTATGCGGACGGTCTGGCCAAGGCGTTCGAGCTGCGGGGCGAGCGCCGCCACGTCGTCGCGGTCGTCGGGGACGGGGCGCTCACCGGCGGCATGTGCTGGGAGGCGCTCAACAACATCGCCGCCGGCACCAACCGGCCGATGGTCATCGTCGTCAACGACAACGGGCGCTCGTACTCCCCGACGATCGGCGGGCTCGCCGACCACCTGGCCTCGCTGCGGCTGTCCCCCGGCTACGAGCGCGCGCTCGAGGGCGGCAAGCGGATGCTGCAGGGCACCCCGGTCGTCGGCAAGCCGATCTATGCCGCGCTGCACGCCGCCAAGCGCGGCATCAAGGACGCGCTGAGCCCGCAGATGATGTTCGAGGACCTCGGGCTGAAGTACTTCGGCCCGGTCGACGGCCACGACTTCGTCGCGCTGGAGGCCGCGCTGCGCCGGGCCAAGGAGTTCGGCGGCCCGGTCATCGTGCACGCCGCCACCTGCAAGGGGCGCGGCTTCCCGCTGGCCGAGAACGACGAAGTCGACCAGATGCACCAGACTGACCCCATCGACCCGGTCACCGGCCGGCCGACCACCGCCAAGAGCGCCACGTGGACCTCGGTGTTCGCCGAGGAGATGGTGCGCATCGGCGAGCACCGGCCGGACATCGTGGCCATCACCGCGGCCATGCTGCGCTCCGCCGGTCTCGCGCCGTTCGCCGAGGCCTACCCGGACCGCTGGTTCGACGTCGGCATCGCCGAGCAGCACGCGGTCACCTCGGCCGCCGGCCTCGCGATGGGTGGGCTGCACCCGGTCGTCGCGATCTACTCGACCTTCCTCAACCGGGCGTTCGACCAGATGCTGATGGACGTCGCGCTGCACAAGCTGCCGGTCACCGTCGTGCTCGACCGCGCGGGCATCACCGGGCCGGACGGCGCGAGCCACCACGGCATGTGGGACCTGTCGATCATGGGGGCGGTCCCGGGGATCCGGATCGCCGCGCCGCGCGACGCCGGCACGCTGTCCGAGGAGCTCAGCGAGGCCATCGCGGTGTCCGACGGCCCGACTGTGCTGCGCTTCCCGAAGGCCGCGGTCGGCGCCGACATCGCCGCGCTCGAGCGGATCGGCACCGTCGACGTGCTGCGCCGCCCGGCCGCCGCGGAGAGCCAGCACGTGCTGCTGGTCACCGTCGGCGCGTTCGCCGAGCTGGGCCTGGCCGCCGCCGACCGGCTCGCCGACCAGGGCATCGGCGTCACCGTCGTCGACCCGCGCTGGGTCGCGCCGGTGCCCGCCGAGCTGGTCGAGCTGGCCGCGGGGCACCGCCTGGTGGTCACCGTCGAGGACGGCGGCCGGCACGGCGGGTTCGGCTGGGCGCTGGCCGCCGCGCTGCGCGACGCCGACGTGGACACGCCGCTGCGCGACATCGGCATCCCGCAGGTGTTCCACGGCCAGGGCACCCGGCCCGAGGTCCTCGTCCGGCTCGGCCTCACCGCGCAGCAGGTCGCGCGCAGGGTCACCGAGTGGACCGTGGACCGGATCGGCGAGGCGAGCGCGCCGGCCCCGGAACAGCCCGCGGCCGACCGCCAGGAGAGCTGACCTACTCGGTGACGCCCGGGTCGCCGAGGGCGAGCTTGCCCGCGTAGTACAGCGTGGCCTCCGGGGTGAACGGGTGGTACGTGCCGGCCCGCACGTCGCGGTACGCGCGTTCCAGGGAGAACCGCCGGTAGAAGGAACGGCCGCCCAGCACCTCCATCGCCAGGTTCACCACCTCGATCGCCTCGGTGACCGCCTGGCGCTTGGCCAGCATCACCGTGCTCAGCACGTCCGGCGTGGCCCGGTAGTCCGCGCCGATCTCCTCCAGCGAGCCCATCAGCGCCCACCACGCCACGCGCAGCTTCGCGTCCATCAGGCCGACCTGCCGGTGGGTCCGGGGCAGCGCCGACAGCGGCAGCGGACCCCGGTTGCCGGCCGACGCCGCCGCGACCGCCGCGTCCCGGGCGCCGGCCGCGATCCCGAAGTACGTCGCGCCGCCGACCGGGGCGAAGTGGACGGTGGCGGCGAGCAGCGGGCCGCCGAACTCGCCGTACGGCCGCCGCCCGGCGATCTTGTCGGCCGGCACCAGCACGTCCTCGAGGATCACGTCGTGGCTCGCGGTGCCGCGCATGCCGAGGGTGTCCCACGTCTGGTCGATGCGCACGCCCGGCGCGGACAGCGGCACGCTGAAGTGCAGCACCTCGGCGTCCTCGCCGGGCTCGCCCAGCACCGCGCACGTCGCCACCACGGTCGCGCCGGGGGACTGGCTGCAGAACGCCTTGCGCCCGCTCACCCGGAAGCCCTCGGGGGTGGCCACGGCGGTGGTCGTCGGCCACAGCCAGTCCGAGCCGCCGCTCGTCGCGATCACGATGCCCTCCGACGCGATCCGGCGCAGCACCCCCTCCGCGTCGGGCGCGCCCATCCGGTGCCGGTAGCCCTGCACGAGCGTGAGGTAGGTGTGCATCGCGACCGACAGGGCGGTCGCGCCGTCGTACCGGGCCAGCTCGGCCTGGGCGTAGCAGGCCTGGCGCATGGTGGCGCCGAGCCCGCCCAGCTCGCTGGGCACGGTCAGCGCCAGGTAGCCGCTGTCGCGCAGCGCCGCGTACGCCTCGGTGACGAAGGTGCCGTCGCGGTCGTGCTCGGCCGCGTGCTCGGCCGCCACGGCGCCCACGCCGGCGGCCAGGTCCACGAACCGTGCGTCGTCATCGCGTAACGGGATCGGGAACGTTCCAGTTGGACGGGTTTGCGCGATTGTCATGGTGAGGACGCTAGGAACCCGAGCGGCCGCGAGGTAGTACAGAAACTGAACCTGGAGTCAGCCATGCGGACCTACGCCCAGTACTGCCCGATGGTGCGGGCCGTGGAGGTGCTCGGCGACCGGTGGACGCTGCTGATCGTGCGGGACATGCTCATCGGCGCCACCCGGTTCAACGAGATCTCCCGCGGCCTGCCGGGCCTGTCGCGGGCACTGCTGTCGCGCCGGCTGCGCCAGCTGAGCAACGCCGGCCTGGTCGTGCGCACCGCGGACGGCTACGCGCTGACCCCCGCCGGCCAGGACCTGCGCCCGCTCGTGTTCGGCCTCGCCGACTGGGGTGCTCGCCACGCGTTCGGCGACCCGCGGCCCGAGGAGCTCGACCCCGAGCTGCTGATGTGGTGGATGCACGGCCGCATCGACACCACCGACATCGCCAAGCGCGCGGTGATCCAGGTCGTGATCGCCGACCGGCGGCGCACGTACTGGCTCGTGCTCGAGCCCGGCGACGCGTCGGTCTGCTACACCGACCCCGGGTTCGACATCGACGCCGTGCTGTCCTCGGACCTGCCCACGCTGTACCGGATGTGGGAGGGCGAGATCGAGCTGCTCGACGCCGTCCGGGCCGGCACGATCGACCTGACCGGCGCGCGGTGGATCGTGCGGGGGCTGCCCGGCTGGCTGCGGCTGAGCCCCATCGCCGAGACGGTGCGGGCCTCCCGGCGGGGCTGACGGCGGCTGAACGTCCGCTGTGGCACCTTTGTACTGTGCGGATTCTGATCGTCGAGGACGAGGAACCCCTGGCCGAGGCGGTCGCCAGGGGGTTGCGTCGTGAGGGCATGGCCGTGGATGTCGCCCTGGACGGCGACGAGGGCCACGAGAAGGCCACCGTCACGCGCTACGACGTGGTCGTGCTCGACCGCGACCTGCCGGGCATGTCCGGCGACGAGCTGTGCCGGGAGATCGTGGCGTCCGGGGCGCTCACCCGGGTGATCATGCTGACCGCCAGCGGGTCGGTCGCCGACCGGGTCGAGGGCCTGTCCCTGGGCGCCGACGACTACCTGGCGAAGCCGTTCGCGTTCGACGAGCTGGTGGCGCGCGTCCGGGCGCTCGCCCGGCGGTCGACGCCGGTCACGCCGCCCGTCCTGCGCGCGGGTGACCTCGAGCTCGACCCGGCCCGCCGGACGGTCACCCGGTCGGGCACGCCGGTGGAGCTGACCCGCAAGGAGTTCGGCGTGCTGGAGGTGCTGCTCGCGGCGTCGGGTTCGGTGGTGAGCAGCGAGGAGTTGCTGGAGCGGGTGTGGGACGAGCACGCCGACCCGTTCACCACGACGGTCCGGGTGACCGTGATGACGTTGCGCAAGAAGCTGGGGGAGCCGGGGATCATCGACACCGTCGTGGGGTCCGGGTACCGGGTGCCCACGACCGCCGGTGGCTCGCCGGCCGGTGGCTCGGCCGCCGGTGGTTCGTCCGCGGGTGGTTCGTCCGCGGGGGGTCCGGCCGCTGGTGGTCCTGCCGCGGGTGGTCCTCCGGCGGGTTCGCCCGGGTGAACGAGAAGCGGCGCGGTCCCGGCCTGCGTGGCCGGATCACGTTGCTCGCCACCGCGCTGGTCGCCCTGGTCGCCGCGTTGCTGCTGTGGCTGGGCTGGATGCTGGTGGACACCGCGGTCACCGCGCCGCAGCTGCCGGCCGGGACCACGATCGTGGTCGAGGGCAGGTCGGTCAAGGCGGACAAGCTGGCCGAGGTGCTGCGGGACAGCGCGCGCTTCCGGGTCCTGGTGGCCGGCTCGATCGCGTTCGTCTGCGTGGTCCTCGCCACCGCGTTGCTGGCGTGGACGTTCACCGGCCGGGTGCTCAAGCCGCTGCGCGACGTCACCGGCAGCGCGCGGCGGCTGTCGGCGGAGTCCCTGGGCGAGCGGATCTCGCTCCGCGGCCCCCGCGACGAGGTCGCCGAGCTGGCCGACACCTTCGACGCGATGCTCGACCGGCTGCAGGCGACGTTCAACGCGCAGCGCCAGTTCGTCGCCAACGCGTCGCACGAGCTGCGTACCCCGCTGTCGGTGATCCGCACCGAGCTGGACGTGACCCTCGGCGACCCGGACGCCGACGCCGGCGAGCTGCGCCGCATGGCCGGCGTGGTGCGCAGCGCGACGCTGCGCGCCGGCCAGCTCGTGGAAGCGCTGCTGCTGCTCGCCCGCACCGACGGGCTGGGCATCGGCGTGCTCGACCGGGTCGACCTCGCCGGGGTGGTGGACGCGGCGTGGCGCCCCATCCGCGCCGACGCCGACGGCCGCCGGCTGCGGGCCGTCTTCCACGCGCTGCCGGCGCCGGTGGTGGGTGACCCGGCGCTGCTGGAGCGGGTGGCGGGCAACCTGCTGGAGAACGCCGTCCGGCACAACGTCGACGGCGGCTGGATCGACGTGCGCACCGGCTACACGGCCGAGTGGGCGACGCTGCGGGTCAGCTCGTCGGGCGCGCTCGTCGACCCGGAGCGGGTGGACGAGCTGTTCGAGTCCTTCCGCCGGGGTGGCGTCGACCGGACCGCGCACTCGGGCACGGGCCTGGGCCTGTCGATCGTGCGCGCGGTGGTGCTCGCCCACCACGGGACGGTGACCGCGGAGGCCGTGCCGGGCGGCGGCCTGACGGTCACCGTGCACCTGCCGGCGCCGGGTCAGTAGGACCGAGGCCGGCATTCCGGCAGTGCCCGACACCTGGGCCAGCACCTGGTCCCGCGCCTTCTCCGCGTCCGCCAGGTGTCGTCGACGGTGGTGCGCGGCGGTCCGCGAGGTCGCTTAGCCGAGGCCCAGCCGGGCCGCGAGTGCCATCGCGTCGCGGGGGGCCTTGACCTTCGCGTCGTTGTCGAAGTACGCGTAGGCGTCGAGGCCCTCGGCGGTCCAGCGGCGGATCCGCTCCGCCCAGCCGTCCAGGGCCTCGTCGGTGTAGCCGCTGGTGTAGAGCTCGGTGCTGCCGTGCAGCCGGACGTAGGCGAAGTCGGCCGTCACGTGCTCCAGGTACGGCCAGCTCGCCGCCGCGTCCGCGATCACCACCGCGATGCCGTGCGCGCGCA
The DNA here is from genome assembly GCF_036402745.1 of Actinophytocola sp. Classification (GTDB taxonomy): domain Bacteria; phylum Actinomycetota; class Actinomycetes; order Mycobacteriales; family Pseudonocardiaceae; genus Actinophytocola. Next base: position 24,131 of record NZ_DASWSJ010000243.1, on the reverse strand, counting down.
GCAGGTCCAGGAACGCCGGGTCGGTGAAGCTCGGGTGCCGCACCTCCAAAGCGTGCCGCAGCGGGCGGTCCGCGTCGGTGGTCGTCCACGCCCGGCCGTCGAGTCGCTCGTCGTGCCGGGTCGCCAGCTGCGCCGCCGCGGTGGTCGTGCGCGGCAGCATGTCGAAGAAGGCGGCGAGCTGCTCGGCGTCGAACGCCAGCGTCGGCGGCAGCTGCCACAGCAGCGGGCCGAGCTTGGGGCCGAGCGCGAGCACCCCGGAGGCGAAGAAGTTCGCGAGCGGCGCGTCGATGTCGCGCAGCCTTTTCAGGTGGGTGATGAACCGGCCGCCCTTGACCGCGAACTCGAAGTCCGCCGGCGTCTGGTCGCGCCACGACTCGTAGCTCGACGGCCGCTGCAGCGCGTAGAACGAGCCGTTGATCTCGACCGAGTTGACCTGGCCGGACAGGTACTCGAGCTCACGCCGGTGGGCCAGCTTCGGCGGGTAGAACTCCCCGCGCCACGGCGGGTACACCCAACCCGACGTGCCGATCCGGACCCGGCCGGCCACGAGCTCAGCCGGCGCCGTCGAGGGCCGTGGAGAGCTTGTCGACGGTGAGCGCGATCTGCCACTCCCGCGCCCCGCCGGCGCGCAGCGCGTCGGCCACGGTGTCGGCGGACAGCTGCTCCGGCGGGCGCCAGCACGTCCGGCGCACCAGGTCCGGCTGCAGGAGGTTCTCGATCGGCAGCCGGTTCTCCTCGGCGATCGCCGCGAGCGCGGCCCGGACCGCGGCCAGTCGCGCGGCGGCCGCGGGGTCGCGGTCGGCCCAGCGGTTGGGCGGCGGCGGGCCGTCGTGCGGCGGGGACGGGTCGGGCAGGTCGCTCTTGGGCAGCCGGGCCGCCTCACGGATGGCCCGCAGCCAGGTGTCGGCGATCCGCCGCTGTGACCGGCCGCGGAACACCGGCAGCGCGAGCAGCGCGGCCTCGTCCTCGGGGGACGCGACGGCCGCCTGCACGATCGAGCTGTCCGGCAGCACCCGGCCGGGCGCGATGTCGCGTTGCCGGGCCAGCGTGTCGCGGGCCTCCCACAGCGAGCGGACCGTGGCCAGCCCGCGCGGCGAGCGCACCCGGTGGATGCCGGACGTGCGGCGCCACGGCTCGGCCCGCGGCGGCGGGGGCGGGGCGACGCGCAGCGCCTCGAACTCCTCCAGTGCCCACTCGAGCTTGCCCTGGGCCGCCAGCTCCGCCTCGAGGACGTTGCGCAGCGGCACCAGCAGCTCGACGTCGAGCGCGGCGTAGTCCAGCCAGTCCTGCGGCAGCGGCCGGCGCGACCAGTCGGCGGCGCCGTGGCCCTTCTCCAGCCGGTAACCCAGCAGCAGCTCCACCAGCGTGCCCAGCGCGACCCGCTCGTAGCCGGCGAGCCGGCCGGCGAGCTCGGTGTCGAACAGGCGGGCCGGGCGCAGGCTCAGCTCGGCGAGGCACGGCAGGTCCTGGGAGGCGGCGTGCAGCACCCACTCGGTGTCGGCGAGTGCGGCGATGAACGGGTCGATGCGGTCGTTCAACGCGACCGGGTCCAGCAGTACCGTGCCGGAACCCTCGCGGCGTACCTGCACCAGGTACGCGCGTTGGGAGTAGCGGTAACCGGAGGCTCTCTCGGTGTCCACCGCGATCGGTCCCTGGCCAGCGGCCAGTGCGTCCGAGGCCTCGCGCAGTGCCTCGAACGTGGCGACCACGTCCGGAGTGCCGTCCACTGGTTGGGTCAGCAGTACCGGCTCTGGCCGTGCCTCCTCGTCCGTATCAGTCCCCGATTCACCCACGGCGGATGACCATACGGGACGGACGTGCGCGATGTGCGCTCAACGTGCGGTTATGCGGGATCGAACACCGGCGGATCGGGGAGCGCATGTGCCCCGCGCCCCGATCCGCCGAGTGTCAGATCAGCGAATCACGCCGGCCCGCATGGCCAGCGCGACCATCTGTGCCCGGTCGCCGGTGCCCAACTTCCGGCCGATCCGCGAGAGGTGACTCTTCACTGTCAAAGCCGACAGGTTGAGCCCCTCACCGATCTCTTTGTTGGACTGCCCGTCCGCGACGAGCTGGAGAACCTCTACCTCGCGAGCGGACAACTCGCGTGGGGTGTTGTCGGTGCCAGGGACCCGCGTGCCCGTGGCGAGGATCGGCGCGACGCTCGGGTCGGCGTAGACGCCGCCTTCGAGCACTCGCCGAACCCCGTCGGTCACGACCACCGGCGAAGCCGACTTCAGCAGATAGGCCTGAGCCCCTGCTTGGAAGGCCGAACGCACGGCGTACGGATCGTCTGACGACGCCAGCACCACGATCCGCGGCCAACCATGGCCGCGAAGCTCGGTCACCAGCTCAATGCCACTGCCGTCCGGCAACCCGAGATCGAGTATTGCCAGGTCGCATGGCCCAGTGGCCAACGCCCTCGCCCTCGCCTCGGCCACCGTGGCGGCCTCATGGACGGTGCCCGCACCCATCTGGGTCAACCGGGCAGCTATCGCCTCCCTCAACAACGGATGGTCATCGACCACCAGCACCGAGAACAGCTCTTCCCGCGGATGCGGGACCATGTTCGCCGGCAACACGCCGGCTGGCGTGGTTCGAACGGCCTGACCTAAGCCGACGGCAGCCACGTCACTACCTCCCTGGAGTCGGTCGTGCCCCCCGACCTACACCGGGACCTTCGGCCAAACAGCCGCGCCGCCATTGGACCGAAAGTGGTGTCGACGTCCGCAGCCTAGCCCCCCAAGCGGGTTAGCGGGATGATCAATTCGTTATCTATCCAATCGAGACATCACTCCGGCGTGCGGAGGTAACACGATCGGGTGACTCTTCGTTGGTGACGTAACGGATAAGCGCCGGTACACGATGAAACGAGGTCGCGGTAGTGGACAACGGGGATTTCGAGCACGCCCGAACGCTGTTGAAGGCGACTCCTCTGGTCGATGGACACAACGACCTTCCGTGGGCGTTGCGGACGTTGCCCGGCGTCGACCCGTCGCGTTCCGACGGGTTCGGCGTCGACCTGCGGCAAGCCCAGCCGGACCTCCACACCGACCTCGGGCGACTGCGGGCCGGCGGGGTGGGCATGCAGTTCTGGTCGGTGTACGTGCCGTGCAGGCTGACCGGTGACGCGGCGGTGACCGCGGTGGTCCAGCAGTGCGAGCTGGTCCACACGCTGGCCGCGCGATACCCGGAGCATCTGCGAATCGTCTCCACCGCCGCCGAGGCCCGCGCGGCCTTCGCCGACGGCCGGATCGCCTCGATGCTCGGTGCCGAGGGTGGGCATTCCATCAACTCCTCTCTGGGTGTTCTGCGCGCCCTGTACCGGCTCGGGGTGCGGTACATGACGTTGACGCACAACGAGAACGTGCCGTGGGCCGACTCGGCCACCGACGAGCCCGCGGTGGGCGGCCTCACGGACTTCGGCCGCGAGGTGGTGGCCGAGATGAACCGGATCGGCATGCTGGTGGACCTGTCGCACGTCGCGGCGACCACGATGCGGGACGCCCTCGACGCGAGCACGGCCCCGGTGATCTTCAGCCATTCCTCGTGCCGGGCCGTGACCGACCATCCCCGCAACGTCCCCGACGACGTGCTGTCGCGGCTCGCCGGGAACGGCGGGGTGTGCATGGTGACGTTCGTGCCCTACTTCGTGTCGGACTCCTTGGTCGAGTGGGACAAGGGACTGCGGGACGCCATGGCCGCGGCGGGCGCGGACCATCGCGACGCGGACCAGCGGCAGCGGTTCATGGACGGCTGGTCGGGCCCGGCGCAGCCCACGGTGGGGATCGCCGAGGTGGTGGCGCACGTCGAGCACGCCCGCGAGGTGGCCGGCATCGACCACATCGGGCTGGGCGGCGACTACGACGGCGTGGGCTTCCTGCCGCAGGGCCTCGAGGACGTGAGTCGCTACCCGGCGCTGTTCTCCGCGCTGCTGGAGCGCGGGTGGAGCGAGCAGGACTGCGCCAAGCTCGCCGGTGAGAACGTGCTCCGCGTGCTGGCCGCTGCCGAGGAGGTGGCTGCGGCGGGCTGACCGGGGCTGACCGTCAGCCGACCGGCTGGGGTAAGGAGCTCATGAGCGCGACGTAGAACTCGGGGTTGCTGGTCTTGTAGAGCTGGTACCAGGCCTCGAGGGCCTCCGGGGACATGACGTCGAGCCGGGCGAGGACGTGTCGAGCGAAGTCGAGCGGCGCCGTGCCGGTGCCCGTGATGAGGTCGCCGTCGGTGACCGCGGGCGCCTCGACGTAATGGTCGGCGCCCGCGTAGCCGGGGGCGAGCTGCTTCAAAGCCTCGAGGTTGTTGCTGGTGTGCGGCCGGCTGTCGAACAAGCCGGCGTCGGCCAGCGCGATGGTGGCCCCGCAGATGGCTCCGACGGGCACGCCGGCGGCCAGGAACTCCGCCGCCTTGGCCGGGGCGGGCCGGTGTCGCTCCTCGGCCCAGGTGTCGGCCCCGGGCAGCAGCAGGACGGCCGCGTCGTCGGGGGTGAGCTCGGCCAGCGCGAGGTCGGGCTGGATGCGCACGCCGCCCATCGTGGTGATGGGCTCGCGGGAGACGGCGACCGTGCGTACCGCTAACGCCGTGCCCGGCTCCTTGAACATGCGTCCGGAGTTGAGCTCCGCGGTGAGGAACCCGGGCTCCCAGTCGGCGAGCGTGTCCAGCACGAACAGATAGGCGTAAGTCATGGTGCGAACGCTAGCCCGGCCCACCGACAAAAACGGCTCAGCTGCCCTGACGCTGGGAGAACATGCTTACGCCGACCGGTGGCAGGCCCACGACGCTGGCCATCAGGTCGCAGAACGCCTCGCCGTGCGGCGCCAGGTTCGCGTCCCGCGGCGTCCACGACGCGCGCAGCTCCAGGTCGTCGGTCCGCGCGGGGCCGGAGATGTCGCCGAACCGGGCCGACGACGTGTCGGTCACGGTCCCGCCCAGCGCGGTGTAGTCCGCGCCCGTCGCGGCGAGCGCGTCGGTCAGCCAGGACCAGCCGACGGTGGGCAGCAACGGGTCGTCGGCCAGCTCGGCGTCGAGCTCGGCCCGGACGTAGGCGACCACCCGCAGCACGCCGTCCCAGGCCTCCTGGCCCTCCGGGTCGTGGAGCAGGATCAGCCGCCCGGTCGCGAGCACGTCCGCCGGCCCGGTGACCTCCGCGGTGATCGCGAACGCCCACGGGGCCAGCCGTTGCGGCGGGCGAACGACACCGAGCTGCAACTCTGGCCGCGGGCGCACCGATTTGAGCGCCGTGACGGCCTGAGTGAACAGTTCAGGCGCTGCCGACGTTTTGGTCACGACTCGTAACTGTAGGACCACCCGATCAGTGACGGGGGACGGCACGCCGGACGGCGAGTCGAGTTCATGCGCACCGACAGTGGGCAAGATCAACGTGGCCGCCCATCTGGGGAGGTGTGGGCCGGACGGTGGTGCGGCGGCACGTGCCGATCGGCCCGGGCGCCGCCGGAGACGCGCGCAGCGAGCTGACCGGCGGCTATAGGTGTGCGGGCTCGGGCCGGCGGCGCCGGTGCGGCACGGTCCGCCGGGCGCCGCCGGGTCCGATACCGCGCCCGGCGGATCGGCGTGCCGCTCCGCGGCCCATGTTGTCGGTGTGCCGTGGCACGATTCATGGCGTTATGACTCCCGTGCCCGACACCGCCGCCCGCCCCGCCGAGCCGGCCGCCGCTCCGGCGCCGCTCCTGGTGGCCGCCGCCGGCGCCACGCCCGCCCATCCGCCGGTCTGGTTCATGCGCCAGGCCGGCCGGTCGCTGCCCGAGTACCGCGAGGTCCGCGAGGGCATCCCGATGCTGCAGGCCTGCTTCACGCCCGAGCTGGTCTGCGAGATCACGATGCAGCCCGTCCGCCGGCACGGCGTCGACGCGGCCATCCTCTTCAGCGACATCGTCGTGCCGCTCGTCGCCGCCGGCATCGGCGTCGACATCGTGCCGGGCACCGGCCCGGTCGTCGCCGAGCCGGTGCGCACCGAGGCCGCGGTCGCCGGGTTACCCGAGCTGCGGCCCGACCAGCTCGACGCGGTGGCGCAGGCCGTCCGGCTGCTCCGGGCCGAGCTGGGCGACACCCCGCTCATCGGCTTCGCCGGCGCGCCGTTCACCCTCGCGTCCTACCTCATCGAGGGCGGACCCAGCCGCCACCACGAGCGCACCAAGGCGCTCATGTACTCCGACCCGGCGACCTGGCACGCACTCCTGGCCGCGCTCGCCACCATCACCACCACGTTCCTGCAGGTTCAGGTCGCCGCGGGGGTGCAGGTGGTGCAGCTGTTCGACTCGTGGGCCGGCGCGCTGTCCGAGCGGGACTACCGCGAGTTCGTGCTGCCGCACTCGTCCCGGGTGCTGGCCGCTGTCCAGGGCGTGCCGAAGATCCATTTCGGGGTCGGCACCAGCGAGCTGCTCCCGGCCATGCGCGAGGCGGGCGCGGACGTCGTCGGCGTCGACTGGCGGCTCCCGCTCGACGAGGCCGTCCGCCGGCTCACGGTGCCCGGCGGGCCGGCGCCGGTCGTGCAGGGCAACCTCGACCCGGCCGTGCTCCTCGCCGACTGGGACGCCGTCGAGCGCGAGGTCCGGCGCATCGTCGACGAGGGCCGGGCGGCGGGCGGGCACATCGTCAACCTCGGCCACGGCGTCCTGCCCAACACCGACCCGGCCGTGCTCACCCGGGTCGTCGAGCTGGTACACAGCCTCACGCCATGAGCCACACAGTCGTCGTCGGCGGGGGCGTGACCGGGCTGGTCGCGGCCCACAGGCTGCGCGCCCGGCTCGGTCCGGACGCCCGGATCACGGTCGTCGAGCAGGCCGACCGGCTCGGCGGCAAGCTGCGCACGGTCGAGCTCGCGGGCACCCCCACCGACGTCGGCGCCGAGGCGTTCGTCCTGCGCAACCCCGCCGCCGCCGACCTCGTCGGCGAGCTGGGCCTCGGCGACACCTTGATCCATCCGGAGCGCGCGGCGGCCACCATCCGCGCCGCCGGCCGCACGGTCGCGTTGCCCCGCCGCACCTTCCTCGGCGTCCCCGCCGACGCCGAGCTGGTGCGCCCGGTGCTCTCCGCCGAGGGTGCCGAGCGCGCGGCCGCCGAGACCACGCTGCCCCCGCTGGAGATCCAGGACGACGTGCCGGTCGGCCAGGTGCTGGCCGAGCGGTTCGGCCGCGAGCTCGTCGACCACCTCGTCGAGCCCCTGCTCGGCGGCGTCTACGCCGGCCGCGCGGACCTGTTGGGACTGCGGGCCACCATGCCGGCCCTGGTCGACGCGCTCGGCCCGGCCGGCGGCTCGCTCACCGGCGCGGCCGCCCGCGTGCTCGGCACCCCGGCGCCCACCGAGAAGCCCATCTTCGGCGCCTTACGCGGCGGCATGGCCGTGCTCGTCGCCGGGCTGGCCGAGGCCGCCGACGTCAGGCTCGGCTACCCCGTGCGCGAGCTCCGGCGGGGGAGCGACGGCTGGCGCTTGGAGATCGGCAGCCCCGGCCGCGCCGAGGTCCTGCACGCCGACGCGGTCGTCCTCGCCGTCCCGCCGCCGGCGGCCCGCAAGCTGCTCGCCGACGTCGTGCCGGCCGCGGCCACCGCCTACGCCGGCATCGAGCTCGGCTCGATGGCCGTGCTCAGCATGGTCCTGCCCGACGGCGTCACGCTGCCCGACACCAGCGGCGTCCTGCTCGCGGTCGGCGAGCGGCACGCCGACGGCACCCCGTTCACCGCCAAGGCGTTCACCCACACCAGCGTCAAGTGGGGCGGCGCGCCGGTCCGGCTGCGCGCGTCGGTCGGCCGGGTCGGCGAGACCGAGCTGCTCCGCCGCGACGACGAGGACCTGCTCGCCGCCGTCCGGGCCGACCTCGCCGAGCTCACCGGCGTCACCGCGCCGCCCGTCGGCTGGGCCGTCACCCGCTGGGGCGGCGGCCTGCCGCAGTACGGCGTCGGGCACACCGCGGCGGTGTCGGCCATCGAGCGCGCGGTCGCCGAGGTGCCCGGGCTCGCGGTGGCCGGCGCGTCGTTCCGCGGCGTCGGCATCCCGGCATGCGTCGACAGCGCCACCGCCGCCGCCCACCGTGTCGCGGCGCACCTTCTGCAACGCACGGACGCCAAGTAGAGGACGATGAACCCATGGCCCGCCTGAACTACGCCGAGCTCAACGACACCGTCCGCTACACGATGTGGTCGGTGTTCCGCACCGAACCCGGCCGCCTCGACGACGACCGCGGGCCGGCGGCCACCGAGGCGAGTGAGTACCTCGACTCCTTGGAGAGCAAGGGTGTCGTCGTGCGTGGGGTCTACGACGTGGCGGGCCTGCGCGCCGACGCCGACTACCTGATCTGGTGGCACGCCGAGGAGATCGAGCAGCTCCAGGGCGCCTACGCGGGCTTCCGCCGCACCGCGGTCGGCCGCGCGTCCGCCCCCGTGTGGAGCCAGGTCGCGCTGCACCGGCCGGCCGAGTTCAACAAGAGCCACGTCCCCGCGTTCCTGGCCGGCGAGCCGGCGCGCAAGTACGTGTGCGTCTACCCGTTCGTCCGGTCCTACGAGTGGTACCTGCTCCCCGACGAGGAGCGGCGCTCGATGCTCGCCGAGCACGGGCACATGGCGCGCGACTACCCGGACGTGCGGGCCAACACGGTGGCGTCGTTCGCGCTCGGTGACTACGAGTGGATCCTCGCGTTCGAGGCCGACGAGCTGCCGCGCATCGTCGACCTCATGCGGCACCTGCGGGGCAGCACCGCGCGGCGGCACGTGCGCGAGGAGATCCCGTTCTACACCGGCACGAAGATCGCGCCGGCCGAGTTGGTCGCCAACCTGCCCTGACCGCCGTGCCGAGAGACACGCTCGCCGCCCTCTGGAAGGACGTCACCGGCACCGACGCCGGCCCGGTGACGTTCGAGGGTGACGAGCACGTGCTGGCCGGCCCGTACCGGGTGGCGCACGCGGCCGCCGCGTGCGTCGGCGCCGCCACCCTGGCCGCCGCCGAGCTGCTCCGCGAACGCGGCGGCACCCCCGCGCCGGTCAACGTCCACATCGGACACGCCGCGGAGGCGTTCCGCAGCGAGCGGCACGTCCGCGTGGCCGGCCGCGACGACCGCGGCCTGTGGGCGGCGCTGTCCGGCGACTACCGCGCCGCCGACGGCTGGGTCCGGCTGCACGCCAACTACCCACACCACGCCGACGCGCTCCTGCGCGCACTCGGCACCGAGCCGGACGGGGTGCGTGCGGCGGTGGCGGCACGCCCGGCCGTCGAGGTGGAGGACGCGGTCCTGGCGGCGGGCGGGGCGGCCGCGGCCATGCGCGACCGGGCCGGCTGGCTCGCCGACGGTCCCGGCGCCGACGTCCGGGCCGAGCAGCTCGTGTCGATCGAGCGGATCGACGACGCGCCGGCCCGGCCGTTCCCGCCGCTCGCCCGCGCGCTCGCCGACCGGATCATCGCCGAGCAGGCGCTCGCCGACCGTGCGGCGCCGGGTCACGTGCTGGCCGTGTGGCCGCTGGCCGAGCGGGCGCTGTCCGGCATCAGGGTGCTCGACCTCACCCACGTGATCGCCGGGCCGGTGGCCTCCCGCGTCCTCGCCGCGCACGGCGCGAGCGTCCTGCACGTCACCGACCCGAAGCGGCCCGTGCTGCACCGGCTCGTGCTGGACACCGACGTCGGCAAGCGGTCCTGCCACGTCGACCTCGACACCGACGCGGGCCGCGAGACGCTGCGCGGGCTGGCCGCCGACGCGGACGTGCTCGTCCAGTCCTACCGCCCGGACTCCTTGGCCCGGCGCGGTTTCGGCCCGGACCACCTGGCGGGGACGGGCATCGTCCTGGTGAGCCTGTCCGCCTACGGCCACACCGGCCCGTGGCGGACCAGGCGCGGGTTCGACAGCCTGGTACAGATGTCCTGCGGCATCGCCGCGGACGGCGGCGGCGAGCCCACCCCGCTGCCCGCGCAGGCCCTCGACCACGGCACCGGCTGGCTCGCGGCGCTGGGCGTCCTCACCGCGCTGCGCCGCCGCGCCCGCGAGGGCGGCACCTGGCACGTCCGCCTCTCGCTCGCCCGCACCGCCGAGTGGCTGCACGACCTCGGCCGCGACACCACGCCGCCCACCCCGGTCGACGCCACCCCCTGGCTCGACGAGACCGCCGGCGACTACGGCCTGGTGACCCACATCCGCGTGCCCGGCGCGCCACCCGGTCTCGCCGCCGCACGCAAACCCGGCCGCGACCCGGCCACCTGGTGGTGACCCCCGGGCCCGTGGCCTTCGCCCACGTCAGCGTCCTGCGCCTGGGCCAGCACCACGGCCGCGTCGCCTGCAACGAGGGATAGCTCGGGTCGCCGGTGGCCCATGGCGGTGCGAGCACCTCGGCGGTGCCGTGCGTGCTGTGGCCCGCACCTCAAACCTGTTGTCGACGCGGGGTCGACGGGCGTGCTGCCGTTCGAGAGCAGCACGCCCATCGACTACCCGCTACCGCCGGCCGTCGCCTTCCACGTGCGCGACGGCGGCCGGCTCGCCACTCACTTCCGGAGCTTGTACGCCCGGATCACGGTCTGCTTGACCGTGTTGCCGTCCCGGTCCGACGCCGACGCCCGCAGCGACACCGACGACGCGCCTGCCGGGTGGTGCAGCGCCGCCACCAGGTTGAACAGCACCGGCACCTGCTGCCAGGACTTGCCCTCGTCGTAGGACGCCTCGACGGTCAGCTCGCGCGGCCGTTGCAGCGCACCGGTCTCGTCCTGCATCGCCAGCGGCACCAGGAACGGCCGGCCCGCCGGCGCGCTGTTCGCCCCGTCGAGCACCGGCAGGAACCGCACCGTGTTCAGGGCCACCGCGGCCGGCTGGTCACCGTCCACATGGGACGAGGAGAACGTCCACTCGGCGCTGACCGCGGTCGTCACGTCGAAGTCCGCGGTCCGCACGGCCTCCGTCGTCAGGCGGTAGTCGCCCGCCGCCGCCGGCAGGTCGGTGAAGGAGCCCCACCCGGGATCGGTGGACTCGCCGACCAGCTCGTTGCCCAGGTACAGCTTGGTCGACCCCGACTTGACCGCCGAGTAGCCGGCGTTGCCGTCGGCATCGGTGAACAACGGGATGGACACGCCGATCTCGTCGGCGAACCGGTAGACCCACGGGAAGTCCGTCGCCGGCAGCCCCGGCCCGAACACCGCGTGGTTGAACCGCGCCGGGTACGAGCGACCCGGCCGGTAGGACCGCATCGGCGCGTCGAACTGCGCGACGGTGTTCCGGGCCGCGTCGTTCTGCCACAGGCTCGTCAGCCACCGCACGCCCTCGGTGGTGACGTACTCGGTGCGCTTGCCGGGCAGCGTGACGTCGAACCCGGCGCCGAACACGAACGCGCTGCCGGACTCGGGGAACGGGAACGCCAGCCGCAAGCCGCTGTGCCCCTCGCCGCCCGCGCCGAACTCCGCGTTCAGCGTCGCGAGGTCACGCCGGTCGACCACCTTGGTGAACCCGGTCGGGTACTCGCCCGGCGGATACCAGGCCAGGCCGTAGAACGCGCCGTCCGTGCCCAGCCACTGCGTGTTGACCGAGCCGTTCACCGTGGTGCCCGGCAAGGCCTCGCCGAGCTGTGCGGTGGACAGGATGCTCAGGTCGTCGGTGATGAACCCGCTGCTGAAGCCCGACGTCTCGGTGTCGACCGAGTAGCCGATGTCGCCGAGCGCGAGCTGGGCCTGCACCGGCGGCGTGACGCTCACCGGCTTGGCGATGCGGGGATCCACGTCGACCGTCGTGTCGCCGTCGAGCGCGAGGCCCGGCTGCGCGATCGAGTTGTAGTGCTTGCCCCCGGCGGTGACCACCAGGTGGTCGACCACGTACCGGCCCTTGGGCAGCCGCACCTGGACCGAGCCGTCGTCGTCGTACGGGAAGGCGAACGTCGAGCTGTCGAGCCCGATGAGCAGCGTGCTGTAGTCCGCCGTCGGCGCGCCGTTCTCGTCGACGTAGTTCAGCGTGAGGTTGTAGCTCTCGACCTCGCGGACGATCGCCACCGGCGTGCGGGTGGTCGAGCCGCCCGCGGTCGCCACGATCGCGCCGGAGTAGGCGCCGTCGACCGTGCCGAGCCTGGGGTCGCCGGTGACCGTCACCTGCGCCTGCCCGCCGGCGGGCACGGTGACCTCGGTGGCGCTCAACGAGAACACGTCCGCGGGTGCGCCGTCCGGGCCGGTCGCGTCGACCGACAGGGCGAGCGTCACGTCGCTGCCGCCGAGGTTGCGGTAGGTCACCGGCTTGCTCACCGGCTGGTCGTCGTCGTGCGGCCAGGCCACGGTGCCGAGACCGACGCTGGTCGGCTCGGAGACGACCGTCGCCTCGAGCGCGGTGGGCAGGTTGACCCGGCCGGCGCCCTGCTCGAACGCGGTCAGGCCCTCGTGCGCCGCGGCCGAGCCGGACAGCACCGCCTTGAGCTGCGCGCCGGTCCAGTCCGGGTGCTGCTGGGCGATGAGCGCCGCGGCACCCGCCACGTGCGGGGTGGCCATCGAGGTGCCGGACAGCGCCACGTAGCCGTCGGCGGCCGGGGCACCGATCTGGCCGTGCGCGGCCTTGGCGGCGACGATGTCCACGCCGGGCGCGGTGATGTCCGGCTTGATGCCGCCGTCGCCGACCCGCGGGCCACGGCTGGAGAAGATGGCGAGCTCGTCGTTGCGGTCGACCGCGCCGACGGTGAGCGCCGCGTCGGCGCTGCCCGGCGAGCCGACGGTGCCCGCGTCCGGGCCGGAGTTGCCGGCCGCGATCACGAACAGCGTGCCGTACTGCGCGGAGAGCGTGTTGACGGCCTCCTCGAGCGGGTCGATCTCCGCGGAGTCGCCGCCGCCGAGGCTCAGGTTCGCGACGTCGGCGCCTTGCTCGGCCGCCCACTGCATGCCGGCGATGATGCCCGACTCGTAGCCGGACCCGTTGTCGTCCAGCACTTTGCCGTCCAGGATCGACGCGCCCCAGGCCACGCCGCGGTACTTGCCGCCGGACTTGGCCCCGGTGCCGGCGACGATCGAGGCGACGTGCGTGCCGTGGCCGAAGTTGTCGACGTTGTCCGGCGCGTCGCTGAAGTTGTGCTCGGCGATCTCGCGGTCGGCGAGGTCCGGGTGGGTCTGGTCGACGCCGGTGTCGAGCACCGCGACCTTCACCCCGGTGCCCGTGTACCCGGCCGCCCAGGCGGTCGGCGCGCCGATCTGCGGCACGCTGTGGTCCAAAGTGGACTTCCGCTTGCCGTCGAGCCAGATCTTCGACACGCCGCCCGCCGTGGTGCGCGTGCTGGTGCCGTCGGTCAGCGCCTCCCAGGCGGCGCTCGACTTGGCCGCGGCGACCGCGATCCCGTTGACGCTGGGGAGATCCCGCGTGACGGCGGCGTCGGCGACCCGTGGCGCCCGCCGGCCGGCCGGGTGGGTGACGATCAGCGGCGTCGTGTCGCGCCGGGCGTCGTCGTAGCCGTACTCGAGGAGCGTGGTGATGTCGAACAGCCTGCGGTCGAGCTTGCCGGCCGCGACGAGCTCGCGCGCGTCGGCCGGGACGACGTAGGCGTGGCCCTGTGCGCGGAAGGCGGAGAACGCCATCCCGTCGCGGCCCTCGCCGGGTCGCACCGATCTTGCTTCGCCGTGCTGCACGGTGACCCGATCGCCCGTGACGAGCGTGATCGTGTTCGCCGTGGTCCCCCTGGCCGCCGCCGCGGCCCCTGGCGGGGCGCCGCTCGCCGCCTGGGTGGTGCTGAGCACCAAACCCAGTGCGGTGACGCCGACCCCGATCTTTCCGCCGATACGCACCTGTGACACCTCCGGTGGGTGGTGACCGGTGGGCGGCGGCCTAGCTATGCACATCGTGTATAGCTAGGCCTGTGGATCCCTCGCTGTGGAGAAAAGCCGGACGCCCCCAGTCCTCCATGCCGGAGAAACGTATCGGTCATCCGAATGGGTGACAATAGTCTGATTGAGCATTGCTGACGGGAAGTCACCGACGCGTGGTCACACCGCGTGAGTTGTCGCCCGGCCTCGAAATTGTCGGTGGCCGGGTCTAGCGTTCGCCCCGCCAGAGCCGGTCCAGGTCAGGGGACATCCGGCCGAGTCACGAGCAGTGGAGGCGACATGGTTACCAGGAGTACCGCATGGCCCGAGGGGACGCCGTGCTGGGTCGATCTCGTTGTGGACGATCTCGACAAGGCGATCCAGTTCTACGGTGGGCTGTTCGGCTGGGAGATCGAGAAGGGTGGTCCCGAGTTCGGCGGCTACTCGATGTGCAGGGTCGACGGCAAGAGCGTCGCCGGCATCGGCGACAAGCAGAGCCCCGACCAGCCGACGGTGTGGACCACCTACCTCGCCGCCGAGGACGTCGACAAGACGGCGGGCAAGATCGCCGAGGCGGGCGGCGAGGTGCTGATGGAGCCGTTCGACGTGATGGACGTCGGCCGGATGACCGTCGGCGTCGACCCGACCGGCGCGGCGTTCGGCGTGTGGCAGGCGGGCCAGCACATCGGCGCGGAGCTCGCGAACGAGCCGTCGTCGGTGGTGTGGAACGAGCAGATGAGCCGCGACCTCGAGACCGCGAAGCGGTTCTACACAGAGGTGTTCGGCTACACCTACGAGGAGGTCGACGACGCCGGCAACCCGTACGCGATGCTGAAGGTCCACGACGCGGTGGCCGGCGGGCTGGGCATCCTGGGCGCCGACACGGCGGCCATGATGCCGGCGCACTGGCGCGTGTACTTCTCGGTGCCGAGCACGGACGCGGCGGTGGAGAAGGTCACCGAGCTGGGTGGCCGGGTGCTGTCGCCGCCGGTGGACACCCCGTACGGCCGCCTGTCCGTGGTGAGCGACGACCAGGACGCCATGTTCGTGGTGATCCAGGGCAACTGAGTTTTTCCTGACGCCTCCGGCCGGGTGCGCGACGGCCGGGGGCGTTTTCCGTTGTGGGGCTTGGGAAAGCGGGGCGCGGCTGGCCTCCGGCCCCCGGTATCCATTCTACCGGCGCGCACCGACAGTTCCGGCCGTCCGCGAGCGGCCCTGTGGACAACGGTCCGCGCTTCCGGTCTCGGCCACCGGCCGCCGCTCCCGCCGCTGGGTGGGTGTCCGCCACCTACGCCGTCGCGGCCGGCTGTGGGTCGTGACCACATGGTCGATCGGCCAATCGGACCAACCGGGCCACTCCGCGTCGGCAAACCGTTGACTTCGGGTAGCGACTAGGCAACTCTTGACTCAATCACGCAAAAGTCGTACTAGACACTGCAAATTCTGATCACCCCGAAGTTTAATCGGTGACTGACCTACCCGCTCATGCCTGCGTCCCTCAACGGAGAGGTCCGGCCATGTCGGCTTTCGCCCTGCGTGCCCCGTGCTCCCCGCGCTCCCAGCGTTCGCATGCCCGTGCCCCACCTCGCTCGTCGGGCACGGCTCATCCGCATTCCCCTCGACAGGCTCGTCATCCCTGCGCGAGCCAGCCGCCCCGCCAGCCGTTGGGGCATCGCCACACCAGTCCTCATAGATGAGAGCGACGCAATGAGAGCGAAGCGTTTCGCGTCGTGGCTGACGGCCACCACGCTCATGACCGGTCTGCTCGTCGCGGCCGGCCACACCGCCTCGGCCGCGCCGGATCCCGCCGACCTGGCGCACGGCAAGCCCGTCTCGGTGACCAGCTCCAACGGCCAACGATCGGCCGGCAACGTCAACGACGGCAACCAGGAGACCTACTGGGAGAGCTCCACCGCCACCGAGCAGCAGGTGACGGTCGACCTCCGCGCGAAGGCCCGGCTCGGCAAGGCAGTGCTGAAGGTCCCGGCCAAGTGGGAGACCCGCACCCAGGTCCTGAGCATCCAGACCAGCACCGACGGCTCGACCTTCACCACGGCGACCGGCGCGCTCGCGCGCACCTTCGACCCCGACGCCGGCAACACCGTGACGATCCCGCTCGCCGCGGTCGAGGGCCGCTACGTCCGGGTCGGCTTCATCGGCGGCGGCAAGCAGACCACCGCGCAGCTCGCCGAGCTGCAGGTGTTCGCCGCCGACGTGTCCACCTTCGACCTGACCGACGGGCACCCGGTCACCGCGAGCAGCTCGCTCGGCGGGTACCCCGTGGGCAACGTCAACGACGGCAACCAGGCCACCTACTGGGAGAGCAACAACAACGCGTTCCCGCAGTGGGTGCAGGTCGACCTCGGCGCGGCGATCGCCACCAACCGCGTGGTGGTCAAGCTGCCGTCCAGCTGGCCGGCCAGGACCCAGACCCTGACCGTGCAGCGCAGCACCGACGGCCAGACCTTCACCGACGTCGTGGCCAACACCGGCTACCAGTTCAACCCGGCCAACAGCAACACGGTGACGATCAACTTCGCCGACACCACCACCCGGTACGTGCGGCTGCACATCACCGCCAACACCGGCTGGTCCGCCGGCCAGATCTCCGAGTTCGAGGTCTACGGCCCGACCGGAGGCGACACCTCGCCGCCGACCGCGCCCGCCAACCTCAGGTTCACCGAGCCGCAGGCCGGCCAGATCCGGCTGGACTGGAACGCGAGCACCGACAACGTCGGCGTGACCGGCTACAACGTCTACGCCAACAACGTGCTGCGCACCAGCGTCGCGGGCAACGTCCTCACCTACACCGACGGGCAGGCCGCCAGCGCCACGGTCACCTACACCGTGCGCGCCCGGGACGCGGCCGGCAACGAGTCGCCGAACAGCAACGCGGTCACCCGCACCGGCACCACGGCCGGCACGAACCTCGCGGTGGGCAAGCCCATCGCCGCGTCCGGCTTCGTGCACACGTTCGTCGCCACCAACGCCAACGACGACTCGGTGACGACCTACTGGGAGGGCAACGGCGGCGGCTACCCGAACACGCTGACCGTGAGCCTCGGCGCCAACGCCAGCGTCAGCTCCATCATCGTGAAGCTGAACCCCGACCCGGCCTGGGGCCCGCGCACGCAGACCTTCCAGGTGCTCGGCCGCGACCAGGACGCCACCGCCTTCACCAACATCGTCTCCTCCGCGCCGTACGGCTTCGACCCCGCGTCGGGCAACCAGGTGACGATCCCGGTGAGCGCGACGGCCGCCGACGTGCGACTCCAGTTCACCGCGAACACCGGCGCCCCGGCCGGGCAGGTTGCCGAGTTCCAGGTCATCGGCACGCCGGCGCCGAACCCCGACCTCGCGATCTCCGGGCTCACCTGGACGCCGCAGTCGCCGTCGGAGAGCAGCGCGATCACGCTGTCCGCCACGGTGAACAACCTCGGTGACCGCCAGTCCGGCGCCACCTCGGTCAACTTCTACCTCGGCACCACCAAGGTGGGCACCGCCCCCGTAGGCGTGCTCGCCGCGGGTGCGACCGCGACCGTGACCGCCGACATCGGCGCCAGGGACGCGGGCAGCTACTCGGTCAACGCCAAGGTGGACGAGGCCAACACGATCATCGAGAAGAACGAGACCAACAACGCCTTCACCAACCCGACGGCGCTCGTGGTCACCGCGGTGCCGACGTCCGACCTGATCGCCTCGCCGGTCAGCTGGACGCCGACCAACCCGCAGAACGGTGCCACGGTGACGTTCTCGGTGGCCATCCGCAACCAGGGCACGGTCGCCTCGGCCAGCGGCGCGCACGGCATCACGCTCACCGTCACCAACGCCACCACGGGCGCCGTGGTCCGCACGCTGACCGGCTCGGCCAGCGGCACGATCGCCCCAGGCGCGACGACCAGCCCGGTCAACCTCGGCACGTGGCCCGCCGCGAACGGCAGGTATACGGTCAAGGTGGTGCTGGCCACCGACGCCAACGAGCTGCCGGCCAAGCAGGCCAACAACACCACCACGCAGAACCTGTTCGTCGGCCGCGGCGCGAACATGCCCTACGACATGTACGAGGCCGAGGACGGCGTGACCGGCGGCGGCGCGTCCGTGGTCGGTCCGAACAGGACGGTCGGTGACCTCGCGGGCGAGGCCTCCGGACGGCGTGCGGTGACGTTGAACAGCAACGGTTCCTACGTCGAGTGGACCACCAAGGCACCCACCAACACGCTCGTGACCCGGTTCTCCATTCCGGACTCGGCCGGCGGTGGCGGCATCAACTCGACGCTGAACGTCTACGTCGACGGTGCGTTCCACAAGGCGATCAACCTGACGTCGAAGTTCGCCTGGCTCTACGGCGCCGAGGCGGGCCCGGGCAACTCGCCGGGCTCGGGCGGGCCGCGGCACATCTACGACGAGGCCAACGTCCTGCTCAACTCGTCGGTGCCGGCGGGCCACACGATCCGGCTGCAGAAGGATCCGGCCAACAGCACCACCTACGCGATCGACTTCGTCAGCCTCGAGCAGGTGGCGCCGGTCGCGAACCCGGACCCCGCGCGGTACACCACGCCGACCGGGCTCACCCACCAGGACGTGCAGAACGCCCTGGACCGGGTCCGGATGGACACCACGGGCACCCTGATCGGCGTCTACCTGCCGCAGGGCGACTACCAGACGTCGAGCAAGTTCCAGGTGTACGGCAAGGCCGTGCGCGTGGTCGGCGCCGGGCCGTGGTACACGAGGTTCCTCGCACCGTCCACACAGGAGAACACGGATGTCGGCTTCCGTTCCGAGGCCACGGCGAACGGGTCGGTCTTCACCGGCTTCGCCTACCTCGGCAACTACACGTCCCGCATCGACGGCCCGGGCAAGGTGTTCGACTTCAGCGGCACGGCGAACACCACGATCGACAACATCTGGGTCGAGCACATGGTGTGCCTCTACTGGGGCGTGAACACCGACAACATGACGATCAAGAACAACAGGATCCGTGACATGTTCGCCGACGGTATCAACATGACCAACGGCAGCTCGGGGAACCTGGTGTCCAACAACGAGGCCCGTGCCACGGGTGACGACAGCTTCGCGCTGTTCAACGCCCAGGACGGCGGGGGCGGCGAGGTCACCGGCAACACCTTCGAGAACCTGACGACGATCCTGACCTGGCGGGCGGCCGGCATCGCGGTGTACGGCGGCTACAACAACGTGTTCCGCAACCTGTACGTGGCGGACACGCTGGTGTACTCCGGCATCACGATCAGCTCGCTGGACTTCGGCATCCCGATGAACGGGTTCGGCGCCTCCCCGCCGACGAGGTTCGAGAACATCTCGATCGTCCGCGCGGGCGGGCACTTCTGGGGCGCGCAGACGTTCCCGGGGATCTGGGTCTTCTCGGCGTCGAAGATATTCCAGGGGATCCGGGTGTCCGATGTGGACATCGTGGACCCGACCTACAGCGGCATCATGTTCCAGACGAACTATGTCGGCGGGCAGCCGCAGTTCCCGGTCGCGGACACGGTGTTCACGAACGTCTCGATCAGCGGGGCGCGCAAGAGTGGTGACGCCTTCGACGCCAAGTCCGGGTTCGGCATCTGGGTCAACGAGATGCCGGAGGCCGGGCAGGGGCCGGCGGTCGGCTCGGTCACGTTCACCAACCTGGTGTTGACCAACAACGCGCAGGACATCAAGAACACGACCACCACCTTCACCATCAACCGGAACTAACTCGAAAGGGGTGAACGCGGTGCCGCCGGCCTGCTCCGGCGGCACCGCCAGTTCTTGTCGGTGCCCCGTCGTAACGTCTCTCCCATGACGACGAACAAGGTCACCTCAGCGGACGGCACGCTCATCGCCTACGAGTTGCTGGGCTCCGGCTCGTCGGTCGTGGTGGTCGGTGGGGCCACGTGCGACCGGGCCAGGATGTCCGGTGTTTCCACGGAGCTCGCGCGGCACCACGCCGTGGTCAACTACGACAGACGCGGCCGGGGCGAGAGCGGGGACACCGCGCCGTACGAGGTCGCGCGCGAGGTCGAGGACCTGGCCGCGCTCATCGCGGACGTCGGCGGCTCGGCCGCTCTGTACGGTCATTCGTCCGGTGCCGCGTTGGTGCTGCACGCGCTGGCGGCCGGCCTACCCGTCACCCGTGCCGTGCTGCACGAGCCTCCGTACGCCTCCGCCGACATGGTGGCGGGGTCGCGTGAGTACGCCGCCTCGCTGGCGTCGTTACTCGAGGCCGGCCGTCACGACGACGCGCTGGCGCTGTTCTTCACCATCACCGGGCTGCCCTCGTCGATGGTGTCCGCGTGGCGCGCCGAGCCGTGGTGGCCGGCGGTGGCCGCACTGGCCCCGACGCTGGCGTACGACTCGGCGGTCATGGGCCACCCGACGGGCGGCACGGTGCCGCTCGACCTGGCGCGCGCGGCCACAGCCCCCGCGCTGGTCCTGGTCGGCGGTGCGTCGCCGGACTGGATGCTGGACACGGACCGCACGCTGGCGGAGGCCATGCCGGCCGGGCAGCTGCGCGTCCTGGCGGGCGAGGGACACGTGGTGGAGCCACCGGTACTGGTCCCGGTGCTGACAGAGTTCTTGTCTGCCCGGT
This sequence comes from Actinophytocola sp., assembly GCF_036402745.1. GTDB lineage: Bacteria > Actinomycetota > Actinomycetes > Mycobacteriales > Pseudonocardiaceae > Actinophytocola. Next base: position 3,801 of record NZ_DASWSJ010000243.1, on the reverse strand, counting down.
AACGCACCGGCCGACGGCGGCGACCCCCACCGCTCAGTCGCCGCCGCACTGAGCGGCGCGTGGGCGCCAGTGGTGCACGTGGCCGCTCGGTAGCTCTTGGCCGTCCGGGGCGGGGTGCGGTTGTCGAGTCCGGCACCGGTCACGGTGGTCGCCAGCCTGTCCGCGTCGCTCCAGCCCGGTCCGGCGAACCGGCCCGGTCCTAGCCGATCTCGACGCCTGTCAGGCGCGCGCACGCGGTCAGCAGGCCCTCCTGTACGCGGGGGTCACTCGCCGCGGGGTGGGCCTCGCGCGGGCGCCGGTGGTAGAAGTAGCCGCCGGTGCCCGTCGCCAGGGGGTCGTCGCTCGTGGCCAGCCATGCCTGGGTTTCGCTGCCCTGGGACAGGTCGTCGGGGGCGCCGCGGCCGCCCATCCTCGTCGGCACCCAGCCGGGGTCCACGACGTTGGACCGCACCGACGGCCACCGCTGGGCTACGGCGAACGCGAGCACGGTGTCCCACAGCTTCGAGTCGGCGTAGGCCTGCGAACCGTTCCAGCGCTTGCGTTCCCACTGGAGGTCGTCGAGGGCGGGGTCGCCGCCGCGGTGCATGCCCGAGCTCAGGTACACGAGCCGGTGCGGCGCCGGGATCAGCGCGGTGAGGAGGTACGGCGCGAGCACGTTGACCGCGAACACGTGCGCCAGCCCGTCGACGGTCACGGTGCGCCGGCGTTCCTGGTAGCCGACCGCGGCGTTGTGGATCACGGCGTCGAACGGGCCGGCCTCCGTGGCCTGCTCGGCGAGCTTGCGGGTCTCGTCGATGCTGGCGAGATCGCCCACCAGCACGCCGGCCGCACCCGGCGCGGCCCGCCGGGTGTCCTCGGCGCGGCGGTCGTTGCGGGCATGCAGCACGACGTCGTGGCCCTCGTCGATCAGGCGCTCACCGGCCATCAGCCCGAGCCCGTCGGCCGAGCCGGTGATCAGGATGCGGGACATGGCAGCTCCTCCAGGCTCCACAATGCCCGCCCGCGCCCGACCGTGCAGGGCTGGCTGGCCACAGAGCTAGCTGGCCACCTCGTCGAGCCGGTGCAGCAGACGCTGCTGGACGTCCTCACCGGTGGCGAAGGGCGAGTCGGGCCACTCGTCGGGCTCGCGCTCGTCGAGCAGGTCGGTCGCCTCCAGCACCCAGGTCGTCGCGCCGGCGGAGGCCAGGCCGGGAGTGTCGGCCAGCGCCTCGATGCCACCGGCCTGCTGGATCTGCTGCAGCGCCTCGCTGAGGTCGGCGACGTCGAGCGCCTCCTCCTCGTCGTCGGCGTCCTCGCCGTCCCACGCGTCGTGGTAGGCCTCCTTGCCGGCCTGGATCACGGCCAGCTCGTCGGTCACCACGAAGTCCACCCGGTGCAGGACCGTCAGCTTGGCCGCCGGCTCGTCGGACTCCTCGACATCCTCCTCGGCGTCCCCGAGCGAGTCCTCGAGATCCTCGGGATCGACGTCGTCCTCGTAGTAGAGGCCGTCGTCGTAGGAGTAGTCGTCCTCCTCGTCGAGGCCGAGCGGCGGGACGGTGCCGGTGAACTCGAACTGCGTGTCCGCGTAGGCGGTGGCGGCGGCCTCCAGCTGCTCGCCGGCCTCCGCGATCGCCTCGGCGTCGGCGTCCGCGCCGGTCAGCTCCAGCAGCGCCGCGCTGTGCTGGCGGACCGCCTCGACCAGGTTCGCCGCCGCGGTCCGGAACGACTCGCGGGCCTCATCGGTCCACTGGGTGTCGTCCTCGTCCAGCTCACTCATTCGCGCCCATCCCTCACCGCGGCGCCGGGGCGGGCCGCACCGCGCGGGACGCTACCCGAGCACCCTCGCCACACCACGCCGAGGATGGCGGCGAGCGGCGGCACGGTCTGCGCTATCGGCCGCGGCGGGTTGGTAGCGCGACTGCGCTGAGCGAGTAGCACCGTGAGACGCCCGGATCCCGACCTGGTTATGTGCTCGTGACTTTCCCATCGCCAGACAGGGGCCAGGCAGGGCCAGACAGGGGATTGCCGCGTTCCGGTCAGGCCGGCCAGCGCCCCGGAGCGTTGCTACTCACCGTGACCACGGCCGCTCCCGGCGCCCAGGTGCTGACGCCGGCCGGGCGCGCCGAAATCGCCGGTAGGCAGGGTTGTCGGGGCGGCCGGCGGGGTCCGGCGGTGGTCGCGCGGGGGATCCGCCGAACGAGTGACCGGCAAATATCCACCCGAGACAGTTCCGGTACGGCCGGTAATTTTGTCCGGCCACACAATAGAATTCGACCGGCCGCGCAATTGTCCGTTGTGGATGCCCGGCACGTGTCCGGCTATCGGATCTGCCGGGAACGCCCGCCGCTGTTCGGCGCAGATATGCGCCCGCTCACCGCCGGGCACCCATCCGCGCTGGCATTTCCCGGACCCCAGGTGGTACGGGCTTTCCCCGGCGTCGCCGGGCAGGCCGGGGCCATGGCCACGGGGCCCGCCACGCGCCGTGCACGCGGCGCCTGCACGTGCAGACGGCCCTTTTGGCCCGAAAAGCCCTTAGTGGCCAGGGAGTTCGGGTCCCAATCGTAATCTGCGGGCATTCCACAATATGCGGCCGGGCCGTAATCTCATATCCAGTAACCCTTACGACGGACCGCACCGAAGTCGTAGCCCGCTATTTCCTCGTTGTTTCCCCGACCGTCCCTAACCCGCAGAAATCCCCTCAGAACCACTCCTCGCCGAGAGTCGTAGGCCCCGGCGACGCCCCCTGCGTCCCCTCCAGCACCGCGGATCAGGTCGTCGTCCTTGGCGCGCCGAAATGGCACGCGTCCCTATGCCGATCAGCGGGGCTTTTTCGACTAACCGCAGCTGGAGGCCCGGCATGAGGCCTAACCACGTCCTCGGGCGGAGCTCGCCGCCCTACCGAGTCCTTGTTCCGGTCCGGCCGTCGGGCAGCGGCCTGCACCGTGCAGCACACCGCCCGATGGCCGAGGCACCAGTGGACGGCGCCCGCCTGGCGCTGTCCGTCGGGGTATTGGTCGCGGTCCCATTGTTGGCACTCAACTTGCGTCCCGCCGTGACGAGCGTGGGCGCCATGCTCGCCGATATCCGGGCGGGCACCGGAATGTCCGCCGTACTCGCCTCCGCGGTCGTCGCGGCACCGGTCTGGTGCTTCGCCGTCGGCGGGGCCTTGGCGTGGACGATGCGATCCCGGTTGGGAACGTCCCGCACCGTGTCGCTCGCCTTGGTCGTACTGGCCGCCACGCTCGCCGCGCGGGTTATGGCGGGGCCTTATCTCCTAATCGCCGGAACGGTCGTCGCGTGCCTCGCGATAGCCGTGCTCGGCACCTTGTTGCCGGTCATCACCCACGCGGCACCCGCGCGCGCCTGGGCGATGCTCACCGGCTGTTACGTCGCGGCGATGGGTGGCGGGAGTGGTCTTGGCGCTCTCGTCACCCCACAAGTTGCCGGAAAGAGCTCGTGGCAGCTCGGGGTGAGCGGATGGGCTCTCCTCGCTGCCGCGGGCTGGGCGGCCTGGCGGGTCGCCGCGCGGCGGTTCACCGAGCCTCCCCCGGTGGCCGCCGCGAGACGTGTCGGCCGGGGTCGGCTCGCCCCGGCCGGCACGGCGTGGTCCCTGACGATCCACTTCGGACTGACCTCGGGTTTCACGTTCAGCATCATGGGCTGGCTGCCCAGCATCCTGCGTGACCACGCGCACGTCGACGCGCCGACGGTGCGGTGGCTGTTCACCGTCGCCATGGCGCTGGGCGTGCCGATCGCGTTGCTGGTGCCGCGCTGGGCCCGCGCGACCAGGGCCCAGTCCGGGCTCGCCGTCGCGCTGGCCGC
>NZ_DASWSJ010000242.1:0-22801 GCF_036402745.1 Actinophytocola sp. | reverse complement strand
CAGCTACGTCCACCGCGGGTTCACTCCGCGTAGGTGAGGTTCTTCCCGTTGGCCGGGTCGAACAGCTGGATCTTGTCGGCGTCGAACCAGACGTCGACCTTCTCCCCTTCCTTCGCCGAGGACGCGGCCGACAGCCGGGTGACCAGCTGCGAGCCACTGGCCGGCACGTCGGCCGAACCCGCGTCGGCGGCCAGCTCCTCGAGCTCGGCGGACGTCGCGGCCTCACCCTCCACGGTGAAGTACACGTACTTGTCCGAGCCCATCGACTCCAGCACGTCGACCGTGGCCGTGAACGTCGAGCCCCCCGCCGCGGCCGCGGGGTCGAGCAGCTTCGCGTCCTCGAAGTGCTCCGGCCGGACACCGGCGATCACCTCGCGGGGCGCCTTCGCCGCCTCGGCCAGCCGGCGCACCCGGTCGGACAGCGTCACCTCGCCGAGCCCGGTGGACAGCTTCCCGTTCTCCAGCGTGCCGGGCAGGAAGTTCATCGCGGGCGAGCCGATGAACCCGGCCACGAACAGGTTCGCCGGGTTGTCGTAGAGGAACTGCGGCGAGCCGATCTGCTGGACCAACCCGCTGCGCAGCACCACGACCCGGTCGCCGAGGGTCATCGCCTCGGTCTGGTCGTGCGTGACGTACACGGTGGTGGTGGCCAGCTGCTTCTGCAGCTTCGACACCGACGTGCGCATCTGCACCCGGAGCTTGGCGTCCAAGTTGGACAGTGGCTCGTCCATCAGGAACGCCTTGGGGCTGCGCACGATGGCGCGGCCCATGGCCACCCGCTGGCGCTGGCCACCGGACAGGTTCGCCGGCTTGCGCTCCAGATGCTGGGTGAGGTCGAGGATCTGCGCCGCCTCGTCCACCTTGGCCCGGACGGTCGCGTCGTCCACCTTGGCCAGGCGCAGCGGGAACGCCATGTTCTCGCGCACGCTCATGTGCGGGTAGAGCGCGTAGGACTGGAACACCATCGCGATGTCACGGTCCTTGGGCGCCTTCTCGTTCACCCGCTGGCCGTCGATGCGCAGCTCGCCGTCGGAGATGTCCTCCAAACCGGCGATCATGTTGAGCATCGTGGACTTCCCGCAGCCGGACGGCCCGACCAGGATGATGAACTCGCCGTCGGCGATCTCCAGGTCCACTTCGGACACCGCGAGGGCACCGTCTGGGTACCGCTTGGTCAGCTTGTCAAGGACGATCTCTGCCATTTACCTAGCCCTTCACGGCACCGGACGTCAGCCCCGCCACGATGCGGCGCTGGAAGAACAACACGAACACGATGATCGGGATGGTGATCACCACGGCGGCCGCGGAGATCGTCCCGGTCGGTGCCTCGAACTGGGAGGCACCGGTGAAGAACGACAGCGCCGCCGGCACCGTCCTCGACGCCTCGGTCGAGGTCAGCGAGATGGCGAACAGGAAGTCGTTCCAGCAGAAGATGAACACCAGGATCGCCGTGGTGAACACGCCCGGCGCGGCCAGCGGCGCGATCACCCGGCGGAACGCCTGGGCCGGCGTCGCGCCGTCCATCTTCGCCGCCTTCTCGAGCTCCCACGGGATCTCCCGGAAGAACGCCGACAGCGTGTAGATCGCGAGCGGCAGCGCGAACGTGATGTACGGCAGGATCAGGCCGCCCCACGTGTCGAACAGCCCGAGGTTGCGCTCCATCTCGAACAGTGGCGAGACGAGCGAGACCTGCGGGAACATCGCGATCAGCAGCGAGACGCCGACCAGGGCCTGCTTCCCCGGGAAGTCCAGCCGGGCGATGGCGTAGGCGGCCATCGTGCCGAGCACCACCGCGATCAGCGTCGCGATGATCGCGATGCCGATCGAGTTGATCAGCGCGCGGATGAACTCGTTGGTGGTGAAGATGTCCCGGTAGTTCTGGAACGTCCACTCGCTGGGGAAGAACTTCTTGTCGGTCTGGCTCTCCGCCGTCTTGAACGACAGGGACAGCGTCCACAGCACCGGGATCAGCGCGTAGACGAGGATCACGATGTCCACAATGGTCCACCGCACCTTGCGGCCGGTGGTACTGCCACCGATGACGGCCATCAGCGCTTTCCTCCAGGGTCGTTACCGGGCGCCGAGGCACCGAACAACTTGATGAAGATGAACGCGATGATCGCCACCGCGATGAAGATCAGCACCGACATGGTGGAGCCGATCCCGAGGTTCAGACCCTTGATCAGGTTGTTGTAGGTCTGCATGGACACCGACGACGTGTCGTTCGCGCCCTTGGTGAGCACGAAGATGTTGTCGAAGATGCGGAACGCGTCCAGCGTGCGGAACAGCAGCGCCACCAGGATCGCCGGCTTCATCACCGGGATGATCACCTTGGTGAACCGCTGCCACGCGGTGGCGCCGTCCATCGACGCCGCCTTGAGCAGGTCGTCCGGCACCAGTGCGAGCCCGGCCATCAGCAGCAACGCCATGAACGGCGTGGTCTTCCACACCTCGGCGAGGATGATGATCAGCAGCGACGGGATCTGCTGGGTGAGCGGCGCCTCGGCGCCGAACAGGGAGGCCAGGTAGCCGGTGTCGGAGTTCCACGCGTAGAACCACGAGAACGCCGCCACCACGGTGACGATGCCGTACGGGATGAGGGAGACCGTGCGGACCAGACCGCGGCCGACGAGCGTCCGGTGCATCACCAGTGCCAGCAGCATGCCGAGCACCAGCTCGATCACCACCGACACGACGGTGATCAGCGACGTGATCCCGAACGCGGTCCACCAGTAGCCGTCGGTGAGCACGGCGATGTAGTTGTCGAGCCCCACGAACTGCCTCTGGTCCGGGAACCGCAGGTCGTAGCGCTGCAACGACAGCCACACCGAGTAGATGATCGGCCAGCCGGTGACCGCGACCATCACGATCGCCGCCGGCGCGCAGAGGAGCCAGCCGAGCCTGCGCTCGGCCCGCTTGCCCTCGCTGAGCACCGGCTTCTTCTTGGCCGGCACAACCTCTGCCGGCGCCTCCTTGTCCAACGTTTGACTCACGGCAGGACTCCCTTCGACTCCAGGGCCTTCTGCAGACCGTTCCGAAGTTCCTCAGCCGTCGCTTGTGGATCGATGCTCGATGGTGGGGAGAGCACCTTCGAGGTGATGGTGGACAGGTTCTGGTACACCACGGTCAGCGGCCGGACCGCCGGGTCCTTCAGTGCCTCGAGGATGGTGTCCTTCATCGGGTAGGCCGTGGACATGGTGGGCTTGTCGGCCGATGTCGCACCCGGACACGGCTCGATGGGCCGGTCGTCGGAGTAGATGCTCTCGATCGTCGGCGGGACGCCGTCGCAGATCGCCTGGAACTTCTGGCTGTCCGGACCACGCAGGCACAGGGCCGCCTCGAACGCCTCCGGCTTGTGCTGGGACAACGCGCTCACCGCGAGGTTGAAGCCACCGATCGTGGCCTTGCTCGGCCCGTCGACACCCGGGTAACGAGCCCACTTGAGATGCTTGGCCCGATCCGGGTTGCCGGCCTGGATGGCGGCGTACACGTACGGCCAGTTCAGCTCGAAGGCCGCCTTGCTGTCCGGTGCCTCGAACGCCTGCTGAACCTGCTGCTCCTGCGCGTTGGGCATCGACGGGTCGGTGAGCCCCGAGGTGGCGACCTCCTTGAGGAGCTTCAGCGCCTCGACGGCACCGTCGTTCATCACCACTTTCTTGCCGTCCTTGGACAGGATCTCCCCGCCGGCCGACGCGACCAGGGTGTTGTACTGGACCACCAGGCCCTCGTACTGGGCGCCGGTGAACAGGATCCGGTACGGCTTGCCGTTGTTCTTCAGCTCCTTGGCCATGTCGATCATCTCGCGCCACGTCTCCGGGGGCCGCGGCGTCAACCGGTCGTCATACCAGAGGAGCTGGATGTTGGTGTTCTTCGTGGCGCCGTAGAGCTTGCCGTTCCACTTGGCGGTCGCGAGGGGGCCCTGGAGCACACCCTGCTCGGCGTCGGACTTGTTCTCGCCCGTCCACTCCGCGAGCCACTTCGCCTCGGCGAACTCGGGCACCCACGTCACGTCGAGCCCGAGGATGTCCAGGCCGGTGTCGCCGGCGGCGAGCCGCCGCACCATCTGCTCGCGCTGACCGTCCGCGTCGCGGGGCAGCTTGCGGTAGACGATGTTGTAGCGCCCGTTCGCCTTCTCGTTGCACTTGTCTACAACGGTCTGGAAGTTCTGCTCGGGCGACAGATACACGTTGATGTCGTTGCCGCTGCCCGATGATCCGCAGGCCGCGATGGTCGGCGCGGCCGCGAGCAGGGCGGCTCCCGCCACCGCGCCCCGCCATCGGCTCAGAGGCCGGCCGGCCGTCCGGGTACTGCCCATGAAAAACCCTGCCTTCCCTTCCGTCGGCGACGGGAGGTTCGGCGGCATAAAGAAGCTGGCACCAGCACCTCGACGTGCCTCGGGAACGCGTGACCTGATGCGTTGGTGCACTGAACCTAGGCCCGATGATCACGAGTCGCAAGCCACATGGGCAACGATTCAGACAAGGCCTGTAACGACCGGCGGATTAGTCCATTCGGGGGCGCATGGCGAGCTTGGCGAGCAGGTCACGGCCCTTCTCCGCGTTGCGCGGCTGGGCGAGTACGTCGTACCGGCCGGCGACGAGCTGGCTGGCCGAGGCGATCTCGCGGCCGCTGCTGCGCGTGGTGGCGTACCCGACGGCCGCGAAGACCAGCCCGAACACCACCCCGGCGGACAGGCCGACGAGGATCGGCGCGAAGGACATGGTCTGGGAGCTGAACAGGCCGAGCAGCAGGCCCACGAACAGGCCGAACCAGGCGCCGGAGAGCGCACCGGTGCCGAGCACCTTGGGCCAGCTCAGGCGCCCGATGACGCGCTCGACCAACATGAGGTCGACGCCGACGATCGTGACCTCCTGGACCGGGAACTCGTTGCCGGCCAGGTACTCGACGGCCTGATGGGCCTCCTTGTACGTGTCGTAGGACCCGATCGGCCACCCCGACGGAGGGGTCGGCACCCTGGGAAGCCCTTGGCTCCCCCGTCCCGAGCCGGAGAACGCACCGGTCACCGTTGCTCACCTCGTTCAGCAGTTGACACCATCCTGCCAATAAGGGGCATTTGGTGCTAACCCCGCCGTCCCTTTGCTGCCGCTTGGCGTCCCGAGGCGAGCGGAGGACTAAGGCCTGTCTAGTAGATCATCGTGTGAAGTCCTGCACCGAGCACCGGAACCTCAGGGGACCGTGACGGCACCCAGCCACCACCCACCCCCGATACCCACACCATTCGCCGGGACCCAACGCACACTGTCAATCCCGGGGAGGCGGACTAGCCGCGCGACCTGTACTCGCGCAGCAGGCCGCGGCTGATGATCGTCTTCTGGATCTCGCTCGTGCCCTCGCCGATCAGCAGGAACGGGGCCTCGCGCATCAGGCGCTCGATCTCGTACTCCTTCGAGTACCCGTAGCCGCCGTGGATGCGGAAGCTCTCCTGGGTCACCTCGGCGCAGTACTCGGACGCGAGCAGCTTGGCCATGCCGGCCTCGACGTCGTTGCGCTCGCCGGAGTCCTTCAGCCGCGCGGCGTTGACCATCATCAGGTGCGCCGCCTCGACCTTGGTGGCCATCTCGGCCAGCTTGAACGCGATGGCCTGGTGCTGGGCGATCGGCTTGCCGAAGGTCTGGCGCTGCTGGGCGTAGTCCACGGCCAGCTCGAACGCCCGGATAGCGATGCCGCACGCCCGCGCGGCCACGTTGACCCGGCCGACCTCGACGCCGTCCATCATCTGGGCGAAGCCCTTGCCGGGCGCGTTGCCGAGGATCTTGTCGGCGCCGATCCGGTAGCCGTCGAAGACCGCCTCGGTGGTGTCGACGCCCTTGTAGCCCATCTTGTCGATCTTGCCCGGGATGGTCAGGCCGGGCGCCACCTCGCCGAACCCGGTCGGCTTCTCGACCAGGAACGCGGTGAGGTTCTGGTGCGGCTTCTCCGCGCCCTCGTCGGTCTTCACCAGCAGCGCGATGAGGTTGGAGCTGCCGCCGTTGGTGAGCCACATCTTGGCGCCGTCGATGACGTACTCGTCACCGTCGCGCTTGGCGCGGGTCTTGATCGCGGCGACGTCGGAGCCGAGGTCCGGCTCGGACATCGAGAAGCTGCCGCGCACCTCGCCGGCCGCCATCCGCGGGAGCAGGCTCTGCTTCTGCTCGCCGGTGCCGTACTGGCGCACCATGTGCGCCACGATGAAGTGCGTGTTGATCACGCCGGACACGCTCATCCAGCCGCGCGCGATCTGCTCCACCACGAGCGCGTAGGTCAGCAGCGACTCGCCGAGCCCGCCGTACTCCTCGGGGATCGTGAGGCCGAACAGCCCCATCTCCTTCATCCCGTCGACGATGTCCTGCGGGTAGGCGTCGTCGTGCTCGAGCTGCTGCGCGTGCGGGATGATCTCCTTGTCCACGAAGTCCCGGACCGTCGCGAGGATCTCCTGCTGCACGTCGGTCAGGCCGGCTGTTTGGGCAAGGCGGGCCATGGCGGGCGCTCCCTCCGGGGCGAAACTGGGGTTACCCGTCAGTATCGCGCGGTTAACGCGCGTTCGCGTCAGGAAGGTGCGCAGGGCCACTCACTGGCTTGATTCAGTTCAGAACAACCGGCCGGCGAGGTCCAGGCTGGCGCCGCAACCGCGGCAGTCGTCGGCGAGCACGTACACGTCCTGACCGCACCGACGGCAGGACTTGAAGCTCCGCTCGAACAGGTCGTCGTGGGCGGGTTGGCCACCGAATAACCGGGACCTTCTTCGCCCCTCCTTGCTGACGCGATGCTTTGCCATGCCCACACCCTCACCCGTTGGGGTGGGGGCGGGGCAAGTCCTTACCGTGATCTGTGCGTTATGTCACCGCAACCTTCGACGCTCTGTCACGTCTGAATATCGCCCTGTGCAGGGAAACTACTCAGCGTCATCGTTACGTTGCGGAGCGGGAGCCTCCACCGGCTTCACCGATTCAGGCGTCCCACGTGCGTGTTCGAGAAAGCGGAGCAGCTCCACCGGGAACGGCAGGACGAGCGTCGAGTTCTTCTCCGCGGCGACCGCGACGACCGTCTCGAGCAGCCGCAGCTGCAACGCGGCCGGGGTGTCGGACATGACCCGCGCGGCGTCGGACAGCTTCTGCGACGCCTGGAACTCGCCGTCGGCCGAGATGATCCGCGCGCGGCGGTCCCGCTCGGCCTCGGCCTGCCGCGACATCGACCGCTTCATCGACTCGGGCAGCGCGACGTCCTTGATCTCCACCCGGTCGATGTGGATGCCCCAGTCCAGCGCCGGCGTGTCGATCATCAGCTCGAGACCCTGGTTGAGCTTCTCGCGGTTGGACAGCAGGTCGTCGAGGTCGCTCTTGCCGATGATCGACCGCAGCGACGACTGGGCGACCTGGCCGACCGCGAACCGGTAGTCCTCGACGTTGATGATGGCCTGCTCGGGGTCGATGACCTTGAAGTACATGACCGCGTCGACCCGGACCGTCACGTTGTCCCGGGTGATGGCCTCCTGGCCGGGCACCGGCATGGTGACGACCTGCATGCTGACCTTCTGGAGCTTGTCGGCGATGGGCGCGATCAGCGTGATGCCCGGCCCGCGGATGGCCTCCCGTACCCGGCCCCAGCGGAAGACGAGGCCGCGCTCGTACTGCTTGATGACGCGCATGCTGGAGCTGGCCAACAGCGCGGCCACAGCAAGCACGATGATGACGATGTACAGGACCATGACGCCTCCCGGCACACCCCTCGATTTCGATGCTACGCCGGGAAACAAGCCGCCCGCGGGCCCTCGCGGTCGCTAGCCGAGGGCGTCCACGGCGGCCGCCAGAGCGAGGGTCCGGCGGGCGTTGTCGACGTGCAGGCTCTCGATCATCCGGCCGTCCACCGTGGCGACGCCGCGGCCCTCGCGCTGGGCCTGCTCGAAGGCGTCGATGATCCGCTGCGACCGCTCGACGTCGTCGGCCGACGGCGCGAAGACGCGGTTGCACGGCTCGAGCTGGCCCGGGTGGATCAGCGTCTTGCCGTCGAAGCCGAACTCGCGGCCCTGCCGGCACTCCTTCTCGAAGCCGTCGGCGTCGCGGACGTCGTTGTAGACGCCATCGAGGATCACCCGGCCGGTGGCGCGCGCGGCGAGCACGCACATCGACAGCGGGCCGAGCAGCGGGGCACGGCCGGGGACCTGCTCGGCGAGCAGCTCCTTGGCGAGGTCGTTGGTGCCGAGCACGAGAACGGTGAGCCGCTCGCTGGCGGCGGCGATCTCCGCGCAGTCCAGCACGGCCCGCGGGGTCTCGATCATGGCCCAGATCGCGGTGTCCGTGCCCTCCAGCGCGGCCTCGACGGCGTGCACCTCCGCCGCCGAGTTGACCTTGGGCACCACGACGGCGGCCGGCGCGGCCTGCGCGACGGCCTTCAGGTCGTCGGCGTGCCAGGGGGTGTCGACGGCGTTGACCCGGATCGTCACCTCGCGGCGGCCGTACTCGCCGGACGCGGCCGCCGCGCACACCCGGTCGCGCGCGGCGACCTTCGCGTCGGGCGCGACGGCGTCCTCGAGGTCGAGGATCAGCGCGTCGGCCGGCAGGGTCTTCGCCTTCTCCAGCGCGCGCTCGTTCGCGCCGGGCATGTAGAGGACCGAGCGGCGGGGCCTCATGCCAGCGCCTCCTTCGTGGCCTCGTCGTAGGCCTCGGCGAGGTCGGGGTCGCGCTTGGCCAGCTCGTCGGCGAGCTCGGCGACGACGTGGCACTGCTTGACGGTGGCGTCGTCCTGCATCTTCCCGTCGAGCATCACCGCGCCGGTGCCGTCGCCCATGGCGGCGATCACCCGGCGGGCCCAGGCGACCTCGGCCGGGTCGGGTGAGAAGACCTTCTTGGCGATGGCGATCTGGACGGGGTGCAGGCTCCACGCGCCGACGCAGCCGAGGAGGTAGGCGTTGCGGAACTGGTCCTCGCAGGCGACCGTGTCGCGGATGTCGCCGAACGGGCCGTAGTAGGGCAGGATCCCGGCGGCCACGCAGGCGTCGACCATGCGCGCGACTGTGTAATGCCAGAGGTCCTGCTGGTAGGTGGTCCGGCCGTGCTCGATGTCCTCGCCCACGGGGTCGGTGCGCACGAGGTAGCCGGGATGGCCGCCGCCGACCCGGGTGGTCTTCATCCGGCGGCTCGCGGCGAGGTCGGCGGGGCCGAGTGAGATGCCCTGCATCCGCGGGGAGGCCATGGCGATCTCCTCGACCCGCGCGACGCCGCTGGCGGTCTCGAGGATGGCGTGGACCAGCAGCGGCTTCGTGCTCCCGGCGCGCGCCTCGAGCTGCGCGAGGAGGCGGTCGACGTAGTGGATGTCCTCGGGGCCCTCGACCTTCGGGACCATGATCACGTCGAGCTTGTCGCCGATCTCGGTGACGAGGGTGAGCAGGTCGTCGAGGGCCCACGGTGAGTCGAGGCTGTTGATCCGGGTCCAGAGCTGGGTGTCACCGAAGTCGGTGGTCCTGGCGATCCGAACCAGCCCGTCGCGCGCAGCCTCCTTGCGATCCGCTGCGACGGCGTCCTCGAGGTTGCCGAGGAGCACGTCGGTCTTCGGGACCATGCCGGGGACCTTGGCGGCCATCTTCTCGTTGCCCGGATCGAAGAAGTGGATCATCCGGGACGGGCGGAACGGAATCTGCCGCACCGGTTCCGGCGCCCCGACCGCGAGGGGGCGGAAGAAGTCCTTCGGTGAGCGCATCGTTGCCTCCAACCCTGTGCTACCTGCCGGTAACCCTAGGGCGTGGCCGGCGCCCGTGCGCCACACATGTCACCCGTTCCACATTCGTGTTCGGCGCGCTCGCTCTACGCTCCAGACTGTCGGGAGGGGTTAGCGTGGCGGAGTGGTCGTTGCCGGGTTACACCGAGTTGGCCCGGCTCGGTCAGGGTGGTTTCGGCCGGGTCGTGCTGGCGAGGCGCGCCGACACGGGCGAGGTCGTCGCGATCAAGTACCTCTTCGCCGGCGGTGACCGCGCCGCGTTCCGCCACGAGGCCGCGATCCTGCGGCGGGTCGTCAGCCCGTTCGTCGCACGCCTGTACGCGTTCGTCGAGACCCCAGCCGGCGCGGCGATCGTGATGGAGGCCGTCCCCGGCGTCTCGCTGCGGGCGGTCCTGGACCGTTCCGGTGTGCTGGCCCCCGAGTCGGCGCTGGCTCTGCTGAAGGGTTCGCTGCTGGGCCTGGCCGCGGCCCACGCGGCCGGCACCGTCCACCGCGACTACAAGCCGGGCAACGTGCTCGTGCAGCCGAACAACCAGAGCAAGCTGGTCGACTTCGGCATCGCCCTGCTGGCAGGCCACAGTGGACAGGCCGGCGGCACGCCCGCGTACATGGCGCCGGAGCAGTGGCTGGGCCACCCCGCCACGCCGGCCACGGACGTCTACGCGGCCACCTGCGTGTTCTTCCAGTGCGTCACAGGCGGCCGCCCGTACGAGGCCACAACGACCGAGGAGCTACGCGCCCTCCACGCGACCGCCCCGCCCCCGCTGGCCCGCGTCCCGGAACCGTTGCGGCCCTTGATAGCCCGAGGCATGGCCAAGTCCACGGCCGACCGCCCGGCGGGCGCCGCCCCCTTCGTGGCCGAACTGGAGGCGGCCGCCCGCGCCGGCTACGGCCACAACTGGGAGCTCGAGGGCTGGCAACACCTGGTCGGCTTGGCGGGCGTCTTGCTGGCGGCGTCCCCGATGGCATGGGTGATCTCAGCCACCGGCGTACTGGGCCCCGCCACTGCTTTGCTGACCACCGGCGCCACCGCCTTGGCCAGCGGCACAACGGCAGCCGGCACAGTTGCGGCCGGCACAGCTTCGGCAGGCGCGGGGACCGCCGCAGGCACCCTGGCGGCCGGCGCAGGAACCGCCGGTGGCGGCGCGGCAGCGGGCGGCGCAGCGAGCGGAGCCGCCGCCGGCCTGGCCACAGGCGGTGCCGGCGCAGCAGCCGGAGGCGCAGTCGGCGCGGGAGGACTGGCCAGCGGCCTCGCCGGGACAGCGGCGAGTGGCGCAGCCGCAGGAGGTGTCGGGACGGCCGCCGGCGCCGCAGCCGCTGGCGGCGCCGTCGGAGCAGCGGGCGGATCAGCGGCGGCGGGCGGCGCTGTTGGCGCAGCAGGAATGGCCAGCGGCCTCGCCGGTGGCAGCGTCGGCACAGCGGCCAGCGGTGCCGTTGGCACAGCAAGTGGCGCGGCCGCCGGAAGTCTCGGTACCGCAGCCGGTGCGGGCGGAGCTGGCGCAGGCGGAGCCGCCGGCGGCATCGCCGGAAGCGCGGCGGGTGGCGGCGCGGCGGGTGGCGCCGGGGGTGCTGCCGGCGCAGTGGCGGGTGGCGCCGGTGGAGCAGCCGGTGTGGTGGCGGGTGGCGCCGGTGGAGCAGCCGGTGTGGCAGCTGGAAGTGGCGCTGCCGCGGGCGGCGCGGTCGCGGGCGGCGTGGCTGCCGGAGGTGCGGCGGTCGGAGGTGCGGCGGTCGGAGGTGGTGCGGCCGCAGGCGGTGTCGCGGCGGGTGGGGCCATCGCCGGTGGCGGCGCGGCCACCGTGGCGGCCGGGACCGGCGGCGTGGCTGCCGCCGTTGCCGCCAAGATCGCGGCCGTCGTGGTCGCCGTGGCGGTTGTCGTCGGTGCGACCGTGATCGTCGTCGGGGTCAACTCGGGTGGTTCGCCGCCCGCCGAACAACAGGCGCTCCGCGTCAACTCCCAGACCGTCCGAACCACCTACGACGACGTGATCCTCAACGTCTCCGCGCAGGTCGTCCAGGTCTCCGGCCACCCGGACAGCGCCGTCCAGCAACGCATCAACAACGGCCTCCGGGCACCGGTGAACGACGAGATCAGCCGGCTGCGCGACAACATCGCCGGCACACGCGAACTGACGCCCGGCCACCCGCAGCAGAACGCTCCCTTCAACCTCGACACGACCGCCAAAGTCCTGCTGCGCAACGACGACTTCCTCTCCGTCCATTACGACCACGCAGTGGTCTCGGACCTGATCACCAACAGCGACTGGAGCACGGCGAACTCCACCACCGTGAACCTGCGCACCGGCGAGACCCTCGCGCCGGACGCGATCCTCACCGAGAACGCGGACCTCACCCAGGTCGCCAGGGCACTCGACCGCGACGGCGGGGTCTGCGGGATGCCCGGCGTCCTGTCGATCACCAGGGACGACTTCGGCGACGCCGTGCAGGTCGGGTTCACCCGCCGCGCCATGGAGTTCACCCTCGAGCTGCCTCGGCTGTCCGGGTTCGCGAACGCGTGCGGCATCAAGACCATCGCCGTGCCGTACGGCGAGCTCGACGGCCTCGACCGGAACCTGGTCGCGAAGCTCACCGCCGGGTGATCTGCTGGCCGAACGGCTAGCCTGACGCCGTGGGCTCCTCGAGCAGGGTGTTCGTCGCGCAGCTGGTCGGCCTGCCGGTGTTCGGGCCTGACGGCGAGTCCATCGGCAAGATCCGCGACGTCGTGGCCTCGCTGCGCACCGACCGGCAGGCGCCGCGGGTACTCGGCGCGGTCGTGGAGCTGGCGACCCGGCGGCGGATCTTCGTGCCCATGCTGCGGGTCACCTCGATCGACGGCACCGCTGTCACGCTCGCCACCGGCTCGGTGAACCTGCGCCGCTTTCACCAGCGCCCCAACGAGGTCCTCGTCGTCGGCCAGCTCCTCGACGCGCGCGTGACGGTCGTGTCCACCGGTGCGCCGGCGGTGGTGGTCGACGCCGCGATGGAGCCCACCCGCACCCGCGACTGGGTGCTCGGCCGCGTCGCGATCCAGCAGCGCACCGGCAGGCTCGGCCGCCGCGGGCCGATCCAGGTGCTGCGCTGGGAGGAGATCCGCGGGCCCGCCGTCACCGATCTGTCCTCCACCCCGCAGGGCACCGACCAGCTGCTGGCCGTCTTCGACACGATGCGGGCCGCCGACGTCGCCGCCGCGATGCGCGAGCTGCCGGCCAAGCGCCGATACGAGGTGGCCGACGGGCTGGACGACGAGCGGCTCGCCGACGTGTTCGAGGAGCTGCCCGAGAACGACCAGAAGGACCTGCTCGCCCACCTCGACGAGGAACGCGCGGCCGACGTCCTCGAGGCCATGGACCCCGACGACGCCGCCGACCTGCTCGCCGAGCTGCCGGAGTTCGACCAGGACCGGCTGCTCGAGCTGATGGAGTCCGAGGAGTCCGACCCGGTGCGCCGACTGCTCGCCTACTCCGCCGACACCGCGGGCGGGCTGATGACCCCGGAGCCGATCGTGCTGAGCCCCGACGCCACGATCGCCGAGGCGCTCGCCCTGGTCCGCAACCCCGATATCACTCCCGCGCTCGCCAGCATGGTCTTCGTGTGCCGGCCGCCGTCGGCCACGCCGACCGGCCGCTACATCGGCTGCGTGCACCTGCAGCGGCTGCTGCGCGAGCCACCCTCACAGCTGGTGGCCGGCGCCGTCGACGCGGCACTGGCCCGGCTGCCACCGGACGCGTCGCTCTCCGATGTCACCCGATACTTCGCCGCCTACGACCTGGTGTGCGCGCCCGTGGTGGACGACACCGATCACCTGGTCGGCGCCGTCACCGTCGACGACGTGCTGGACCACCTGCTACCCGCCGGCTGGCGCGAGGACGGTCCGTGGGAGCCGAGCGCGGAAGGCGAGACCGCCGATGCCTGAACTGCACACCCGCCGTCGACTGGACCAGCCACGCGCGCCCCGCCGGCTGCGGCTGTCGTGGGATCCGGAGGCGTTCGGCCGATTGTCCGAGCGGCTCGCCCGGTTCCTCGGCACCGGCAAGTTCCTTTTCTGGCAGACGCTGCTCGTGATCACGTGGATCACGCTGAACCTGACCGCGGCCTCATTGCGCTGGGATCCCTACCCGTTCATCCTGCTGAACCTCGCCTTCTCGACCCAGGCCGCGTACGCCGCGCCGTTGATCCTGCTCGCGCAGAACCGTCAGGACGACCGTGACCGGGTGTCGCTCGAGGAGGACAGGGCACGCGCTCTCCAGACCAAAGAGGACACCGAGTACCTGGCTCGGGAGCTGGCCGCACTGCGGCTCGCGATCGGCGAGGTGGCCACCCGTGACTACCTGCGCGGCGAGCTCGACCGGCTGCGCAAGGACCTCAACCCGAGGCCCCGCCCGACGGCCGAGACGGTCCGCGAGGACGCCCGCTGGGCGGACAGCTGAGCTACTCGGCGAGCCGAGAGCACTTCTCCCCGAACTCGGCGAGCTCCTTGGCATCGAAGTGGTCGATGAAGTGCCGCACCACGCCTGCCAGGTGAGTACGTGCGGCGGAGCGCAGCGTGTCGACACCCTTCGTCGTGAGAACCGCCACCACACCGCGACCGTCGCCGGTGAAACGCTCGCGAGTGACCATGCCGGCCACCTCGAGCCGATCCACCAGCCGGGTGACGCCCGATCGCGACAGCAGGACCGCGTCCGCGAGCTCGGCCATTCGCAGTCGTCTGCCAGGGGCCTCCGCAAGCTGAACCAGTACGTCGTACCCGCCGAGGGACAGCGGATGCTCGGCAACCAGTTCCGTCTCCAGGACGCGTACCAGCCGCGCGTGTGCCCGGAGAAACGAGCGCCACACGTCGAGCTCATCCCCGGTCGGTCTCCGGGTCACGGCTGGCTCCGCCACGATCGTGATGTTACGGAATGCGTGCGTCCACCCGCATGACGACGAATGTGGTCACCGGTCCGGTGGTAGTGAAGTGCCCGTAGCATGACTGTGTGACGACTAGCGAGCCAACTCAGGTTCCCGACGTCGATGCCGTTCGTACGGCATTGGCCGACGTGCAGGACCCAGAGATCCACAAGCCGATCACCGATCTCGGCATGGTCAAGAACGTGACCATTGGGGAGAACGGCACCGTTCATGTGGAGATCTTCCTGACGGTCTCCGGCTGTCCGCTGCGCGACAAGATCACCAAGGACGTCACCGCCGCAGTGTCCGCGGTCGATGGAGTGCGCCATGTCACGGTCGAGATGGACGTGATGAGCGATCAGCAACGCACCGATCTCCGCCGCAAGCTCCGCGGCGATGCCGAGGAACCGCGAATCCCCTTCGCTGAGCCAGGTTCACTCACCAGGGTCTACTGCGTGGCGTCCGGCAAGGGCGGGGTCGGCAAGTCGAGCGTCACGGTCAACCTCGCGGTGGCGATGGCTGCTCGCGGACTCTCGGTCGGCGTGGTCGACGCCGATATCTACGGCCACTCGGTGCCCAGGATGCTGGGCGCCCATGGCAAGCCGACCCGGGTGGAGAAGATGATCCTCCCGCCCGAGGCAAACGGCGTGAAGGTCATCTCCATCGCCATGTTCACTCCAGGCAACACCCCCGTGGTGTGGCGCGGCCCGATGCTGCATCGCGCGCTGCAGCAGTTCCTGGCCGACGTGTTCTGGGGCGACCTCGACGTTCTGCTCCTCGACCTCCCTCCTGGCACCGGTGACATCGCCATCTCGGTGGCCCAACTGATCCCGAACGCTGAAATCCTTGTGGTGACGACCCCGCAGCAGGCCGCGGCCGAGGTGGCCGAGCGCGCTGGCGCGATCGCCGTGCAGACCCGCCAGCGGGTGGCCGGCGTGATCGAGAACATGTCCTGGCTCGAGCTGCCCGACGGCTCACGGATGGAGCTGTTCGGCTCCGGCGGCGGCGCGGCGGTGGCCGAGTCGCTGTCGAAGGTGATCGGCGCCGAGGTGCCACTGCTCGGCCAGGTGCCGCTCGACCCGCGGTTGCGCGAGGCCGGTGACAACGGCGTGCCGCTCGTGACATCGGCGCCGGACGCCGAGGCGTCGAAGGCGCTGACCGCCATCGCGAACCGGTTGTCGACCCGTGCGCGCGGACTGGCAGGCCGGATGCTGTCGGTGTCGCCCGCCTGATCCTGATCCGCTCAGTCCCTGGGCGGCATGAGGTCATGGGCGATCAACCGCACGGCCTCGAGCAGGTCCGCGCCGGATGGGACGCTCTCCGGGTCGCCCAGGTACTGGGCGGCCAGCCCGGCTAATAAGGCTTGGTAGAGCGCGCCTATCTTGACCGCCTCCTCGTCGTCCTCGGTGATGACGCCGAACATGTCTGCGAGCGCGATACGGGCCTGCCGGGTGTCCTCGGCGAACGACATGCGTAAGTCGGGCTCGCGCTCGAGGACGGCGAGTAGCTCGAACTGGACCGCCCACAGCTTCGCCGACCGCTGGAACGACTCGATCACCTTCTGCCAGATGGCAGCGAACCGGTCGGCCATCCGATCGGTCGGGAAGTCGCTGGTCATGATGGCCCCGACCGCGTTGCCCCACTTCTCCAGCGCCTCACGCAGCGCTTGCTTCAGCAGCTCCTCCTTGGAGCCGAAGTGATAGCCGATGCCGGCAAGGCTCACGCCGGACCGCGAGGCGATGTCGCGCGCGGTGGTGCGCGCGTAGCCCTTCTCGTACAGGCACTCCTCGGCACCGGCGAGGAGGTCTTCTCGGTTTCCCATGGCGTCCACCGTACCACTGTCTGACACAACCGTGTGAGACAGACGTGTTGCACATATGTCTGACACATGTGTACTGTCGACCTCATGAGAAACACGAACGTTCTGATCTCCGGCGCCAGCGTCGCCGGGACCACGCTGGCCTACTGGTTGCACCGCAACGGCTTCACGCCCACCGTGGTGGAGCGCGCGCCCGAGATCCGCGAGGGCGGCTACAAGATCGACATCCGCGGTGCGGCGCTCACCGTGGTCGAGCGCATGGTCCCGCTGGACGAGATCCGCAGGCTGCGCACGGACGTGCAGGGCGCGTCGGTGGTCGACGCCACCGGGCGCCGCGTGGCCAGCATGGACGGCGACACCTTCGGCGGCCGGGAGCACGGCGACGCCGAGATCATGCGTGGCGACCTGAACCGCCTGCTCTACGAGCTCACCAAGGACGAGGTCGAGTACGTGTTCGACGACTCGATCGCCGCGCTCACGTCCTTATCCGACGGCGTGGAGGTGACGTTCGCCAGTGGCACGAAGCGACGGTTCGACCTGGTCATCGGCGCCGACGGGCTGCACTCCAACACCCGCGCCCTGGCGTTCGGCGACGAGGCCAAGTACGTGCGCGACCTCGGCTACCACGTGTCGATCTTCAGCGTGCCGAACCACCTGGAGCTCGACCGCTGGGAACTGACGTACGTCGGTCCAGGTCGGACGGCGCTCACCTACAGCACCGCGCAGGACATCGGCGCGAAGGCGATGTTCCTGTTCGAGACCGGTTCGCAGCGGTTCGACCACCGCGACCAGGCGATGCAGCAGCGCGCGCTGGCGGACGCGTACGCCGGCGAGGGGTGGGAGATCCCGCGGCTGCTGGACGGCATGGGTGGTGCGCCGGACTTCTACTTCGACTCGCTGAGCCAGGTGCACATGGACAGCTGGTCGACAGGTCGGGTGGCGCTCGTCGGTGACGCCGCGTATGCCGCGTCACCGGCGTCCGGGCAGGGCACGAGCCTGGCGCTGGTGGGTGCGTTCGTGCTGGCCGGCGAACTGGCGGCGGCGAAGGGTGACTTCGAGGCGGCGTTCGGTGGGTACGAGGAGCGGATGCGGCCGTTCGTGGCGAAGAACCAGGCGCTGGGGCCGGCGAACATCAAGCGGATGGTGCTGCGGAGCAAGGGGCAGGTGCGGATGTCGATGATCATGTTGGGGCTGATGGCGAAGCTTCCCGGCCGGGATCGTTTGCTGGCGAAGGTGACGGCACCGATCCAGAAGGCGGCCACGGCTATCTCGCTGGAGAGCTACTGAGTTTCTCGGCTGGTTGGAGGACCGGGGTGGGGCTGGAGCGTGGGGCGGCGAGTTGAGCATGGAACTGGGTTTTGCAGGCCGACGGACGTTGGGCTGTTGGTTCCGGGGCCGGGCCTGGGGTGCGGCAGATCGGGCGGTGGGGTGAGCACAGAGATGGGTTTACCGGGCTTGGGCGGCCAGAGGCTCCGGCCTGCCGGCAGATAGGGCCTAAGCGCGAAAGGGTCCTAGCCGGCCGGGCGTTGGGCGTTGACTGTTGGCGTGGTGGGCCGTTGGGCTGCTGAGCGGACGGGTGCTGGGGTTATGGCCGAGCGGCGGGTGGCGGCGGAGCTTCAGCACTTAATTGGGATCGCTGGCCGGGGGCACCTGGGCGGCGTGGCCAGCGGATGAAGCATCGGACTCGAGCAGACGTCAGGGTCCGTAGCCAGCCATCGGGAACTCCCGCTTCTCGCGGCCGGGGTTTTGCGGGTCGGGTTTTGCGGGTGGGTCAGGTGGCGTCGGGGTCGAAGGGGGCCTTTTCGCCGGGGGTGGGGTCTTCGCGCTTGGCCGCCGGGGGTGGGGGCGGGGTGTGGCCGTTGGGCTTGCTGTGGCCGTTCCCCGAGTCGATGTCCTCGAAGAGGTGCTTCGTCACTGCTCGGCGGGGGTCGAAGTTGCGGAGCTGTTGCAGGTCCTGGAGGGGCTTGCGGAGCTCGTCGAAGTCGTCGCCCATCTCGGAGCGGAGTTGGTCTCTCGCGCCCGTCGCGTACTCGCGGACCTTGCGGACGTTGCGGCCTAGCCACGCGGCCGCGCTGGGCAGGCGTTCCGGGCCAAGGATGAACAAGCCGGCCACCACGATGATGAGGATCTCGGCCCAGCCGATGCTGTCGAACACTGTGGCCTACCTCCGCCGCCCGTACCTCTGCAAGTCCCAGCGTAGCCAATCAATCCGACTGGAGGGTCACCTGAACCGTCAGCTCACGGCCGCCCCTCGCCAGCACGACCGGGACCTTCTCTCCGGCCTTGTGCTTGCGCACCGCGATGATCAGCTCTGCGGCGTTCGCGACGTCGCGGTCGCCGACCTTGGTGATGACATCGCCCTGCTGGATGCCCGCCTTGCTGGCCGCGCCGCCGTCCTTCACGTTCTGGACCCTCGCACCGTCGGCCGTGTCGGCGGACACCGACGCCGCGTTGACACCAAGGTCGGAATGGTGGACCTTGCCGTCGCGGATCAGGGCCTCGGCGATGGTCCTGGCGTCGTCGATGGGGATGGCGTAGCCGAGGCCGACGCTGCCCGAGTTGGCGTCGGTGGTCGCGATGGCCGAGTTGATGCCGACGAGCGCGCCCGTCGAGTCGACCAGCGGGCCGCCCGAGTTGCCTCGGTTGATCGGGGCATCCGTCTGGATGGCGTCGTAGATCGCCGGCTCGCCGTCCTGCTCGCCGGCCGCCACGGGACGGTGCAGGGCGCTGACGATGCCCTGCGTCACCGTGTCGGTGAGGCCGAGGGGCGAGCCGATCGCGATGACCGAGTCGCCGACCTGGAGGTCCGAGGAGCTGCCGAGCTGCAGCACCGTGGGGTTGGGCACGTCGACCTTGACGACCGCCAGGTCGGTCTTCGGGTCCGTGCCGACCAGGGCCGCCTTCACGCGGGTGCCGTCGTTGAACACCGCGGTGATCTGCTGGCCCTCTGTGGCGGCGCCGCCCAACGTGACCACGTGCTCGTTCGTGAGGATGTAGCCGGAGCTGTCGATGACCGCACCCGAGCCGAAGCCGCCGCCCTGCTCGACCTTGACCTCGATCGAGACGACGGCCGGCCGGACCCGGCGCGCGATGTCCGCGACCGATCCGGCGGGCCGCTCCTTGCCGGGGCTCACCTCGGCGAGCGTGACGTTGCTGTGCAGCGAATCCCCACTGCGGGCGATGAACCAGCCGGCCACCCCACCGGCCGCGCCGACCAGCACGGCGACCAAGACCAGCGTGAGCAGCGCGGTGACCTTGACCCGCCGGCCGAAGATCAGCTCGGGCAGGCTCAGCAGCTGCCCGGCGGGCCGCGTCTTGGCCTTCTTGCCGCCGTGGAGCTTGGCGTCCTCGGCGCCCAGCGCGGGTGGGCCGATGACCGCACCAGCCGCGGGATCGCGCCAGGGATCGCCGGCAGCCTCGTCGTCCCACGGGTCGACGCCGTTGGGCGCCTCCCCGGTGGGCGGGCGCTGCAGGACCTCGGTGGCGCCAGCCGGCCGACCGAACGCGCTGGCCAGCGACTCGGGTGCGGGCGGAGCAGCCTTCATCTCGCCGAACGCCGAGCGCGCACCAGGAGCCCCCCCGGGCGGAGGCGAGAACGCCCCGTCGACCCCGGCCGGACGGCCGAACACCGCCGCGCTGGAGGAATCCACCTGCGGGCGGTGCAGCGGTCGAGGGCCGAGGCGAGGACGGTCGGCGCCGTTCGGCTCGGGGAACACCTGGTCGTTCATCGGGCCCAAGCCTGCCTGATCACCGGTGAAGTTGGCGTAGCGGTGGGGCTAGCGGCCGGCGGTGCGCAGCGTGACGTAACCCGCCTGCTGCTGGACGCTGTCCGCACCGACCGCTGGCCGGTTGGCGTCCGGTGGAGTCTGCGGCTTGGGCTCGTCGCCGCCACCGCCGGTGGTGACCAACGCGAGCGCGCCGAGCACGAGGCCCGACACGACGACGCCGGCACCTTGAGCAGCGCGGCGGCTGGGTCGACGGCCGAGGACCGACCGGCCCTCACCGAGCTTGGCGGACGAGCCGAGTGGCGCGCTGGACCCAAAAGGGACCGAGCTCGCTGGCATCTGGTCAGGCTTCTGGACGACGACCAGCTGGCCGTCGGCGGTGATGGCGAGGCCGTCCGGGGTGGCCGGGATCTCGACCTGCTGAGGGATGGCCCGCAGCGTGGCGAGCAGCGCCGCCGGCACCGCCGGCATGTCAGCCGACTGGACGGCAGAGGCCGCCTGCCGCTGAGCCACGATCTCGGCCGCGCAGTACGCGCACCTGACCATATGGGACGCTGCTCGGTCGTGTGCCCTCGGCGGCAGCTCGCCGTCGACGAAGGCCACCACCGCGTCCGGCAGAAGGTGCTGTTCGGACAGACCCCAACCGCGCTCGTCGGTCACGACCTACCCTCCGATACCAGTTCCCTGCGCCGCTCCAGCGACGCGCGCAAAGCCTGTCGTCCCCGGTGGATCCTGCTTCGAACAGTACCCAACTTCACGCCCAGGGTGGCGCCGATCTCCTCATACGACAGGCCCTCGACGTCACAGAGCACGACGGCCGCGCGGAACTCAGGGGGCAACTCGTCGAGAGCGGCCTGCAGATCTGGGTCGAGATGCGTCTCCGCGTACACCTGCTCCGGGCTCGGGTCGTCGCCGGCGAGCCGGTCGGTGTCCTCGGGGAGGCCTTCCATGCGCAGCCGTGAGCGGCGGCGGGCCATGTCGAGGAAGAGGTTGGTGGTGATGCGGTGGAGCCAGCCCTCGAACGTGCCCGGCTTGTAGTTGGCCAGCGAGCGGAACACACGGATGAAGGTCTCCTGCGTGAGATCCTCCGCGTCGTGCGCGTTGCCCGTGAGCCGGTAAGCAAGCCGGTAGACGCGGTCCGCGTGTTCGCGCACGACCTCGTCCCACGACGGTGGGGTCCAGTTGGACTCGTCCAGCTGCACCGGGTGCGCCTCGGCTATCACCGAGCCTGTCGACTGCGTGTGCATCGGGCGGGTAGCCACCTCCTTGGGGCTGTCTGCCCCACTGCCACTCTCAACGCCGACCCTGCTCATCGTGTTCCCCACCCTCGCCTGTCGCGGTCCCGGATATCCCCTATACCGCTGTTGGTCCCCGTCAAACGTGAATGATGGGGTACCTCGATGTGAAGGTAGTGAGAGTCGGCTGAGAGGCGCCTGAGAAATGCCCGGACCTCACTAGACGCCGCGTTCACCCGATTCCGCCCCGACAACGCTAATCTCACACTCCGTGGCATCCGATACGCCGACGATCGACTCAGAAGCGCTGAGCGCGTACGTCGAGGGCTACCTCACCGAGGACGACGCGCTCGTCTCGGCTCGCGCGCGGAGCAACGAGCTGGGTTGTGCGCCGATCTCGCCCGGGGGCGGGGCGGCGCTGCGGTTCCTGACCACCGCCCTGCGGGCCAAGGCCGTCGTGGAGGTCGGGACCGGCGCCGGGGTCAGCGGGCTGTACCTGCTGCGCGGCATGGCCGCCGACGGCGTCCTGACCTCGATCGATGTCGAGCCGGAGCACCAGACCGCGGCCAAGAGGGCGTTCGCCGAAGCCGGGGTGCCAGCCGGGCGCGCCAGGCTGATCATGGGCCGGGCGCTGGACGTGCTGCCGCGGCTCACGGAGGAGGCGTACGACCTCCTCTACGTCGACGCCGCGAAGCCCGAGTACCCGACCTACCACGAGCAGGGTGTGCGGCTGCTGCGCCCGGGCGGGGTCATCGCGTTCGACAGCGTCCTGTGGTCCGGGCGGGTGGCGAACCCGGCGCGCCGGGACGCGGAGACCGTCGCGCTGCGGGAGGTCGCCCGAGCCGTCCGCGAGGACGACCGCCTCGTCCCGGTTCTGCTTCCGATCGGCGACGGCTTGCTGGTGGCCGCGAAAGCCCACTAACGGGTGATTTCCCGAACGACCGGCGCCACTCGCACCCCAAGTTATCCACAACCCCCGCCTGACCAGCCTTTTCGTCGGTACCGACCGATAGAATGGATGCATGGGGTGCCCCCGGAGTGGGTGGGGGCTGCCCTCGCGGGCGCGCGTGCGCGCGAGGGCAGTTGGTGGAGGCTGCCCTCGCGGCGCGTGCGCGCGTGGGCGTTGGTGGAGCGAGGGCCGAGGGCATTCGCGAAGTCCGGGCGATCCGGACGACCGCATTGGGGGCTTGAGGACGTCGACGAGCGCGAGCGGCGTCGGTGCCCGGGCACGAGGACGCTGGCGATGCCGGGCGCGACTTCGGCCACACGGGCGTCCGAAAACGCGAGACGCAGGCCAGGGCCGTGGCCGCCTACTCGACCCGTTCGCCCTTGCCCAGGACCACTACGCCGCCCGGGCTCACCGTGTAGCGCGCTCGGTCGGCGGACAGGTCGACGCCGATCTGGGCGCCGTCGTCGACCACGACGTT
>NZ_DASWSJ010000241.1:0-2024 GCF_036402745.1 Actinophytocola sp. | reverse complement strand
CGCGGGTAATGCCCATCCCCATGGCCCTTCCTACTCGATTCAGTAACCGTGGCCGCAGACACTAGCCTGAGGTTCTCCGATAGTCCCGCGAGAGTGACGTAGGTGGAACAGTTGAGTTTCGATCCGCGCCCACTGGTCGACGTCGCGGTGGACATCGCGCGCGAGGCCGCCGAGCTGGTCCAGCGCACCCGTCACTCGGCAGTCGCCGGCCGAGTGGACACCAAGAGCACCGACACCGACGTGGTCACGGCCGCCGACCGCGCCTCCGAACAGCTCGTCCGCGACCGCCTGGCCGCGCTCCGGCCGGGCGAGCCGGTCATCGGTGAGGAGGAAGGCGGCACCGCGGCCGTCGAGGGCCTGACCTGGGTCGTGGACCCCATCGACGGCACGGTCAACTACCTCTACGGCTTCCCCTGGTACGCCGTGTCCATTGCCGCGCAGCTGGACGGCGTGTCCGTGGCCGGTGCCGTGGTCGAGCCCGTCAGCGGCCGGGTGTGGACGGCGGCCCGCGGGCACGGCTCGTTCCGCGACGGCGTCCGACTGGGCGTCTCGGCGGCCACCCGCCTGGACCTGTCGCTGATCGGCTACGGCTTCGGCTACAGCCCCGAGCGCAGGCAGCGGCAGGCCAACACGTGGGCCGCGCTGTCCACGCGAGTGCGCGACATCCGCCGAGCGGGTGCCGCGTCGCTGGACCTGTGCGCCGTCGCCGCCGGTTGGTTGGACGGCTACGCCGAGCACGCGCTGGGCCGCTGGGACTGGGCCGCGGGCGCTCTCGTGGCCGAGGAGGCCGGTGCGGTGGTGCGGTTGCCCGGCTCGTCTCCCGAGTTGGGCGCGGACGCCACGTTCGCCGCCACGCCGGGCATCGCCGCGGACCTGCACACCGCCCTGGTGGAGAGCGGCTTCGGCAAGGTCTAGCGAGCGCCGATGGTGGTGGCGATCAGGTCGCGGACCTGGTGGACGTTGTCGATGGACGGAGTTCGAGCGGCACCATGCCGGACGCGCGCATGCTCGCGCGCCACCCCGACCCGAACATGGTCGATTCGATGATCAAGCGCTGGTCGGTCAGCTCGAGCGGCGAGTGGCTCGTCGGACCGGCGCAGGACTCGGTGGAGGAGTTCGGGGTGTCCGAGTGGGGGACTCGCGGTGCCTGAGCGGGGGACTCGCGGTGTCCGGGGTTCGACACGGGGTGTCTGGGGGTTCGACACGCGGGAGCTAGCAGTGCACATCCCGTGCGGCGGCAACGTTCGCCGAGACGAGAGTGGGCGGCCCGGCCTCGGCCACCTGCCCGCCGGACTGATCGGGCTGCTGCTCAGCCCAGGTGGCCAACTGGTCGAGCACCTTGCGGGCGTCGTGATTGGGCTTGACCTCGTCGAACTTCTTCCCGATGGCGACGTCGACGGTGGCGTCCTGCCGCTCATCGCGCACCAGCTCGAGACAAGGCTCGATCAAACTCAAGGTACGAGCCGCGGAAGACCCCGGTGCGCCGAACCGAATCTGCCCGCGACACGTCATGTCGTTGGCCGGGTACACGGGGTCGTTGTCCGGCTCAGCGGCCTGCTTCAGCCCGAGCTCCACCAGGGTCGTGGCCACGAACCGGGCCTGGTTCCGCTGCGTGCTCGCGTTGAAGACGCGGAACTGGATGTCGTTCACCGGAGCCGGATCCGTGCGATCCAGCGCGTCGTGCCCCAGCACGGTGCCGGGCTTCGGGGCCACCGGGGCACCTTCGACCGGTGGAGCCGAAGAGGAAGGCACGTTGCCGGGTGAGTTGCACCGAATCGCCAAGTCCACGTCGTTCGCGGTGTTGAGGACCTTCACCCACACGAACACCGCCACTACTGCCAGCACCAGGAACAGGACGAGCGCGGGTAGCGGTCGTCGCCGCCTGTACCGCGACAACCCGCTGCTCCCCGAAACGCTCGCGGGTCCCACGTCCGCCGACCTCCCCTGGCGTTGTGCCCAGTCTCGCTGTGATCAGCCTATGCGGTCGGGGACCATCCCGCGTCCCCGGCCGGGTGTAGCCGACC
>NZ_DASWSJ010000240.1:0-2405 GCF_036402745.1 Actinophytocola sp. | reverse complement strand
TGACCCGCCGGACGCGCCCTATCCGGCGAACCCGGCGTCGAGGTCGGCGCGGTTCAGCGGCCGGCCGGGCAGCGCGTCCGGGGCCGGTGCGCGGAGGCCGTCGAGCATGATCGCGAGCACTCGGCCGGGCGCCAGCCGCGCGGCCTCCGCGGTGAGGTTGTGCGTCTGGTGCACGACCGACACGAACAGCATCGACAGGTCGCCCACGCCCACATCCGTGCGCAGCGTGCCTTCGGCCTGCGCCCGCGCCATCACCTGTTCCAGCACGTCGACCGCCGTGCGCCGGAACCGCTCGGACTCCTCGTCGGCGCGGACGACGGCCGCGACCGTCGGCGAGTAGGTGTGCAGCCGCATCGACAGCCGCAGCTGCGCGGAAAGCCGCATGATCCGGACCAGCGCGTCCCACGCGGTCGGCTCCTCGTCCAGCGCGGTCCGCATCTCGGTGGCGACCGCGCGGAAGCTGTCCCGGAACACCGCGCGGATCAGCGCGTCGCGGTCGGGGAAGCGGCGGTAGAGCGTGCCGACGCCGACCTCGGCCCGGCGCGCGATCTCCTCCATCGGCACGGCCAGGCCCTGCTCGGCGAAGATCTCCCTCGCCACCCGCAGGATCTGGTCACGGTTGCGGCGCGCGTCGGACCGCAGCGGGGTCGCGGCGTCCGACGTCATGCCGGTGAGTATCGCACCCCTGTCACCTGGACGGAGCGCGTCGGAATGGCTACCGTCGGAAGCAACCGGACGGAAACCTTCCAGATCCGTACAAAGAGGGACATCGATGACCGAGTCGACCTTTCCGCCACCCCGCGGCTGCCCCTTCCACGCACCCGAGGGCCATCTCGCCGACCGCGAGGCCGGGCCGATGACCAAGGTGACGCTCAGCACCGGGCAGGAGGTGTGGGCGGCGTCCCGGCACGAGGACGTGCGCGCGCTGCTCACCGACCCCAACGTGAGTGCCAACCGGCTGAACCCGAACTTCCCGCTGGTGATCGGACGGCGCGCCGTGCAGTCGCGGCAGACCGCCAAGCCGACGCTGATCTCGATGGACCCGCCCGACCACGGGCCCGCCCGGCGCGCGGTCCTCGGCGAGTTCACCGTCAAGCGGCTCGCGGCCTTGCGGTCGCGGATCCAGCAGATCGTCGACGAGCACATCGACGCGATGCTGGCCGGGCCGCGGCCGGCGGACCTGGTGGCCGCGCTGGCCCTGCCGGTGCCGTCGCTGGTGATCTGCGAGCTGCTCGGCGTGCCGTACGCCGACCACGACTTCTTCCAGGCCCGCACGAGCACCTTGCTGCGCCGCACCGCCGCCGAGGACGAGGCCCGGGTCGCGAGCGAGGAGCTGCGGTCCTACATGGACGAGCTGGTGAAGGCGAAGGAGGCCGAGCCGACCGATGACCTGCTCGGCCGGCAGGTCCTCGCGCACCGGGCGGCCGGGACCGAGGACCACGAAGCGCTGACGAGCCTGGCGCTGCTGCTGCTCATCGCGGGCCACGAGACCACCGCGAACATGATCTCCCTCGGCACGGCGACGCTGCTCGAGCATCCCGACCAGCTGGCCGCGATCCGCCGCGACCCGGCGAAGACGCCCAACGCGGTCGAGGAGCTGTTGCGCCACCTGACGATCGTCGAGTGGGTCACCTCCCGCGTGGCCATGGCCGACACGTCGATCGGCGGCGTGCCGGTGAAGGCGGGCGAGGGCGTGCTGACGGTCAACCTGTCCGCCAACCACGACCCGTCGGTCTTCGCCGACCCCGAGCGCATCGACGTCGACCGCGGCGCGCGCAACCACGTCGCGTTCGGGTTCGGCGCGCACCAGTGCCTGGGGCAGAACCTGGCCCGCGTCGAGCTCCAGGTCGTGTTCGACACGCTGTTCGCCCGCATCCCGACCTTGCGCCTGGCCGTCCCCGCCGCCGAGCTACCGGTGAAGGACGACCACACGATCTACGGCCTGCACAAGCTCCCCATCACCTGGGAGTAAGGCCTGTCTTGTAGATCATCGTGTGAAGTCCTGCGCCGACCACCGGAACCTCAGGGGACCGTGACGGCACCCAGCCACCACCCACCTCGGTACCCGCACTATTCGCCGGGACGCAACGCACACTTTTAATCCCGGGGAGGCGGACTAGAAGCGGACGATCGTGCGGCCGCCCTGGCCGAAGCGCTCGAACGCGGCGTTCACGCCGGACAGGTCGGTGGTGTCGGTGGCCAGCGCGGCCAGGTCGACCCGGCCCTCGGCCACCTCGGTCAGCAGGCGGGGCACGTCCACGTCTGGGTCGGACGAGCCGTAGACGCAGCCGTGCAGGGTGCGGCCGAACCAGTACAGCTCCAGCGCGTTGAACTCGACCGGGCTGGTCCTGGCGCCGACCCCGATCACGGTGACCGTGCCGCCGCGGCGGCTGCTGCCCCACGAC
>NZ_DASWSJ010000239.1:0-8946 GCF_036402745.1 Actinophytocola sp. | reverse complement strand
CCCGCCGCCGTGTTCGCGCTCCTGCCCGACCTCGAGGCCGCGCTGCTCCCGCTGGGCGCCCGCCCGCACTGGGGCAAGTGCTTCGCGGCCACCGCCGCGGACCTCGCCCCGCGCTATCCCCGGTGGACGGACTTCGCGGAGCTGCGCCGGGCCCGCGACCCGGCCGGCAGGTTCACCAACGCCTACTTGGCCCGCGTCCTCGGCAGCTAGTCCGCCTCCCCGGGATTTCAAAGTGTGCCTTGCGTCCCAGCGAATGGTGCGGGTATCGAGGTGGATGGTGGCTGGGTGCCGTCACGGTCCCCTGAGGTTCCGGTGGTCGGACTTCACACGATGATCTACGCGGCAGGCCTTAGCCCTAGAGATCTAAGCCGCGCCCTTGGCTCGGCCGCCGGGTGGCGTGACGTGCACGATCGAGGACGTCGAGACGAGGTGCACCGACTGGTTGAGCGCCTTGTGCGAGGTCCGCACGCCGACCCAGACGTCCCCGGTCACGGGGTCCGGCTCGAGCGGGCCGACGACCTCGCCGATGCGGAACCGTTCGCCCTCCTTGTCCTGGAGGAGGAACGTGACGAGCGAGCCGCGCGAGGGCCCGGTGACGTCGGAATTGGTGTTGTCCGGTTCGGCCATGCGATGGGGTACCCCCTGTCGGGTGAAGGTATTCATACGAACTCGCACAGTAATCGCCGGTACTCAACGCCTGTAGAGCCGATGGTTGGTCAGCTGCCGTCGAGCGTGGCGTACGCCGATGACATCCCACTCGCGGTGTCCTGAACCGGACGCAATCCGGATGAATGGTCCGCACCGGGACGGGTAACCGGGTCCCAATGCCCCGTAGGCGGGAAGGCAGGCACACAGTCATGAACCCGGGCAAGCACCACGACGACGCTCCCGCCTCCCTGCACCACCAGGGACCCGCGTCGCCGCAACTGGCCGCGCGGTTGCGGCGCCAGCTCATCGAGTGGGCCCGCAACGAGGGGATTCCGGCCGACCTGACCTACGACATCAGCCTCGCGAGCTACGAGGCGATGGCGAACACGGTCACGCACGCCTACCCCCTCGGCACCGTGGGACCGCTGGAGCTGCACGCCCGGCTCGCGGCCGGCGCGGTGGAGGTGACCGTCGCGGACCGGGGCCGGTGGCAGCCGCCCGACGACGGCGTCGGGCGGGGTCTCGAGCTGATCCGGAAGCTGTCCCGGCAGACCGAGGTGGAGCGCGGGGACTACGGCACGACGGTCCGGATGACCTGGCCGCACGGCGCCGGATAGCCCGCCGTGTGGTGATATTGCGCCATGGATCTCCGCATCATGATCGAGCCCCAGCAGGGGGCGTCCTACGACACGCAGCTGCGGCTCGCGCGCGCCGCTGAGGACCTGGGCTTCAGCGCGTTCTTCCGATCCGACCACTACCTCACGATGAGCGGCGACGGGCTCCCCGGCCCGACCGACGCGTGGGTGACGCTGGGCGCGCTGGCCCGGGAGACCAGCACGATCCGGCTGGGCACGATGGTCACCGCGGCGACGTTCCGGCTGCCCGGGGTGCTGGCGATCCAGGTCGCGCAGGTCGACCAGATGTCCGGCGGGCGGGTGGAGCTGGGCCTGGGCGCGGGGTGGTACGAGGCCGAGCACCGCGCGTACGGCATCCCGTTCCCCAAGGAGCGGCACGCGCGGCTCGCGGAGCAGCTCGACATCGTCACGGGGCTGTGGGCCACGCCGATCGGCGAGCGGTTCTCCTACGACGGCCGGTTCTACACCCTCGTCGACTCGCCCGCGCTGCCCAAGCCCGCGCAGTCACCGGTGCCGGTGATCGTCGGCGGGATGGGCACGTCGAAGACTCCCGCGCTGGCGGCCAAGCACGCCACCGAGTTCAACACCCCGTTCTGCTCGCCGGAGGACGCGGCCGCGCAGTTCGGCCGGGTGCGGGCGGCGCTCGAGGCGGTCGGCCGCGCGCCGGACGACCTGGTCTTCTCCTCCGCCGTGGAGACGTGCGTGGGCAAGGACGACGCGGAGGTCGCGCGCCGGGCCGCCGCGATCGGGCGCGACGTCGAGGGCCTGCGGGCGAACGCCGTGGCCGGCACACCCGCGGAGGCCGCCGAGAAGCTGCGCCGCTACGCCGAGGCCGGCGCCACCGTTGCCTACCTGCAGATCCTCGACCTGGACGACCTGGACCACCTGGCCGTCATCGCAAGCGAGGTGCGACCCCAGCTCGACTGAGCCGCAGGGCCCCGGACAGCACGAAACCGCCGGACGACGGATCGCTCGGCGGCGCGGACCCTTCGGCAGAACCACCAGGTCCACCCGGTGCGACCGCTCTTCGCGCCGGGCGGGGATGGTCTGTCAGGTGGCGAAGTCCATCTTCACCGGACCGGCGGTCTGCCGGAGCTCGAAGCCGACGATCTCCCGCATGGGGATCTCGACCGTGCCGCGCTCCTCGGAGCTCGGCTGGTCGACGCCCATCTCCCACGGCGTGACGAGCTCGCGGTGACCGGTGCGGGTGACCGCGGTGAGCTCGCCCTTGGCCGGCCCGGCCACCGCGAACAGGCGCAGGTCCACCGTGGTGGACGAGGAGTCGCCGTCCACGGTGAGGATGGCCGTCGCGTTGGTGGCCGGGTCCGTCGCGGTGAGCGTCCGGGCGCCGGCCACGGCCGTGGTCTCGCTCGGCTTGGCCGGCGCGGAGACCGTGACCGTGGGACCGGCGACGGGTGGCGCGTCGCCGCTGTTGCCGGCACGCCACACCACCAGCGGCACGCTGACCAGCAGCACGCCCACCGCCGCGGCGGCGAGCCAGAGGTTGCGGCCGCGTTTTCGGCGGGCGGACGAGATCTCCGCGAGCGCACCCGCGAGCGCGCCCTCGCTGGCCGCGGGCTCCTCCTTGAGCTGGTCGAGCAGCCGGGGCAGGTCCGCGAGCTCGCGGTACTCGGCCCGGCAGTGCGCGCATCCGGCGAAGTGGTCGGCGAAGGCAGCCTCGTCCGGCGGGTCGAGAATGCCGAGGACGTAGGCGCCGACGTCGACGTGGCTCGCGGCATGGTCGGGTTTGGACATCGCTATCCCTCCCCGTCCCGTAGCACACGACGTAGTGCGCGAAGCGCGTAGAAGACCCGCGACTTGACGGTACCCGGTGGGACCCCTAGCACGCTTGCAGCCTCGTTGACGGTCCGGTCCCGTAGATATGTCTCCTCCAGCGCCTCGCGATGTTCGGCCCGCAGGCCCTGCAACGCATCGGCGACCACCATCGCCGACAGCGCCTGCTCGGACCGGTCCGGAACCGGCACGAGCGCAAGCGGCGCCACATCCACCTCCCTTGGGCGTGCACTGTGGCTACGCCTTCCATCGATCACGATGCGCCGCGCGACTGTGTACAGCCACGCGCGCAACATGCCTGGCTCTCGGTCCAACCGATCTGCGTTGCGCCAGGCGCGGACCAGGGTCTCCTGCACGACATCCTCGGCCCACTGACGGTCGTTTCCGGTCAGTCGCAGGACATGACCGAACAGTGCGCCACCGAACTCGCGGTGGATCATCCTGACCAGCGCCTCGTCTCTGTCCGGGAAACCACCCCCGGTCCTGTCCGAGACGCCTTCCGCGCCGGCGGCTACCCGTCTAGGGCCTGGACGCCGGCTCACGGGGAGACATCCTGGACCCCAGCACCGGGATCCGTCGAGTGACCCAGATCACACTTGTTACGTCGCCGTGATTGAACCGCGATTCCCCTGTCTCCGTATCTGCTGGTGACCGCACGTGCTGGTGTCATCAGGAATCTCCTTGCCCAGAAAGGAAATCACATGCGATTCGCGGCGCTACTGGCGCTACTCACCCCGGTCGCCGCCGCGACCTCGGGGTGGCTAGGTGCGCCGGTCGCGACCGCACGTCCCTTCACAGCAGGCAGGCCGACGCCGGCGGCGGCACAACCCACGCCGCCGGCGTCCGGCAGCCCGCAGCAGGATCAGGGAGCTCGCCCAACGCGTTGCGACGGACCAGGTCGGGCTCGATGCGGAGCTCCGCTCGCTCGCCGGACGGCTCGGGTTTCCTTGCCGGGCAAGGCGAGTGCGGGGCAGCTGGGCCGGATGGCCGAGCTCTCCGCGCTGACCGGCGCCGCCTGCGCCGCGGCGTTCGCGAACCTGCTGCGTGCGGCGCACGGTGAGGTGTTCCCGCTCATCGCCGAAGTTCGCGCCGAGACCGCACCCGACGCCGTCCGCGCCTTCGCGAAGAAGGCGGCCAGTGTCATCGAGGGCGTCATCGAGGGTGTCATCGAGACGGACCTGAACTTCGTGGAGGACACCGGTTTGGTGGACTTCGCCACGCTCGACGAGCAGGCGAGGCCGAACCGGGAGCCCGCTTTCCCCGTGGTGGCACCGCTGCCGCCGGCCACGTCGGCGCCAGCACCGGGCACCCGGGTTCGGGCCAGCTCCGCGACCAGCGTGCCCGCAGCCGTCGATACCGGCGGTGGGGTGAACGTGGGCCTCGCGGTCGCGATCCGCGCCGTCGAGTTCGCCGCGACCCTCGGAGTGCCGCGCCTGCTCCGCTCGACCTGATCGAGCACCGTTTCCACAAATGCAACGAACAGCGAGGAAACCATGCCACGACACCAGATGCAGCGCCGCACCCGGCGACGCCTGACGGTCGCGGGTGTAGCCGCGATGGCGATCATCGGCACGACCGTCGCCGTCGGCATCATCGGCAACGCATCGGCCCGACAGGCCCCCGTCGTCAACCCGGTGTGCCTGCCCGAGCAGCCGCCCGCGAGCCAGACCGCACCGCCGCCGGCCTCGTCCTCCCCCGCGGAGTCCTCCCCCGCGCAGACCGCGCCACCGGCGAGCTCGTCCGCCGCCGGGCAACCGCCCGCGGAGCAGCCACCGGCCCAGCAGCCCCCGTCGGCGCAGCCTCCGTCGTCGGCGCAGCCGCCCGCGCAGAACCCCGGCATGGGGACCCCACCCAGTGACCCGATGGGCATGACCGCCCCCGCGGCCGCGCACCCGCGTCACCCCAAGCCCGTCCAGCAGCCGGCCGCGCAGCCGGAGCAGCCCGCCGGCAACCCCGCGGCCGACCCGGCCGCCGGCGCCCCGGCCCAGAACCCGGCGGCCGGTGCCCCGGCCCAGGTTCCGCCGGACCCGACCGCGGCTCCCCCCGTCGACCCGAACGCCGGCAAGGACCCCGCCGCCGCTCCGGACGAGTCCGGTGACGCGCCGCCAGTGCAGGCTCCCGAGCCCCCCGCCGGTGCCCCCGAGGACCAGTTCGGCAACCCGCAGTGCGCGGACCCGATCGGCCCGTCGGCCGAGGACTACATCAACATCCGCAACGTCGCGCCGGTGAACATGAACGCGCGGCCGGGCCGGGGCGCCTCGCGTGGCTCGTTCGTCGCGAGCTGCGGGCAGAACGAGAACGGCCACCGCAACCCGGACAACTTCATCGTCGCGCCGGGGGTGCGCAACGGTGCCCACCACACGCACGACTACGTGGGCAACCTGACCGCCGATGCCAACTCCACCAACGAGAGCCTGGCCGCGGCCGGCACCACCTGCCGCGGTGGCGACCTGTCGACCTACTACTGGCCCGTGATCCGCATCCGTGCGGCGGCCGGCCAGAACGAGGTCGTCGACGAGGAGAACCCGCACAACCAGGGCACGATCCTGGCCCCGGCGCGGGCTCAGCTGACCTTCAAGGGCAACGCCACCGGGCCGGTCGTCGCGATGCCGCAGTTCATCCGGATCATCACCGGTGACGCCAAGGCCTCCACCAACGGCGGCGCCAACGCCAACGCGAAGTGGACGTGCACCGGCTTCGAGAACCGGATCACCACGAAGTACCCGCTCTGCCCGCGGGGCAGCTCGGTCCAGCGGATCCTGGACTTCCCGAGCTGCTGGGACGGCCAGAACATCGACAGTGCCAACCACCGCAACCACATCAAGTTCCCCGACGCGAGCGGCACGTGCGCGCCTGGCACCCAGGCGGTCCCGGCCCTGCAGATGCGGCTGACCTACAACGTGCCGCGGGGCGGCCTCTTCGTCCTCGACTCCTTCCCGGACGAGAAGCACAACCCGGTGACCGACCACGGCGACTTCGTCAACGTGATGCCCGCGCCGCTGATGGACCGCGTCGTGCGGTGCGTCAACCAGGGTCGCCGGTGCTGAGGAACAGGTAACCGACAGAGGAATGCGCGTGCTGCTGCTGCGACAGGCGGTCGACCAGACCGGCGACATCGCCCACGACCTCGGCGTCCACGAGATGTTCGCCGTGTCTGGCCGGCTCGCCTACGCACTGATGTGCCTGACGCTCACGTTGGGCGTGTTGACCACCACCGGGTGGCTCAACCGCCTCGCGGGGCGTCAGGCCCTGCGCAGCGGCCACCTGGTGGTGGGAACGCTCACCCTCGGGTTCGCGTTCAGCCACGTCGTCGCGCTCCTGTTCATGCGGGTCGAGGTCTACACCGCGTGGGAGGTGTTCATGCCGTTCAACGGCGGTGTCAAGCTCCAGCACACGCTCGGCATCCTCGCGTTCGAGGGGATGCTGGCCGCGTCGATCGTCGTGGGTGTCCGCCGCTGGTTGAGCTACCGGCAGTGGCTCGGCATCCACCGGATCAGCTACGTCGCCTTCGGCTGCGGCGTGGTGCACGCGTTCTTCGGCGCGCTCAACTCCGGCTCGCTGTCCACCCTGTGGCTCGCCGGCATCACGTTGCTGGTGCCGACGGTGACGATCGCGCTGGTGCGGTTCGTGCCGTCGCGCGCGCTGTCCAGCACGGGCATCTACGGGGACGAGCCGTGATCGGCCGCAAGCGCCCACCGGCGCGCCACCAGCTGAGCGTCGACAACGACCACTGCCGCCGCTACGGGTTCTGCGTGGCGGAGGCACCCGAGCTCTTCGAGCTCACCACCAGCGGCGGGCTGCGCTACCGGCGGATCGTCGCGCAGGGCCAGCTCGAGGCCGCGCGGGCGGCGGCCCGCATCTGCCCCACGCTCGCGATCACGTTGGCGGAGGCGGAAAGCCCAACCCGAGGGAGAAACCGTTGACGAGCCCGGAAAGACGCGAGCGCATCGTCGTCGTGGGCGCGGGAGCCGCCGGCCTCCGCGCCGCCGAGCGGGTGCGCGAGCTCGACTTCGACGGTGAGCTGATGATCCTCACCGAGGAGCCGTTCCGGCCCTATCACCGGCCGGCGCTGACCAAGCAGCTGCTCACCGGCGCGGTCCGGCCGCGGGACATCCTGTTGCCGCACGCCGACCTGGACGCCGTGTGGCGCTACCGGACGCGGGTCGCCCGGCTCGACCCCGAGGAGCACGTGCTCTTCCTGCCCGGCGGTGAGGAGATCGAGTACGACGGCCTCGTCATCGCCACCGGCATGCAGGCCCGGCACCTGCCCGGGGCGCCCCGGCACGACCCGCGGGTGCACGTGCTGCGCTCGATCGCCGACGCGATCCGGGTGCAGAAGAACCTGCGCGCCGGCAAGGGCCGGGTAGCCATGATCGGCGGCGGCTGGCTCTCCGGCGAGGTCGCCTCGGCGGCCCGGGAGCTGGGCCGCGACGCGACGATCGTCATGCGCGAGCCGGGGATGCTGCGCAACGTCCCCGGCCACGATGTCAGCGAGACCGTCGGTGCGCTGCACGAGGCACACGGCGTGCGGCTGGTCACCGATGCCGCGATCACCAACTGGGGCACCGGTTCCGACGGCGTGACCATGCATCTGTCCACAGGGGAGGTCGTGGTCGCCGACTGCGTCGTGCTCGGCGTCGGCGCGGTGCCTGCGGTCGACTGGCTGCGTGGCTCCGGGCTGTTCGTCGACGACGGCGTGCTGTGCGGCCCGACGACGCACGCGCTCGGCGCCGAGGACATCGTCGTCGCCGGGGATGTCGCGCGTTGGCCGAACCTGCGCTTCGACACCGTGCCGCGGCGGGTCGAGCACTGGATCAACGCGGTCGAGATGGGCCGCGCCTGCGCCGAGAACCTGTTGCTGGGGCGCGAGGAGGCCAAGCCGTACGCTCCGCTGCCGAGGTTCTGGTCGGATCAGCACGGGGTACGCATCCAGGCCGCCGGGATTCCCGCGCTGGCCCAGGACACCGTGTCGTTGACGGGCTCGAAGCCGGTCGCGTCGCGGGTCACCGGGTACCTCGCGGGCGGCTCGCTCGTGGGGGTGCTGGCGTGGGACAGTCCGGCCGGGATGCTGAAGTGGTCCAAGAAGCTGGACCAGCAGACGACGGAAGCCATGCGCCGCAGGCAGTCCACGGCGAAGCGCCCCGCCGGCCCGGCCGCACCGGCCGTCCCTCCTGCCTACCGGGCCCCGATAGCGACCCCGACCTCGGCCCCCCTGTCCGCCGCGATGTCCGCCCTGGCCTACGAAACCCAGACGACGCCGCCCCTCCAGCAAGGACCGCCCGGCTACCAGGAGCCCATGGCTGCCCGCTCCGGCTACCAAGAACCGGTGGCTACTCGCTCCGGTTATCAGGAACCGGTCGCGGCCCGGTCCGGCTATCTGGAGCCACCGGCGGCCCGGTCGGGCTATCACAATGGACCGGCCTCGCGCTCGGGCTATCTCGAACCTCCGGCGCAGCCCGGGTATCGGGAACCTGTGGCGGCCCGGTCGGGCCAGTACCCCCCGGCTTCCCGCCCCGGCTACCAAGAACCGGTGGCGGCCCGGTCCGGGTACCAGCCACCGGCCCGGCCCGCGTATCAGGAACCGGCCGCCGCGCGCTCCGGCTACCAACAGCCGCCCGCCGTCCAGCCCAGCTACCAGCCGCCGGCGCGGCCCGGTTTCCAGGAGCCGGCCGCGGCCCGGTCGGGCTACCACCTGCCGCCGCGCCCCGGTTCGGGTTACTACGAGCCGGTCACCCAGGCCGACTACGACGGTCTGCTTCCCCCGCCACCCGGCCACCGCCCGCAACCACCCGCGCCCGCCGACTACAAGCCCCCGCTCCCGCCACGCGACGAAGCCGACAACCCGGCCGTGATGACCCTGCCCCCGATC
>NZ_DASWSJ010000238.1:0-9440 GCF_036402745.1 Actinophytocola sp. | reverse complement strand
CGCCCTCACCCGCGCCACCCAACGCCTCGGCGTCCTGCACGAGGGCCCACTGCCGCAGGCCCTGACCGGACTCGCCGAGACCGGGACACCAGCCCAGGCCGGGAGTCGACGGTTGGCGTAGCGACTCGCGCCGTTGACACCTGGACGAGAGCCCCGCACCGCCAACCCGATTCGGCCGCCTATCGGCCTGACAGGACAAGGACGGGCCGTCGAAACCGGCCTGGCCGGTCGATTTCGCCATGGCGCCGGTTGCCCCGCGAGCTGCCCGGGTACCAGGTGTCGATGGCCGACTTCACGAACTCGGGGCCGCCTGCGGGCCGGGCGGCGGGGTGGTACCGCGGGAGAACACGGTGACGACCAACGCGCACGCCGTCGGCGACGCGACGAAGCTCGTCGTCGTCCGCAAAGGGACACGCAAGGGACACGTAAGGGACAACAGCAGGAGCTCACCGTGAAGGTCGGCTCGCGCCAGGGAGAGTTCAGTTCATGACCATCGTCGGCCTTCTCGCGGGCATCCTCACCACCGTGTGCTGGGTGCCCCAGGTCGTGCGATCGTGGCGGACCAGGTCCACCCGCGACTTCTCGTGGCTCTACCTCATCGTGCTCACGATGGGTGTGACGCTGTGGATAGTCTACGGGATAGCCCGCGGCGATCTCGCGGTGATCCTGGCGAACGTGACGACGCTGGTCCTGCTGCTGTTCCTCATCGGCATCAAGCTGGACGAGACCCGGAGGAGACAGCGGGCACGGTCGACGAGTCCGGTCGGGTGAGCCGCTCAGAGCTCCGTCGATTCCTCACCGCGGCGGGTGGAGCGGCGCCAGATCAGGATCGCCAGCGCCATCGCGAGGATCAGCGCCGCCAGGATGCTGAGCTCGATTCCCTGCGGGTTCCAGCGGAACGACACCTCGGCCTCCGCGGTGAGGACGAGTACCCGGCGCACCCCCGAGATCAGCCCGACGACCAGGAACGGCTCCGCGTTGAGCCGGCCGCCGTGCTCGATCGTGATCCGGACGGAGTGCAGGAGCTCGGCCACGATGAACAGGACCAGCGTCTTGTCGAGAATGGCCAGCGCGACCGGCAGCTCGACGTGCTGGCCGCGCAGCGCGCGAACCACGTCGACCACCGCGCCGCCCAGCAGCCCGGCCGCCAGCCCGACGAGCAGGATCGCCACGAGCACGTGGATGGCGTCCTCGGCCGCCCCGAAGATCCGGAGAACGCGCTCGATCCGCTTGCCCCGCACGGCTACCGCGCTACGGGTGTCGTGCTTGTCCGGCCGGCCGCCGGGTGAGCCGGGGTTCCACATCGTCCTCGCGGGAGCATCGGTCCGCCGCCACGCTGATCCGGACCACGCCGCTCCTCCCGTCGCCGATCACGGCCACCAAGTCTCGCTGGTCGGCGATCGCGCGACCTCGACCTGGCAGCACCAAAACCCGGCGGGGACTTCGCCCGCCAGGACGGCGGCCGCCCGATCCGGAGTAGACACGCGAGCGGTGGGCACCCCCGGCCGCATGGTCGAACGCTGGTATCGCAACGCGGTGATCTACTCGGTCGACGTCGGGCTGTTCCAGGACACCGACGACGACGGTGTCGGCGACTTCGCCGGGATGGTGCGCCGGCTGGACTACCTGTCGCGGCTGGGGGTGACGACGATCTGGCTCAACCCGATCCACCCCTCGCCCAAGCGCGACGGCGGGTACGACGTCACCGACCACTACGGCGTGCACGCGCGGTACGGCAGCTTCGGGGACTTCTGCCAGTTCCTCAACGGGGCGGGCGAACGCGGGATCCGGGTGATGCTGGACTTCGTGGTCAACCACACCAGCGACGAGCATCCGTGGTTCCGGTCCGCCCGCGCGGACCGTGACTCGCTGTACCGCGACTGGTACGTCTGGTCCGACACCGAGCCGCCGGACCGGTTCGAGGGGCAGGTCTTCCCCGGCGTGGAGTCCGAGGTGTGGACCTACGACGAGCAGGCCGGCGCGTGGTACCGGCACCGGTTCTACTCCTTCGAGCCCGACCTCAACACCGAGAACCCCGAGGTGCGCGAGGAGATCAAGAAGATCGCCGAGGCCTGGTTACGGGTGGGGGTCTCCGGCTACCGGATCGACGCGGCGCCGTTCGTGATCGAGCCGAAGGCGCCCGGGTCGATCGGCAAGGGCGATCTGGACTACGCGTTCTACCGTGAGCTGCGCGAGCGGGTGTCGTGGCTGCGCGGGGACGCGGCGCTGCTGGCCGAGGCGAACGTGCCCGACGACGAGGTGCTCGAGTACTTCGGCCACGCGGACGGTTCGGCCAGCCGGATCCAGCTGATCTTCGCGTTCCGGCTCAACCAGGCGATCATGCTCGCGCTCGCCCGCGAGGACGCCCGGCCGATCATCGCGACCGTGCGGGAGCTGCCCGACCTGCCCCGCTACGGCCAGTGGGCGACGTTCCTGCGCAACCACGACGAGGTCGACCTCGGCCGGCTCACCCCGGAGGAACGCCAGGAGGTGTTCGAGGCCTTCGGCCCCGATCCGGACATGCAGCTCTACGACCGGGGCATCCGGCGCCGCCTCGCGCCCATGCTCGGCGGCGACCGCCGCCGCATCGAGCTGGCCTACAGCCTGCAGTTCACCATGCCCGGGACACCGGTGATCCGGTACGGGGACGAGATCGGCATGGGCGAGAACCTCGAGCTGCGCGAGCGGGAGGCGATCCGCACGCCGATGCAGTGGGACGACACCGTCAACGCCGGGTTCTCCCGCGCGGATCCCGCCACCCTCCCGGTACCCGTGATCAGCGCTGGTCCCTACGGGTACCAGCAGGTCAACGTGACCGACGAGCGACGGGACGTGAACAGCCTGCTGGTCTGGTTCGAACGCACCCTCCACAGCCTCCGCGAGTGCGAGGAGATCGGTTCCGGAAACCACACGATGCTCGACGTCGATCCGCCGCACGTTCTGGTGCACCGGGCGACCGGGGAGGCCGGCGCGATGCTCTTCCTGCACAACCTCGCCGACGTGCCGTGCCGGGTCGAGGTCGGGCTGCAGGCCGACCGGCCCGGCCGGCCGCTGAGCGTGGTCGCCGACGACGACTACCCGGAGGAGGTCGATCTCGGCGCCGTCGACCTGAACGGCTACGGCTATCGCTGGATCCGGCTGCGCCACAACCCCTGACCGGACGACACCTCCAGCCAGGCCGCGGTGTCCGGCGCCAGCTTGCCGTCGACCACGGGCTCGCTGGCCAGCAGCACCAGCTTGTGGTCGGGCAGCTGCCACAGCGTCTCGCCGAGGTTGACCGCGCACACGAGTCCGGGGTCGCGCCGGAACAGCAGGATCTCGGGCGGC
Organism: Actinophytocola sp.; assembly: GCF_036402745.1. Lineage (GTDB taxonomy): Bacteria > Actinomycetota > Actinomycetes > Mycobacteriales > Pseudonocardiaceae > Actinophytocola. Next base: position 6,113 of record NZ_DASWSJ010000238.1, on the reverse strand, counting down.
GAGTCCAGCCACGACAGTGGGCCGTCCCCGAGTGCCTCGTCGGTCCGGCGCATGGCCAGCGCCTCGCGGTAGAGGCTCAGCATCGACTCCGGCCGGCCGGCCTGCAGCTCGGCGGTCTTCTCGACCCAGTGCCGCGGTTGCGGCAGCCAGGGCGCGACGCCGTCCGGGGCGAAGTCGAACGGCGGGACGGGGCCGCGCCACGGCAGGGGAACCCGGCAGCCGTCGCGGCCCCGCACCGTGTGGCCGGAGCGGTGCCAGACCGGGTCCTGGAGCACCTCGTCCGGGAGGTCCTCGACCTCCTCGAGGCCGAGCTCCTCACCCTGGTAGAGGTACGCGCTTCCGGGTAGGGCCAGCATCAGCAGGGTCGCCGCGCGCGCTCGGCGGGTGCCCAGCACCAGGTCCGCCGCCGGCAATTGCCCGTGGTCGGCTCCGGGGGTGTCGGTGTGCGGCTGGCCGAAGCGGGTGAGGTGGCGGATCACGTCGTGGCTGGACAGCACCCAGGTCACGGGTGCGCCGACGGCCCTGAGCGCCTCGATGCTCGCGTCGATCACCGAGCGCAGCGCGCGAGGCTCCCAGGAGCTGCGCAGGAAGTCGAAGTTAAACGCGGTGTGCAGCTCGTCGGGCCGGACGTAGCTGGCGACGCGGCCGGGCTCGTCGACCCAGGTCTCCGCGACGAAGATCCGGTCGGCGCCGTAGGACTCGGTGATCCGGCGCCAGGCGCGGTAGATGTCGTGGATCTCCGGCCGGTCCCAGTGCGGGTGGTCCGTCAGGTGCGGGGGCTCGACCAGTTCCGCCTCGCCGATGCCGAGGTCGCGCAGGTCGGCGTCCTTGATCAGGCCATGGGCGACGTCGATGCGGAACCCGTCGACACCACGGTCGAGCCAGAACCGCAGGATGTCCTCGAACTCCTCGCGCACCTCGGGGTCGCGCCAGTTGAGGTCGGGTTGCTCGGGCGCGAACAGGTGCAGATACCACTCGCCGTCGGGGACCTGCGTCCACGCCGGACCGCCGAACACGCTGCGCCAGTCGTTGGGCGGCTCGCCCGGCGCGCGGCCGGGCCGGAAGATGTAGCGCTCCCGCGCCCGCGACCCGGGCCCGGCGGCCAGCGCCTCCTGGAACCACGGGTGCTGACTGGAGGTGTGGTTCGGGACGAGGTCGATGATGATCCGCATGCCGTGCTCGTGCACCTCGCCGATCAGCGCCTGCGCGTCGTCGAGCGTGCCGAACAGCGGGTCGATGTCGCGGTAGTCGGCGATGTCGTAACCACCGTCGGCCATGGGCGAGCGGTACCACGGGGTGATCCAGAGCGCGTCCACGCCGAGCTCACGCAGGTACCGCAGCCGGTACCGCACCCCGTTGATGTCGCCGACCCCGTCCGCGCCCGCCCGGTCGGTGAGGCTGCGCAGATAGATCTCGTACACGACGGCGTCGCACCACCACCGGCCGCGCGCGGCCGTGCTCCGGGTGTCCGCCGGGTCAGTTACGTTCATCGCCCGCTCCTACCCGCCGGGACGGCGTTCAAACCGTGCCGGGGGCGGTTCCCGATCGCACCTTGGCCTGGGCACCGGACGAGCCGGCTGCTCCTCACGCAGGAGGACGCGGAACTCGTCGGGGCGCAGGTCCTCGACCCGCCCTGCCGTGATCCGCGCGGCGACACCCGCAGCACCCGCCTACAGCGCGGCCCGGCGCGCACCAGGACTTCGCGAACCCCGGAGAAGGTCCAAAAAGGACTGTACTCGATCTTGCGCACGCACACCCGGATCAGCGGCTACCGGGAGCAGCTCGCCGCCCGCTTCCACGGGCCGCTGACCGGCGTGCGCGTCACGTGGCCGCGGCGCCGTTCAGTAGCCGCCACCACCGTAGCCGCCACCGCCCGTGGTGGGGGCTGGCGTGCTCTCACCGAGGATGACGGCGTGCCAGACGAAGTGCGTGCCGACGAAGTCGTCCTCGACGTCGTGTCCGTTGGCATCGCCGGCGGCTTCGTCCAGCTGGAACGTGTAGAGCGGTTTGCCCTGGTAGGTGAGCTGGGTGTGCCCGCTGTCGGCGCGGCGCACCACGTCGAGCGCCGGCACGCCCGGCACGCTCGGCGCGTCCCCGCTCTCGGCCGGGAACCAGAACTGCAGGCAGGTGCCGACGCAGCGGACGGTGCCGTCGGCCTCCTGGTCGGTGAAGTACAGGGTCTTCCCTGATGAGTCAACGAGAATCCGGCCGAGCCCGGAATGGTCCTCGGTGTGCACGGCGACCGTCGTCGACGACGTGGCGGTGTCGCCGGCCGAACCGCTCGTGCCGCAGGCAGCCAGAACGGCGGCCGTACCGAGCATGGAGAAGACCGCGAGGGCCGTCGTCGTGTGCCTTCTGTCCTGAGTAGACATCATGCCTCCCATCGGATGCGCGTCGGCGTCCGTGGCGGTAGTTACGCGGCGGAGCCACGGAAGGTTCAGCGAGACCTCGGGTCCGGTGAGATTCGGGCGTGCTCGACTGTGCCACCGTCCGATGTGGACAGAGTGTCGGTGGCGATCGTGCGGATGGTGCCTGAACGTCGGCCCCGCGCCACGCTTCACAAACAGCTCAAGATATTCCTTGACACGAATATTCTGATAGATGAATACTTTGGCCCATGGATCGGATCGCATCAGCACTTGGGGACACGGCGCGGTGGCGCATAGTGGAACTCCTCGCCGAGCGGCCCCGGTCGGTCGGTGAGCTGGCCGAGCTGACTGGGTTACGGCAGCCGCAGACCACCAAGCACCTCCAGACCCTCGCCCGCGCCGGCCTCGTCACCGTCTTCCCGCTCGGGCAACGTCGCGTCTACGCGGTCGAAACCGCGCCCCTGACGGCTCTCGTGCATCGGCTGCGGGAACTGGTCGAGACCACCGAGGCGCACGAGGACGAGCGAGACGTCATCGCGCGGTACCGCACGGCCATCGAAGCGGAGTCCGCGGTCGCGGACCGGGATCGGTGGGCGGACGGTCGTACCTTCTTGTTCGAGCGCGTGCTGGCCGCGCCCCGGGACGTCGTCTGGCGGCATTGGGTCGACCCGGACCTGCTGGCGTCCTGGTGGGCCTCGCCGCCGATGACCGTCACCAACTGCGCTCTCGAGCCGCGGGTGGGCGGGCGCGCCGTCCTCGAGTACCGCGATGCCGACGGGCGGTATCGCTCCGAGGGAACCGTCCACGCCGCGAAGGAACCGGAGCACCTCGTGTTCGACCTTTCGGTACGGGACGAGGCGGGGGCGGTCTCGTTCACCGGCCACTACGACCTGGCGCTCACCGCGGCCCCGGGCGGCACCCGGCTGCGACTTGGCCTGCGCATCACCGAAACGACCGTCGAGGCCGTCCCCTACATCGCCGGGATCGACGCCGGCTGGGGCCAGGTGCTCGACAACCTCGCCGACGCCGTCGGCGCATCCCAGCGCACCACCAAGGCACTTACCAAGGCACTTACCAAGGACAAGGAACGACAGTCATGACCGACTCGACCGGCCGCAGGATCACCGCGAACATCAACCTCACCCTCGACGGGCGCTACAACGGCCCCGGCGGGCCTGGTGATCTCGGTGCGATCGTCGCGTACGCGACCACCGAGGTCGCGCGAAGGCACCTCACCCGCATCTGGGAGTCCGCGACGACGGCGCTGCTCGGCCGGCTCAACGCCGAGGGATTCATGGAGTACTGGCCGTCGGTCGCCGGCGACGAGAATGCCGATCCTCGTGATCGCGGGTACGCGAAGTGGCTGGTCGACGTGGAGAAGGTGGTCCTCTCGACGACGTTGACCGAGGCGCCGTGGGATCGCACCCGCGTGGTGAACGCCCCCGCCGCGGACGTCGCCGCCGAGCTCAAGGCCACCGGCGCGGGCGACGTCCTGGTCAACAGCAGCGCGAGCGTCATCAAGGCGCTGCTTTCGGCGGATCTGCTCGACCGGCTGTATCTCATGATCTCCCCCGAGATCGCCGGCGGTGGGCAGCGGCTGTTCGACGACGGCCTGCCGGCTTCGAAGTGGACGCTCACGCACCAGGAGACCGGCGAGCTGGGCGAGATCGCCCTGGTCTACGACCGCGCACGCTGATGACTGCGGTGTCCTATGTGGACACCGCAGTCACCCCGGGTGGGACGTGCGAGACGTGGGCGGTCAACATGACGCACCAGGTGTACGCCGCGCAGCTCGTGTTGCCCGCAATGCTTCGCCGCGCCGTAGATCCCGATCGCGGTGTGTTGGGCGACGACCGACTGCTCGGAGATCGGCTCGTCGCCTTCCTTGCATGCGACGATCCGGCCAGGTGGTGCGGGTCAGACGGCGGTGCGTCCACCGTCAGCCGGGATCACCGCCCCGGTGATGTATCCGGACGCCGGCGAGGCGAGGAACGCGATCACGGTGGCGATCTCCTCGGCCTGCGCGGCGCGCGCGAGCAGGGTGGTCTCACCAAGTGCTGCGATGCGGTCCGCCGCCGCGCCGCCGGTGTAAGCCGGTCCGGGCGCGATGGTGTTCACCCGCACGCCGCGCGGGCTGAACTCCGCGGCCCACCCGCGGGTCAGCGCGGCCAGCGCCGCCTTGGTCGCGCCATAGGCGGCGCTCCCAGCAAGTCCGATCTGCCCCACCATGCTGCCGAGGTTGATGATGCTTCCCCGGCCGCGCTCGGCCATCTTCGGTGCGAGCGCCGCCACCAGGAAGTAGGCGGAGCGCACGTTGGCCGCGAACAGCGCGTCGAACGTGTCCGCCGCCAGGTCTGCGGTGGGGCCGAACCAGGAGAACCCGGCGTTGTTGACGAGGACGTCGACGTCTCCGACCGCCGCCGCCAGTTGCTCGATCGCGCGGATGTCGGTGAGGTCGGCGGCGACAAAGGTGCCAGTGCCGCCGACCTTCTCGATCGCCTCCACGACCGCGGCGCCGCGGACGGAGTCTCGGCCGTGTACGAACACGTGGAACCCGTCCACGGCCAGTGCCAGGGCCGTCGCCCGGCCGATGCCCGAGGTTGCGCCGGTCACCAGAGCTGTCCGCCGTGCGTCCATGTCGACGTCGTCCGTCATGATCCGGTCTCCCTCTCGCCAAGGATAGACTCGTTGCCTCACCCGATGTCCCCAAACTAGACCGCCCTGTCTGCTCGTGTCAACGTCGCTGAGTGGTCCACGTTCTCCATGACGAGCCTCCGCCACCTGCGCACGAGGCGTCTCAAGGGGCGGAAAAGCCAAGATGTTGCGTGGATCACGGACGACGCATGGAGGGAGCCACAGCTGGGCCACCGGGATGGCTCATTTGAACCGATCTGTCTAGCTGTCCTGTTTGCTAGTTCAGTAGACAAGTCGGTCTGATATTGTTGGAGTCATGGTTGAGGAGAGGAAGACCCGGACGTCGGCACGCGGACGGCTTCTGGCCGCCGCCGATGAGTTGTTCTACGCCGAGGGCGTGAACTCGGTGGGCATTGACCAGGTGATCAAACGGGCCGGCGTGGCCAAGGCGTCGCTGTACAACACCTTTGGCAGCAAGGAAGAACTGGTTCGCGCCTACCTCAGGGGCCGCCACACCCAGACCCGGGAGCGCATGGCCCGGGAACTCCAGGCCCGTTACCGCACGACCCGCGAGCGGCTCGTCGGCGTCTTCGAGGTGCAGGGCCAGCTCTTCGCCGAGCCCGACTTCCGGGGTTGTGCGTTCATGTGCGCCAGTGCGGAATCCGACACGAGCGAGGCCGTGGAGAAGCCCACCGAGGAATACCGGATGTGGGTGCGCTCGCTGTTCCTCGACCTGGCCTACGCCGCCGGCGCGCCCGAGCCCGAAGCCCTTGCCAAGCAACTGGTCCTGGTCTACGACGGGGCCGGTGTCTCCGCGTGGATGGACCACGATCCCAGCGTTTCCAAGGCCGCCGCCGGCGTCGCCAAGGCCCTCGTCGACGCCGCGTTCGCGCCGTCACCGCCACCACCCGGCACCCGGCGCACGCCTCGACGCGCGAGAGCAGCTGAAAATCGCGTGGTTGCTGCCGAGTAGAGCACGTGGTCGCCTTCCTCGCGTTCCACAGGCCGAGGGGACAGCGAACCGCCGGATCATCGTCGCGGCGACGACTGGTGTGTGATGTGGTGTATGAAGCGGACGAATATCTACCTCGACGAGGAGCAGGCCGAACT
>NZ_DASWSJ010000237.1:0-9362 GCF_036402745.1 Actinophytocola sp. | reverse complement strand
GTCGACCCGGCCACGATCGGACCGCACGACCGGTTCCTCGAGATCGGCGGGAACTCGATCACGCTGGGCGCCCTGCTCGGGCGCGTCCACCACCGGTACGGCGCCGAGCTGTCCTTCGCCGACGCGGTCGCCGCTCCGACGCTGGCCGAGCTGACCCACGCCGTCGCCACCGCCACGCGTGGGTCGGTCGCGCCGATCCCCCGGTCCGCGGGTGTCGCCGTCGACCTGCACCCGCAGCAGGTCGGGCTCTACGCCTTGTGGCAAGCCGATCCGGGCTCACTTGCGTACAACATCCCGGTCCGGCTGACGGTGCGCGGCCCGCTCGACGTGCCGCGGCTGCGCTCGGCGTTCACCGCGCTGCTGCGCCGGCACGACGCGCTGCGCATGCGCATCCTGCCGGTGGACGGCACCGTCCGGCAGCTGGCGGTCGACGAGGTCACGCCCGAGTTCGAGTACCTGGCGGTGCCGGTGCCCGACCCGCTCGAGGGCTTCGTGCGGCCGTTCGAGCTCGACCGGCCGCCGCTGCTGCGTGCCCGCGTTGTCCACATTGGACCGGACGAGAGCGAGCTCTACCTTGACGCACACCACATCGTCGTGGACGGGGTGTCGCTTCGGGTGCTGGTGAGCGACCTGTTCGACCTGTACGCCGGGACCGCGCCGGCCACGCCCACCACGACCTACACCGCGGCCGCCCAGTGGTGCCACGGCCGGCAGGTCACCGAGGCCGACGAGGCCTTCTGGCGCAGGGAGCTCGCCGGCGCGCCGATGGGGCTGGACCTGCCGACCGACCGGCCACGGGGCCGCTCCCGCGCGGTGCACGGCGCGGTGGCCAGCCGCACGATGCCTGCCACCGAGGTCGACCGGACCGCCCGCACGCTGGGCACGACCCCGTTCGCGGTGCTGCTGGCCGCCTACACCGCGACCCTGGCCCGGCTGTCCGGGCAGCGTGACCTCGTCGTCGGCACGCCGATGAGCGGGCGCACGCACCCGGCACTGCAGTCGGTGGTCGGCATGTTCGTCAGCACGGTGTGCCTGCGTGCCGAGCTGGCCGGCGACACCGATCTCGCCGGCCTGGCCCGGCAGCTGGGCAGCCGGCAGTGGCAGGCGCTGACCCACCAGGGCTTTCCGTTCGAGCGCCTGGTGGACCGGCTCGGCGTGCCCCGCGATCCCGCCCGGAACCCGGTGTTCGACGCCTTGTTCGCCTACCAGGACCTCGGTTTCCACGAGCTCACCAAGGCCGGCCTCGCCATCTCGGTGGAGCTGCTCAACCCCGGCACCACGCGGTTCGACCTCAACCTGCAGGCGTACCGGCGGCCCGACCGGCTCGTGCTCGACCTGGAGTACGCGACGGAGCTGTTCGACCCCGCGTCCGCCGACTACCTGCTCGACCAGTGCCTGCAGGCGCTCGACGAGCTGGTCGAGGCCCCGGGCACACCGGTGTTCTCCCCGGCCGGCACCCCCGTGTCCGTCTCCGCCGCCGACTTCGCGTTCTGAGAGGTGCCCGCGTGACCACGATCCTCGAGCAGAACCGCCGGGCACACGGCGACCCGGGCCACGCCGCGCACTGGCGCCGGGCCGCCGGCACCGAGCCGACCGTCCTCATCCGCGATCACCTCGGCCACGACCCCGACGCGCCGACCGCCACCGCGACCGCGACGCTCCCCGCCTCCGCGCTGACCGCGGCGCGGCGCATAACCCAGCAGGACCCGACGCTGCTGCGCGTGCTGCACGTGACGGTGCTCGCGCTCGTCACCGCCCGCGCCACCGACGCCGAGCAGGTCACCGCGGTCGTCGCGGCTCCCGCCGGCGCCGCCGGGCCCGCCCTCCCGCTGACCGTCCCGGTCCGGCGCACCGACTCGGTCCGCGACCTGCTGGTCGCGTGCCGGGCGGCGTACCTCGACGCGGCCTCGCACACCGGCGAGCCGTTCTGGCTGTTCTACGACCGGGCCGGGGTGACGCCGAGCGATCTCGCGATGGCCGTGGACGGCGACCTCGCCCCGGCGGACGCCGCCGCGGCCGGGTGCACGCTGCACTTCGCCGTGCTCGACGACCGCGTGGTCCTGAGCTACCGGACCGACCTGTTCGCGGCGTCCACCGCCGAGCGCCTGACGGCCGACTTCGCCGCGCTGCTCGACCACGTAACGTCCATTGTGGACCGTCCGGTCGGCCCGCTGCTGGACGCCGGCGATCGGCACCAGCTGGACACGTTCAACGACACCGCGGCCGAGTTCCCCGCCACCACACTGCTCCACCAGTTCCTCGAGCAGCGGGCCGCACTGCACCCGGACCGGGTCGCGATCGCCGACGACGGCACGACCTATGCACAGCTCAACGCAAGCGCGAACCGGCTTGCCCACCGGCTGCGTGAGCTGGGCGTCGACCGCGGCGACATCGTCGGTGTGTGCCTGCCGCGCTCACCCCGCGAGCTGGTCGCGATCTACGCGGTGCTCAAGGCCGGCGGCGCGTACCTGCCCGTCGACCCGACGCTGCCCCGCAAGCGGATCGACTACCTGCTCGAGCACAGCGGCACCCGGATCGTGCTCGGGGACCGCCGGACGCACTCGGCCGTCACGACGGCGGTGACCTTCGTCGACCTGGACGACGAGCGCGGCTTTGCCGGCCCGGACAGCGATCCGGCGGTCGTCACCGACGCGCGGGACCTGTGCTACGTGATCTACACCTCCGGCTCGACGGGCCGGCCCAAGGGCGTGATGATCGAGCACCGGGCTATCGTGAACCGGCTGGCGTGGATGCAGCGCGCGCACCCGCTGGCCGAGGACGACGTGATCCTCCACAAGACACCGTTCACCTTCGACGTGTCGGTGTGGGAGATCTTCTGGTGGTCCCTCGCCGGCGCCGCGGTGACCACCCTGCCCGCCGGCGACGAGCGCGACCCACGCCTGATCGTCGAGCACGTCGCCGAGCACGCCGTCACCATCCTGCACTTCGTTCCGTCGATGCTCCAGGCCTTCCTGCGGTACGTGGCGGCGACAGGAGCGGTGTCGCGCCTGCGGTCGCTGCGCCGGGTGTTCGCCAGCGGCGAGGCCCTGACCACCGCCCAGGCACTGCGGTTCCGCGAGCTGGTCGGCCACGCCGACCTGGTGAACCTGTACGGCCCCACCGAGGCCGCCGTCGACGTCACGTGCTTCGACTGCGCGGACGTCGACCCGCGCCGCCCGGTGCCGATCGGCCGGCCCATCGACAACATCGCGCTGCACGTGCTGACGAAGGCCGGCACGCTGGCGCCGGTCGGCACCCCGGGCGAGCTGTGCATCACCGGGGTGGGCCTGGCCCGGGGCTACCTCAACGCCCCCGAGCTGACCGAGCAGCGGTTCGTCGCCGACCCCGTCCGGCCGGGCGGGCGCATGTACCGGACCGGCGACCTGGCCCGCTGGCTGCCGGACGGCATCATCGAGTTCCTCGGCCGCATCGACACCCAGGTGAAGATCCGCGGGTACCGCATCGAGCTCGGCGAGATCGAGCACGTGGCCTGCCGCGTCCCCGGGGTGACCGACTGCGCCGTCGCCGCCATCGACGACGGCGCCGACGACGGCGCCGGCGACGGCGGCGACCGTTCGCTGTGCGCGTACGTCGTGGCGGGCGGGGAGTTCGGCGCGGACGAGTTCCGCGTGGCGCTGGCCGCCGAGCTGCCGTCCTACATGGTTCCACAGTGGATCGTCCCGGTGCCCGCGATCCCCACCAACCACAACGGCAAACGCGACCTCGCCCGGCTCCCCCGGCCCGACCGCCGCGCCGAGACCGCGTACGCGCCGCCAGGCACCGACGTCGAGCGGCGGCTCTGCGACATCTGGGTGACCGCGCTCGGCGTGGAGCGGGTGGGCGTGCGGGACAACTTCTTCGCGCTGGGCGGCGACTCCATCAAGTTCATCTCCGTGCTGTCCGCCGCGCACGCCGCCGGGCTGGCGTTCACCTTCCAGGAGCTGTTCGCTCACCCGTCGGTCGCCGAGCTGGCCGCACTGGTGGCCGAGCGGCACGCCGGTCCCGTTGCCGGTCAACAGATTCCACCGTTCGCGCTGTTGAACGACGCCGACCGGGACCGGCTGCCTGGTGGGGTCGACGACGCCTACCCGATGTCGTCGCTGCAGACCGGCCTGCTCTACGAGGCGGCCCGCGCCGAGCCGGGAAGTGGCCTGTACCACGACATCCTCAGCCATCACATCGACGGAATGGTGGCCGTCGATGTGTTCCGCCGGGCGGCGACCGCGGTCGCCGCCCGGCACCCCATCTTCCGCACGTCCTTCCACCTCGCCGGCTTCAGCGAGCCGGTCCAGCTCGTGCACGACCGGGTCCCGTGCCCGCTCGGCGTGTTCGACCTGACCGGCCTGCCGGAGTCCGAACAGGACGAACGGCTGCGCGAGTTCGCGGCGCTCGAGCTGGCCCGCGGGTTCCGGCCGGGCCGGCCTGACCTGGTGCGGGTCTACCTGCACCTGCTCGGCGAGCGCGGCTACCGGTACACCCTGAGCTACCACGACGCGGCGCTGGACGGCTGGAGTGTCAACACGATCCACCGCGACCTCTTCGACACCTACTTCGCCCTGCTCGACGGCACCGAGCCGGACCACACCCCGCTCGCGGTGAGCTACGGCGAGTTCATCCAGCTGGAGCGCGACGCCGTCGCCTCGGCGCCCCAGCGCGACCACTGGCTCGACGTCCTCGCCCGGCACGACGACACCCGGCTGCCCCGGCTGGGCGACACCGGCGCGACCGGCGTCGTCATCCACGACATCGACCTCACCGAGCAGGTCGCCGCCGGCGTGGTGCGCACCGCCGCGGCGCTGCGGGTCCCGGTGAAGTCGGTGCTGCTGGCCGCGCACGTCGCCGTGCTGAGCTTCGTGTCCGGCACGGACACCGTGCTCACGGGCTACGAGCACAGCGGCCGCCCCGAGGTGCTCGGCGGCGAGCGGCTCGCGGGCCTGTTCCTCAACACCGTCCCGTTCGGCGTGCGGTGCGCGGACGGCTCGTGGGCGCAGCTCGTGCGCGAGGTGTACCGGGCCGAGACCGGGCTGCTGCCGTTCCGCCGCTACCCCATGCAGCAGATGAAGCGGGCCGCGGGCACCCGGGAGCCGCTGTTCGAGTCGGTGTTCAACTTCACGCATTTCCACGTCCTCAAGGACCTCGGCGCCCGCGACGGGTTCGGCATGGTCCGCTCGGTGGTCAACGCACAGACCGAGTTCCCGTTCCGCGCGGAGTTCTCCCAGGACGCGATCACCGACCGGGTCGAGCTGGCACTGCACTACCACGCGGAGGTGTTCCACGCCGAGCAGATCGAGCGGATCGGCGGCTACTACGCCCGCGCGCTGGAGCTGCTGGCCACGGCGCCCGACCGGGATCTCCGGGCGGAGACGTTGCTCGGCCACGCGGAGCTGAGCGTGCTCACCGAGGAGTGCGCCGGCCCGTCGCACGAGCTGCCGGACGCCACGTTCGTCGACCTGTTCGCCGAGCAGGTCGCGGCCACCCCGGCGGCCACCGCGCTGGTGCACGGCCGGGTGTCGCTGAGCTACCGCGACCTCGACGAGGCCAGTGCCCGGGCCGCCGCGAGCCTGAGCGCTCGCGGGGTCGGCCGGGGCACGGTGGTGACCACGGTGCTGGAGCGCGGCGTGGACTGGGCGGTCATGGTGCTGGCGGTGCTCAAGCTCGGCGCGGTGTACCTGCCGCAGGACCCGTCCTACCCGGCCGCGCGCCTCGGTGCGGTGCTGCGCCGCAGCGGGTGCCGGCACGTCGTCGCCGACGCGGCGCTGGCCGGCCGGCTGCGCGACACGCTGGCCGAGGTGCTCGACGAGCCGCCGATGGTGACCACGACGCGGGCGCCGGACGGACCGGCCGAACCCGTCCACGCCCGGCCCCGGCCCGACGACCCGGCGTACCTCATCTTCACCTCGGGGTCGACCGGCGAGCCCAAGGGCGCGCTGATCCGGCACCTGGGCATGCTCAACCATCTGCGGGCGAAGGTCGTGGACCTCGAGCTCACCGGGGACGACCGGATCGCCCAGCTCGCCACGCAGTGCTTCGACATCTCCGTGTGGCAACTCCTCGCCGCGTGGCTGGTCGGCGGCACCACGGTGATCGTCCCCCAGGACGTGGTCACGGACATCCCCGCGCTGCTGCGGACCGCCGCGGACATCACCGTCCTCGAGGTCGTTCCGTCCTACTTGGACGCCGTGCTGGCCGAGACCGAGCTGCGGCCGGTGGACCTGCCCGCGCTGCGGTACCTCCTGGTCACCGGGGAGGCGCTGCCGCCGGGGCTCACCCGCCGCTGGTTCGCCCGCTACCCCGCGCCCATGGTCAACGCCTACGGCCCGACCGAGGCCTCCGACGACGTGACCCACCACGTGCTGTCCGGCCCGGCCGACGGCGAGCGGGTGCCGGTCGGCCGGGCGGTGCTCAACACCGGCCTGCACGTCGTCGGCCCGGACAACCGGCTACGGCCGATCGGCAGCTTCGGGGAGATCGTCGTGACCGGGGCGGGGATCGGTCTCGGCTACGTCAACGACCCGGAGCGAACGTCGGCGGCCTTTCATCCCAACGTGCTCGACGACCGGTCCGCGGTGATGTACCGCACCGGGGACATCGGCCGCTGGCTGCCCGGCGGGGTGCTGGACTGCGCGGGCCGGGTCGACCACCAGGTCAAGGTGCGCGGGTTCCGCATCGAGCTGTCCGAGATCGAGGGTGCCCTCGGCCGGCTGCCCGGCGTGGACCACGCCGTCGTCGTGGTGCGCCAGAAGCTGCTGGCTGCCTTCTACACCGGCCAGGGCCGGTACGACCTGGCCGCGGTTCGCCAGGCGCTGGCCGCCCGGCTGCCGGGCTACCTGCACCCGGACTCGGTCCAACGCGTCGACAGCTTTCCGTTGACCGGTAACGGAAAGGTCGACCGGGCCGCGCTGGAGCGGCGCTCCGTTGCGGCTTCCCGCCCACACGTGCGCGAGGCGCCGCGGGACGAGCCGGAGCGCGCGCTCCGCGACCTGTTCGCCGAGGTGCTCGGGCTCGGCGTCGCGGAGGTCGGCGTGACCGACAACTTCTTCGACATCGGCGGACACTCGATCGCCGCGATGAAGGTCGCGGTCCGGCTCGGCGGCGCGATCACGCTGCACGACCTGCTGGCCAGCCCGACCGTCCGCGCGTTGGCCACGAGCATGCGGGAGCACCGCGAGACGCGCCGTGACCTGCTGGTCGACCTGACCGCCGCGGCCGGGCTCGACCTGCCCGAGCCGGCGTTCACCGTGGTATGCGTGCCGTTCGCGGGCGGCGGTGCGGTCAGCTACGTCCCGCTCGCCCGGGAGCTGCATGCCGCCGGCGTGCGGGTGCTCGGGGTGGAGCTACCCGGACGGTCGCGGACCGACCGGCGGGCACCGGTGCCGGCCGACCGGCTGGGTGCCGACCTGGCCGAGGAGATCGCCGCGCGGGTGGACACCCCGGTGGCGCTGCTCGGACACTGCGCCGGCAGCGGCCCCGCGCTCACCGCGGCGTACGCGTTGACACGAAAGGGAATCGCGGTGCGGCGGCTGCTCGTCGTGGCGAAGCTGCTCAGGTCGGCGAACCCGGACGATCACGCCGACAACGAGGTCGTGCACATGTCGGAGGAGGAGATCCTGCGGTGGCTGGTGGACAACACCGGCTTCGCCCCGGCCGGGCCGGTCGCGGATCGGTCCGACCTCGCGCGGGCGTTCCGCTACGACACGTCCGAGGCCAGCCATGCCTTCGCCGTCGCGCTGCGCGGGCGCGACCCGCTGGGCGTCCCGATCACGGCCGTACTCGCCGCGGACGACCCGCTCGTCGACGGGCACGAGCAGCACGTCGGAACCTGGGCGCGGTTCGGTCCGCTGACCGTGGTGGTCAGCCCGGCCGGCGGCCACTACCTCAACGTCACGCGCCCCGAGCTGTTGGCCGCCAGCGTTCTGGCGAGCTCCTGACCGTCGGCTTCGAAAGGGAAATGTCATGGTCCTGTTCACGATCGTCCTCATGGGAGCGATCGTCTTCGTCATGCGGTTCTCCTTCTTCGCCGTACCCCGTGCGTGGACGATGCCCAAGGTGGTCGAGCGGGCGCTGCCGTACGTGCTTCCGGCGGTGCTGCTGTCGATGCTGGTGCCCGGCATCGTGCTCTCCGACGACGGTGCCGCGCGGGTGCCGATCTACGGCCCGTACCTGATCGGCGTGGTCGCGGGGTTCGCGGTCGGCGCGATCAAGAAGGACAACTTCTTTCTCGTGTTCGGCTCCAGCGTGCTGGCATTCGCGGTGGCGAAAGTGGTGTTCGCCCAATGACCGCCTATCTGGAAAGAACTCGGCTGGCCGAGCTCGGCGCGGGCACCCGGGACGTGGTGCCGATCGTGGTCGGCGCGGTGCCGTTCGGGGTGCTGTTCGGCGCGCTGGCCGCGCAGGCCGACTTCAGCGTCACCAACACGATCCTGATGTCGCTGATCGTCTACTCCGGAACGATCCAGCTGATCGGCCTCAACATGATGACCGCCGGGACCCCGTTGCCGCTCATTGCCCTCGCGAGCCTCATCGTGAACTCCCGGCACGTGATCTACAGTGCGGCGCTGACCCCGTACGTTCGTCAGCTGCCGATGTGGTGGCGGGTGCTGCTGTCGTACGGGATGACCGACCAGATCTACGCGCTGGCCGAGCGGCGGTACAGCACGCGGGACCGCAGCGGCGAGAAGCACTGGTACATGCTCGCGTCCTCCGCGACGCTGTTCGTGGCCTGGTTCGCGAGCACGTACTCCGGCTTCGAGTTCGGTGACGTGCTCAAGGATTTCGGCGGGCTCGGCCTGGACTTCGCGATCTACGCCACGCTGGTGGCCCTGGCCGCCCCGTCGATGGACGACGCCCGGTCCATCGTGGTCGGCCTGACCGCCGGCCTGGTCGCCCTGATCCTCGCCCCGATCCCCTACCAGGGCGGCGTATTCGTGGCGATCCTGACCGGCGTCACGGTCGGCGTCCTGTCCGAACGCTGGTTCCCACCCAAGGGCGGACCCCGGTCCCAGCGTTGACGAAGCGGCACTCACGCGGAAGGGTGCGCACGTGTCGAACATGGAGCGGCTGGAGAAGATCGTCGAGCGCCTGCCCGAGGCGGTGCGGGTCGACATAGAGGCGTGGGACGGCGAGCCGACGTTCCGCGTCAAGGGCAAGAACTTCGTGTTCGCCGGTCGGGACGCCACCGGGATCAGCGTGAAGCTCGGCAAGGAGGAGGCGGCCGCGCTCGTGGCGACCGATCCGCACGCCGTGCCGACCGGCTACGGTCTCGGGCGCCACGGCTGGGTGTCGATCACGCTCGGCCCGCGGCCCACCCGGGAGCGCTGGCGGGAGATCGAGGAATGGGTCCGCACCTCCTACACGCTGATCGC
>NZ_DASWSJ010000236.1:0-13796 GCF_036402745.1 Actinophytocola sp. | reverse complement strand
CCGGGGCTCGATGCGTGGCCGCACGATGTACGTCGTCCCGTTCTGCATGGGCCCGCTCTCGGCGGAGAAACCCATGCTGGGCGTGGAGATCACCGACTCCGAGTATGTCGTCGTTTCGATGAAGATCATGACTCGGATGGGCACGAAGGTGCTGCCGAAATTCCTTGACGAGGACGGCAACGAGCAGGACTTCGTGCCAGCGCTGCACTCGCTGGGCGCGCCGCTGGACGACGGCGAGGCTGACGTGCCGTGGCCGTGCAACGAGACCAAGTACATCAGCCAATTCCCGGAGACGCGGGAGATCTGGAGCTACGGCTCGGGCTACGGCGGGAACGCCTTGCTGGGCAAGAAGTGCTACTCGCTGCGGATCGCGTCGGTGATCGGCCGGGACGAGGGCTGGCTGGCCGAGCACATGCTGATCCTGAAGTTGATCTCGCCGGAGAACAAGGTCTACTACGTGGCCGCGGCGTTCCCGAGCGCGTGCGGCAAGACCAACCTGGCCATGCTGGAGCCGACGATTCCGGGCTGGCGGGTCGAGACGCTCGGCGACGACATCGCCTGGATGCGGTTCGGCGAGGACGGCCGGCTCTACGCGGTGAACCCGGAGTTCGGCTTCTTCGGCGTGGCGCCGGGCACCGATTACCACACCAACCCCAACGCGATGCGCACCATCGCCAAGGGCAACTCGTTGTTCACCAACGTCGCGCTGACCGACGACGGGGACATCTGGTGGGAGGGCATGGGCGAGCCGCCAGCGCACCTGACCTCGTGGAAGAAGCGGGACTGGACCCCGGACGCCGATGAGCCGTCCTCGCATCCGAACTCCCGCTACTGCACCCCGATGGCGCAGTGCCCGATCTTGGCTCCGGAGTGGGACGACCCGAAGGGCGTGCCGATCTCGGCGATCTTCTTCGGCGGCCGGCGTGCCACCACGATCCCGCTGGTCACCGAGTCGCGCGACTGGCAGCACGGCACGTTCATGGGCGCCACGCTGTCGTCGGAGACCACGGCCGCGGCCAAGGGCAAGGTCGGCGTCGTGCGCCGCGACCCGATGGCGATGCTGCCGTTCATCGGCTACCACGCCGGTGACTACTTCCAGCACTGGATCGACACCGGCAAGCGGGCCGACGCCACCAAGCTGCCGAAGATCTTCTACGTGAACTGGTTCCGGCGCGACGAGGACAAGAACTTCCTGTGGCCTGGCTTCGGGGAGAACTCCCGCGTGCTGAAGTGGGCCATCGAGCGCCTCGAGGGCAAGGCGGCGGCCAAGGAGACCCCGATCGGCTACGTGCCGACCGCGGCCGACCTGGACCTGTCCGGCCTGGACGCGTCGAGCGCGGAGATCGAGGCCGCGCTGAAGGTCGACGTCACCGAGTGGAAGGCCGAGGTGCCGCTCATCGAGGAGTGGTTCGCCAAGATCGGCGAGAAGCTGCCGACGGTGCTGCGTGCGGAGCTCGAGGTGCTCAAGCAGCGCCTGGGCTGACCTGCCGTTTCGACGATCGCGGAGATCACTCGAAAGAGTGGTCTCCGCGATTTTCTGCAAGTTGCATCATGGCCGTAAGGTGGCGACGTCTGCACTGTCAGTAGCGCCAGCAACGTGGAGGTCGGGCCATGTGCGAGACCGACAAGTGCGACAAGTGGGTGTGGCAGCTGTCCCGCTACGACTCGCGGGTACACGCGTTCGCCAGCGACGAGCGCCCCGCGAGCTTCGTGGAGGCGGCGTGCAGCCACAGCGTGCCGATCGACAAGATCACCAGATCGCACACCGGCCCACGCTGCATCGCGTGTCTGCTGATCGTGGGCGATCACCTGGCCGAGCACCACCGGATGGGTGCAGGCTGTTAGCCCTCGCCAGCGTTGTCCACAACCTGTGGACAGAGCTGTGCACAGCCCCTGGGGGCGGGCGGCCAGCAGAACCCGTAGCCAACGCCCTGGCAATGAGCCGGACATGTCGCGTTCACCCAGTGGCGACTTCGTTGTCCACAGCGACGCCGGTATCCGCTGGTGACCGTTCGTGATCTTCGGTGTCACCCGCTCCGCCGGCTCACGCACCGGTCGAGCTGCCGCTCCAGGAACCGCCGGTTGGGCTCGGACGTGGGCCGCCGGATCGCCTCCCGGTAGTGCTCGGCGGCGGTGTCCGGCCGCCCGGCCCGCAACCACAGGGCACCCAGGGCGGCGGGCAGCAGGTGGTAGTCCCGCAGCGCCGGCTCCTGCGCGAGCCGCTCGAGCTCGCCGAGGTCCAGGTGCCCGGCCATGGCCGCCGCGATGGCCCGGTTGAGCGCGACCACCGGTGACCTCTTCGTCCGGAGCAGCTCGTCGTACAGCGAGAGCACGCGTGGCCAGTCGGTGCTCCCGACATCGGCCGCCATGACGTGGCACAACGCGATGGCCGCCTCGACGTGATAGCTCGACCGCTCGTTCCCCACGCACGAGCCGGCGAACACCCGCGTCCCCTCGGCGATCATGTCCTGGTCCCACTTGTCCCGGTCCTGGTCGGCGAGCAGCAGGACGTCGCCGTCCTCGTCGGTCCGCGCGCCCAGCCGGCTCGCCTGCAGCAGCATCAACGCGAGCAACGCCCGCGCCCGCGGCAGGTCCGTCCGACCGTTCACACAGAGCAGCCGGCACAGCCGGACGGCCTCCGCGCACAGCTCGCGCCGGACCGCGCTGTCCCCCTCGGCCGCGTCGTACCCGGCGTTGAACAGTAGGTACAGCACGGAAAGCACACTGTCCACACGGGCCTCGAGGTCCGCCGCGGGCACCTCGACGGGGACCCGCTCGGCCTCGTCCCGCAGCCACCGCTTGGCCCGCACGAGCCGCTGCGCCACGGCGGCAGGCTTCGCGAGGAGCGCGGCCGCGATCTCCCCGATGCCCAGCCCGCCAACGGTCTTGAGCGTCAACACGACCTGCGAGGCGACGGGAAGCGCGGGATGGCAACAAAGGAACACGAGCGCGAGCTCGTCGTCGGTCCCGCTGTCCGCGTCGCAGGCCTCCCCCGTCGCCAGCAACGGCAGCTTGTTCCGGACGACCTCGTCGTGCCGGACGAGATCGAGCGCGGTGTTGCGGGCGACGAGGAAGAGCCACCCGGCGGGATTGTCCGGCACACCGGAGAAAGGCCACCGCTGCAAGGCCCGCAGCAACGCCTCCTGAACCGCCTCCTCGGCGACATCGATGCGCCCCGCCCCCAGCACCCGGGTCAACGTGGCGACGATCCGCCCCGCGCTCTGCCGGAACAACCCCTCCACGACGCCGCGGGCCTGCTCGTCCATCGCACCCCTCCGCCGGCCGCGGCGGCCTCCCCGGTCTCCGGGAGGCCGCCGCGCCGGTTCAGTCCTCGCAGCCCTGCTGGCCGATCTTGCGGACCTCGATGGACCCGAACTCCAGGTGCGGGTGGCTCGAGAAGATCTTCTCCGCCTCGTCGAGGTCGCCGGCCTCGATCGCGATGTACCCGCCGAGGATCTCGGTGCCCTCGACGAACGGCCCGTCGGTGACGTCGAGCCCGCCACCACCCCGCCGGACCACGCGCCCGCGCCGGGACAGCCCGCCACCCGTCGGCGGGTTGCCCGCCTTCTCCAGATCCTCACTCCACGCGATGTACCGCTCGAGCGTGCGCTGCGCCTCGTCCGGGCTCAGGTGAGTCTGCGCGTCCTCGGTCCCGCGCAGGAACCCCACGAAGTTGGCCATGCCGTCCCTCCTCGCTGTCGTAGGCGTTCCCTAGACGGGCATCCCACCCGAGAATCGACACAACGAACCTGCCATGTGCACGGTCACCCTGAATTTCGGCTGAGAACACAGGAAAAGGGACACTTCCGACCCGGCCGAACACGTTGACACCGGTAGGAGGGCCACCACGGCCCACCACGGAGGAGTTCGACATGAGCCTCATCGGAGCCCTGCTCGGGTACGCCCTGACGGCGTTCATCCTGCTGATGATCGCCCGGATGATCCTGGACTGGACGAGACTGGTGACCACCGGTCCCTGGTGGGTGAGCCGCGCCCGCGCGATCACCCAGCGCTGGACCGAGCCCGTGATCGCCCCGGTGCGCCGGGTGCTGCCCCCGCTGCGCGCCGGCGGGGTCGGGATCGACCTGGCGTTCACCGCGGTGT
Source organism: Actinophytocola sp. (assembly GCF_036402745.1). Lineage (GTDB taxonomy): Bacteria > Actinomycetota > Actinomycetes > Mycobacteriales > Pseudonocardiaceae > Actinophytocola. The sequence goes on along the minus strand of NZ_DASWSJ010000236.1, from coordinate 9,692 downwards.
TCATCCTGGCCCTGATCCTTCGCTCGGTCGCGTTCAGCCTGTGACCGCCGGGCCGGACCCGATGCGGTCCAGCTCGGCCACCGCGTCGGCGGGCAGGTGAAGGTCCGCGGCGGCGATGTTCTCGCGGAGATGGTCCCGCGACGAGGTGCCGGGGATCAGCGCGATCGCCGGTGAGCGTTGCAGGAGCCAGGCCAGCGCCACCTGCTGTGTCGAGGTCCCGAGGCGGGCGGCCACCGAGGCCAGCTCGTCGGCCTGCAACGGGGTGAAGCCGCCGAGCGGGAAGAACGGCACGTACGCGATGTTCTCCCGCGCGCACCGCTCGACCAGTTCGTCGTCCTGGCGGTTGGCGAGGTTGTACAGGTTCTGGACGGTCACCACCGGCGCGATCGACTGCGCCGCGGTGAGCTGCGCGGACGAGACAGCGCTGAGGCCCAGGTGCCGGATCAGCCCCTGCTGCCGAAGCTCGGCCAGGACCTCGAACTCGTCGGTGATCGACGCGTCCGGCACGGTGTCGAGGGCGCTGGTCCGCAGGTTCACCACATCCAGCGTGTCCACCCCGAGATGGGTGAGGTTGTCGTGCACGGCGTCGATGAGTTCCCGCCGCCCGAGCGCGGGGATCCACGCGCCGTCCGCGCCGCGCCGGGCACCGACCTTGGTGACGATGCGCAGCGCGTCGGGGTATGGCCGCAGCGCCTCCCTGATCAGCTCGTTCACCACCACCGGCCCGTAGAAGTCGCTGGTGTCGAGGTGGGTCACGCCGAGCTCGACGGCTGCCCGCAGCACCGCGATCGCCTCGTCGCGGTCCCGCGGCGGACCGAACACGTTGGGTCCGGCCAGCTGCATCGCCCCGTACCCCATGCGGGTGATCGTCAGGTCGTCGGCGAGGGTCAGGGTCCCGCCGGAAATCGTGGTCGCCATGCCTCCATCATCGTCCGCACCGCAGGAGCCGGGTACGTCCCGCGCATCCTGGGACCCGCGGAACGCGCAGCCCGAGACGGAGTCCGACCTGGCCCTGCTGGGCTCCGCAGTACCGTGGGGGCCGTGGCCGAGGATGTGAGCAGGTTCCCCGTCGTCGAGCTCGACGAGCTTCCCGCCGACCTGCGGGAGCGGGTGGGCGAGATCGCCGACAAGTCCGGGTTCGTGCCGAACGTCTTCCGTGCGCTCGGGCACCGGCCCGCTGAGCTGCGGGCCTTCCTCGACTATCACGACGCCGTCATGGAGCGGGACTCCGGACTCAGCAAGGCCGAGCGCGAGCTGGTCGTCGTGGCGACGTCCGGGGCCAACAGCTGCACCTACTGCGTCGTCGCGCACGGGGCCGTCCTGCGCATTCGCGCCAAGGACCCGCAGCTCGCCGACCGGGTCGCCACCAACCCGTGGACGGTCGAGCTCACCGAGCGGCAGCGGGCCGTCGTCGACCTGGCGCTCGCGCTCGCCGTGGACCCGGCCACCTTCAGCGGCGACGACCTCGAGGCGGCCCGCGACGCGGGCCTCACCGACGAGGAGATCTGGGACGTCGGCGCCATCACCGCGCTCTTCGCGCTCTCCAACCGGATCGCGCACCTCACCGCGCTGCGCCCGAACGACGAGTTCTACCTGATGGGCCGCCTCCCCCGCGGTTAGAGCGCGAGCCGCCACGTCTGCCCGGTGAGCCGGTGCCCGAACCGGTCCGACGTGTCCTCCTCCACCAGCTCGAACCCCGCCCGCTCGTAGATCCGCCGCGCGGGTGCCAGGACCGAGACCGTCCACAGCTCGATCGACCGGTAGCCGGCCTCGCGCGCGAACCGGACGCACTCGTCGACCAGCACCGACCCGACGCCCGCGCCCCGCGCGCCCGGCTCGACGTGCAGCAGCCGCAGCTTGGCGGTCGTGTCGTCCTTGCGGACGCAGAAGATCGCGCCGACCCGCTCACCGTGCAGCTCGGCGACCCACGCCGCCTCGCGCACGGGGTCGTGCTTGTCCAGGTAGCCCGCGACGATCTGCGCGACCAGCGCCTCGTAGGAGGAGTCCCAGCCGTGCTCCTGCGCGTAGAGCGCGCCGTTGCGCTCGATCACCCAGCCGTGGTCGCCGGCCGCGGGCGCGCGCAACCGCACCTCCGGCCGGGCGTCGGCGCCGGCCAGCCGCCGACGGATCATGTCCATCGCGTCGACCAGGCGCTGCTGCTCCTCGTCGCTGAGGTCGCCGAGCAGCGCGCGTGTCTGGGCGACCGACTTCGTGTCGAGCACGCGGAACGTGTCCTGCCCCTTGGTCGTCAGCCGGATCAGCTGCCGCCGGGCGTCGGACGTGGACCGCTCCCGGCGGACCAGCCCGCCTTCTTCGAAGCGTCCCAGCAGCCGGCTCAGGTACCCGGCGTCCAACCCGATGACCCGGCGCAGGTCGGCCACCTCGGTCTCCTCGCGCTGCCCCAGCTCGAACAAGACCCTTGCCTCAGTCAATGAATAGGGTGTGCTCAGCAGGTGTCCGTTGAGCGCGCCGAGGAACTTCGTGTAGCTGCGGTTGAACGCACGAACGGCCGAGATGCGCTCGACCGGCACATCAGTGGGCATCGACGGCGCCTCGTTTCCCGTGAAACAATTACTTGACTGAGGCAACCATACGTCTCAAAGCTGGCGGAACGCCAGCGCCGCGGCCCCGAACAACCCGGCCGACGTTCCCAGCTCGGCCGGCACCACCCGCAACCCCGCGAGATACGAGAGCCCCGCGTGCTCGGCAAGCGCCTCCCGCACCGGCGCGAACAGCAACTCCCCGGCCTGAGCCACCCCACCCCCGACGACCACGAGCTCGAGATCGCACACCGCCGCAACGGCCACGATGGCCAACCCCAACGCCCGCCCACCCCGCCGAAACGCCGCCACGGCAACGGGATCCCCACCCGCGGCGGCAAGCGCAAGCCCCCGCCCCGACCCCACCTCGGCTCCGGCGACGCCCTGCCTGCCGGGCCCGCCCAGGACCGAGACGCGACGTCCGGTCGACGCGGCATGGCGCCGAGCCGGGTCCGGGGCGGCCACGGATTTCGTGCTCGCCGCGAGGTTCTGGCCCGCGTCCAGAACCACGTCGGCGGGCATCGGTGTCATGGTCCAGCCGTTGCGGTGGGCCCAGCGGACCATGCTCGGTCCGCTGGCCACGGTCTCCACGCAGCCTCGCCCGCCGCACGTGCACTCGTCGCCGCCGGCCGGCTCGGCGATCACGTGGCCTACGTGGCCCGAGTTGCCGCTTCGGCCGGCGAACGGGCGGCCGTTCAGCACCAGGCCGCCGCCCACGCCCGTCGACACGACCATGCCCAGCATCGAGTCGCTGCCCCGGCCCGCGCCGAGCCAGTGCTCGCCCAGCGCCATGCACTGGCCGTCGCCCGCCAACGCGATCGGCACGTCGGGCAGCAGTGCGCCGATCCGCGCGCGCAGCGGGAAGTCGCGCCACGTCGGGATGTTGATCGGGCTCACCGTGCCGGCCACGGCGTCCACCGGGCCCGCGCAGCTGAGCCCGGCCGCCGCCACCGGGCCGGGGCCGAGCTCCTCGGTCGCCGCCCGGACGGCCTCGAACACCGGTGGCGCGGTCGGCCGGACCGCGTGCCGCACCAGCCGGCCGGCGCGGTCGACCAGGCCGGCGGCGATCTTGGTGCCGCCGATGTCCACGGCCAGCACGAGGTCCGCCATCAGTGGCGGTGCGTGTTGTCGGGCTGCCCGGGATCGCCGGGATGCTCGAAGCCCGGCGCCAGCCGGACCTCCGCCACCGCGTGCCGGTCCAGCCACGCGGTGAACGCCCGCCGCCGCGCCGCGGCCAGCAACCGTCCGGCGATCTCGTCGCGCACCTCCTCGAACGGCCGCACCCGCCCCGGCCGCACCTCGACGACCTGCACCGTGTGCCACCCCAACGAGTCCCGCACCGGCCCGACCACCTCCCCGGGCGCAGCGGCGAACAGGGCCTCCTCGACCCGCCCGGCCAGCTCCCCGCGCCGCAGCGTCCGAAGTGGACGACCGGCCGGGTCGACCGGCGCGGCCGACGCGGCGATCGCGTGCCGCACCACCCGCCGCTCCGGCACCCGGAAACCCTCGGGGTTGGCGACGTAGTAGCGCCGCACCCGCTCCTCCTCGACCACGACGTCCGCGGTGACGGCCACGAACACCGCCCGCGCCACAGCACTTCGCGTCAACAGGTCCGCGGCAACGCTCCCCAACCCGAGCAACGCCGCCCGGTCCGGCGCCAGCTCGACCAGGTCGGGCCCATCGCCCAGCCCACGCGCCCGGGCCTCGGCCGCCACCAGCCGCTCCGCCACGAGCACCTGCACGAGCCACCGCCGCAGCTGCCGCCCCTCACCCGTCCCCACCCGCGGCAGGGTGGCCGCCACCGGGCCGGCCCGCAGCTCCGCCTCCAGAGCGTCCACATCGGACACGCCGATGGAACGGCCCGACACCCAGGCGACGACACCGTCCACAGTGGTCACGCCAGCACCTCCAGCGACACGGCCGGCGAGTACAGCAGGCGCCCCGCGCCGGCGACCCGGATCAGCGCCCACCACCGGCCGGCCGGCGACCACGGTGGCGCGGCGACGTCGAAGCCCAGCTCCACCTCGCCGTTCGCCGGCAGCTCGGCACCGACCGCGCGAGGGCCGGCCAGCTCCCACGTGCCCCACGGGCTGATCAGCGCCGCCTCGAGCGCGATCGGGCCGGACGCCGCCGACGCCACCCGCACCGTCAGCCGAGCCGTCGAACCCGCCCGCACCCGAACCGGCGCCGCGTCGCCGACCAGGCGGATCAACCCGTCGTCCGGCGGCGTGCCGACGGTCAGCACCGCCACGTCCTCCACCACCTGCCGCCAGCTCGGCGGCAGCGAACCGGCCGGCTCCAGCCGCGCGCGCACGGGGAACCGGCCGGCCACGGCATCCGACGGCGCGGTCACCATCACGTCGGTGACCAGGTGGCCTCCGGGCGGCAGGCCGAACGGGACGTCGGCAGGATCGGCCGTCCACCCGGGCGGCAGCACGAGCCGGACGAACCCCGGCAGCTCGGCGTCGGTGCAGTCCGACGCCACGGTCAGCCGCAGCGTCGTCGACCCGCCGGGCTCGACGTCGGCGAGCGCCGGCGACAGGTGCACCGCGAGCGGCAGCCCACCCAGCGGCGCCGGCCCGCGGTTGTGCAGCCAGTACTTCGCGTACAGCGGCTGGGCCGGCTCGGCCTCGGCACCGATCGCCGGACCATCCACAGTGGAGGAAGCCACGACGGGAGTCGCCAACACGGTCACCGCGTCGCAGCCGGCGACCTCCACGACGGCCCCGGCCAGCGGCGTGCCGCCTTCCTCCAGCAGGTTCGTCACCGCCAGGTCGGCCAGCTCGACAACGTCGGAGCTCAGCCGGGCCGACACCGGCTCACCGGTGTGCGCCACCAGGCGCACCGCCACCCGCGAACGCGGCGACGGCGCCTTCGCCGAACCCCGCACCAGCGGGTTGCCGGCCGCCTTCACCGCGGCCAGCCGAACCCGGTCGGCCGGCTCGGCCCGCAACAGCGACCCGGACGAGGGCAGCGATCCCGACGAGGGCAGCGATCCCGACGACGCGGCGACGACGGCGTGCAGGGGCCGGCTGAACTCGGCACTCACCGTGGCGATCCCGGCCGAACGCCAGTCACCCGAGCCGGCGGCCAGCGCGTACCGGAACTCGTGCGTCCAGTGCTGCAGCTGGAAGTTCGACCCGTCCGGCACCACCCGCCGCGGCGGGTCGACCCACACGCCCGACGGCCATCCCGTGCACGACCGCAGCAGCGACGCGTGCAGCGTCCCCTCCGAGTCCACCGCGAACCCCGGCAGCCCGCGGTTCAGCAACGCCACCGTCCGCCCCGCGTACGGCGGCTGGCCGGGATCCCCCGCGCCGACCTCGATCACGTGGTCCGCCAAGTCGTCCACAATGGACTCCACCAGCGCGGGCAGCTCCTCGCGCGAGGCGGACAGCACCAGGACGCCGAGCGCGCCGGCGTCCCGCAGGTCCGCGCTCGGCTGCCACACCTCGGTCAGCGGCTTGTCCGGCGTCACCCAGTGGACACCCGTCTCGGCACCCTCGAACACCGACGCGGTGAAACCGTTGATCTCGGCGTCCCCCAGGGTGATCCGCACGTCCGGCAGGTTGGAGTCCACGCCGAGGTCGCCGTAGCGCGCGCCCGTCGCCGACGAGACCGTCGAGGTCACCCCGGACCGGGCCAGCGCGACGGCGAGCGACCGGGCCAGCGGCGCGGCCTCGGCCAGCGACGGCACGATGATCTCGGCCACGCCGATCGGCCGCAGCGCCCCGTCGGCCAACCGCAGCGCCGCCGCCGAGGACAGGCCGAACCACGTGTGCGCCGGGTTGTCCAGCGTCCACGGGTGCTGCGCCGAGTCGACGTCGATGAGCCCGAAACCGCGCCCCACCACGGCGTTCCCGACCTCGCTCACCGGCAGCGCACCCGGCACCGGGCACGGCCAGCGCACCCGCAGCAGCTGGTCCGACCCGGTGAACTCGTCGACGGTCGTCGAGCAGTCGACCCGGTCCACGCCGTGCCACAGCGTGATCGTCTGCGTGTAGCGCACCGGCCCCACCGCACCGCGCACGCTCACCCGCTCGCCGAGCGGACCGCGGGTCACGGCAACCGCCGCCGCACCGGAGGCCGACGTCGCGACCGGACCCTTCGGCAGCAGGTGCCACGGCCCCTCGCCGAAGGTCGGATGGTCCGCGTACTCCTCGTACACCGCGAGCTCGTTGCCCACCCGCCCCTCGGCGATCAGCTCCCGGCCGCTCGCCAGCTCGACCAGGCTCGCCACGCCGCCGCCGCGCGCCGGATCGACCGTGACGCGGTAGCGGTCCGACGACGCGACCACGCCGTCGACCGGAACCCAGCCCTGACCGTCCGCTGTGGACGGTTCGAGTCGGTAGGCGCGCCAGCCCAGCGGCGGCACGTCGGCGGCGAGGAACGTGACCGAGTGTCCGTCGTGCTCGACGAGCGCGGGCAGCGTGGCGCCGGATGCGTCGAGCACCGCGACGCCGGCCACGGGCGTGGCAAGCCGCACCGTCACGAGGTCGGAACGGCTGTGGTTCAAGGAGTTCCACACGACCACCGGCACGCCGTCGCCCGGGAGCGGCGCGACCTGGGCGGACAGCACGGCAAGCGCCTGGTCGCGGACCTCGGCGGCGAGGTCGTGCGCGTCGCGCCAGCTTGTGACGAGGTCGAGGTACACCTGGTCGGACTCGGACCCGGTGATCCCGTCGTGGTGCGCGCCGTACGCGAGCTGCACCCACGCCTTCGCCAGCGCCGCGTCCGGGTAGGACGTGCCGGCGAGCAGCGTGGCGAACACCGCGAACGGCTCGGCCTCCAGCACCGCGGCCTCGGCGGCGCGCTGGGCCTGCTTGGTGTCGATGTAGGAGACGTCCTTGCCGGTGTAGATCGGGTTCATGTCCCGGGTCTGCGGAGTCGGCTCCTCCCCGCGCTCGGCGAGCTCGGCGCGGACGGCGGCGAAGAAGTCGCGTGGCAGCGAGCAGACGAACCGCGGCCACACGTAGCGCCGCGCCCAGTCGTGGTGCACCTCGGTGATCCACTTGTTCGGCGGCGTGTAGTCCCCGCCGACGGGCAGCAGCACCTCGCGCGTGGTGGCGACCTGCTTGAGCGCGCGGAACAGTGCGTACGCGGCCTCGCCTGCGGCCTCGATGCTCGGGGCGGAGTCCATGGCCCAGCCGGAGCCGTAGTGGTCGGTCATGTACGAGGTCAGCAGCCCGCGCCCGGACGGCGAGATCCACTCGAACTCGCTGGGGAACTGCATGCGCGTGGGGTCGCCGTTGCCGATCATCGGGCCCCACTGGTGGAACGGCCCGCGGGCCCAGGAGGTGGAGGTCAGGCCGGCGTCCGCGGCGAAGCCGGGGAACGCGGGGTCGTGGCCGAACGCGTCGAGCTGCCAGGCGGTGGCGGGGTCGCCGCCGAGCACGTCGCGCTGGAAGCCCATGCCGTGCACGAAGTTGCGGATCGTGGTCTCGGGGTCGGTGAGGTTGGTGTTCGGCTCGTTGTAGGCGCCGCCGAGGATCTCGACGCGGCCCTCGGCCATGAGCCGGCGCAGCACCTCGCGGTCCTCGGGGTAGGTGTCCCAGTAGGGCTTGAGGTAGTCGACCTCGGCGAGCACGAAGCGGTACGCGGGCTCGGCGAGCGCGAGGTCGAGGTGCGCGCGGACCAGGTCGAACCCGGCGAGCTGGCGGGCGCCGCGGTGCGAGCCGGGGAAGTCGAGCTGGTCCCACGCGACCGTGTACGCGGCCTGGGTGTTCCACCAGACGGGGTCGTAGTGGAAGTGGCTGACCAGGTGCATGGTCCAGCCGGGCTCGGCGACGACGAGCTCGAAGTCCAGCTCCACCCGGTCGGTGCCGGAGACGACGACCGCGCGGGTGGGAAGTCTGGTGCCTGGCGTGGCGCCCAGGGTGTCGACGCCGACCTCGACGCCGATCTGCCCCTGCACCACCACGTCGACGGGTGCCGGGGTGGAAACCCCCTGGCCCTCGACATGCACGCGAGCCGATCCGGCGCCGGCGAAGGACACCCGAACAACCTGAAGCGGAGCCTCAACCGTCCCGACGAACAGCTCGGTCGACTCCACGGACACAGCAGCCATGCCAGGCACTGTGCTTGCTTGATCACAGCGACACAACCGAGGACGCCAAGTTTGTCCGAAGCCGGTCAATCCCCAACCGCACCACCCTGGGTCAGATGAGCCCGAACCGTGGCACCAGTGGAAACCCCGCCCAACCGCACCAACCTGGGTGAGACGAGCCCGGACCGTGGGCACCAGGTGGAAACCCCGCCCAAACCGCACAACGCTGGGTCAGAACGACCTCGCACCGTGGGGGGCTCGGGGGCTCGGCCCCCCGGCACAAAAACGAAGGGGTGGGCGCGAAGACGCGAACGCGTCGAGCACCCAGCTGGAAACCCCGTAGTGCTGCCAGGTCGGGGGTCCGCCAGCACTACGGGGTCATTCGGTTCATCGTGGCCCACGTCTAGGGCGTTACACGGGCCCGAAAAAAGTTTCTGCGACTTATCGGATCATGGTCTGGCGCTGCGCCATGATCAGGATCTCGTCACGCATGCCCGGCGTCTTGGCCTGCGCGACGGCGCGGTCCACCGCCCGGCGATTGCGGGCCTCGACGCGGCGGGCTCGGAGCTTCGCGGCGATGTTCATGGGGTTCTGCATCTCCTTCTACGGCTTGGCTGGTTCCTCCAGCCACTGACCATTATGCTCCTTGTAACGCACAAACGCACCAGTTTATTCGGTGAAGCGGGACACAAGCCAACGATTCATCGGTGAACTAGCTCGTCCGCCGGACGTGTACGAACGGTCACCGAGGGTCGATGCAGGAGTATCCAGACGTCTAGCAAGATCGCTAGATGTCGTGAGAAAGCGGCAGAGGACGCTAAGGCCTGTCTCGTAGATCATCGTGTGAAGTCCTGCGCCGACCACCGGAACCTCAGGGGACCGTGACGGCACCCAGCCACCACCCACCCCGATACCCGCACCATTCGCCGGGACGCAACGCACACTGTCAATCCCGGGGAGGCGGACTAGTCCCAATGCCGGTGGGTTAGGTGGTTGTGGCTGGTCGGCGCCGGTGCCCGGTCTTGCTGGGAGGAGTGATGCCGACGGCTGAGTGAGGCGGTCTGCTGGCCTGGTGTCGCTGGCGATGCTGGGCCCTCTTGACCGGA
>NZ_DASWSJ010000235.1:0-10010 GCF_036402745.1 Actinophytocola sp. | reverse complement strand
CCTCGTCGTAGCCGGGCGCGGTATTCAAGAACGGCAAGCTCATCGAACGACCCGACGAATCGGAGGGTGCCGCGAGTCGGCCGTCGGTGATCGGCCCAGCGATGGACTCTCGCGCAGAGACGCGAACTCGACTTAACCCTCGGCGGCGAGCTGCCCGCACGCCGCGGCGATCTCCTGGCCGCGGGTGTCACGCACCGTGCAGGCGACGCCGCCCTCGTTGACGCGGCGCACGAACTCCCGTTCCACCGGCTTCGGCGCCGCGTCCCACTCCGAGCCCGGCGTCGGATTCAACGGAATCACGTTCACATGCACCAGCTGCTTCAGATGCTTGCGCAACCGCTTCGCCAACAGGTCAGCGCGCCATGGCTGGTCGTTCACGTCCCGAATGAGTGCGTACTCGATCGACACCCGACGACCCGACACGTCCGCGTAATACCGCGCCGCCTCCAACACCTCGTCCACCGACCACCGCGTGTTCACCGGCACCAACGTGTCCCGCAGCTCGTCATCCGGAGTGTGCAGCGAGACCGCCAACCGAACCTGCAGCTTCTCGTCCGCCAACTTCCGGATCGCCGGCGCCAGACCCACCGTGGACACCGTCACCGAACGCTGCGAGATGCCCAAACCCGACGGCGCCGGCTCGGTGATCCGCCGGACCGCCTCGACCACGCGCTTGTAGTTGGCCAGCGGCTCGCCCATGCCCATGAACACGATGTTCGACAGGCGGCCGGGCTCACCCAGGTCGCCGTCGCGGATGGCGGCCGCGGCGGCGCGGACCTGGTCGACGATCTCCGCCGTGGACAGGTTGCGCTGGAGGCCGCCCTGGCCCGTGGCGCAGAAGGGGCACGCCATGCCGCAGCCGGCCTGGCTCGAGACGCACAGCGTCACCCTGTCGGGGTAGCGCATCAGCACGCTCTCGAGCAGCGTGCCGTCGTGCGCCCGCCACAAGGTCTTGCGGGTCGCGTCGTCGTCGCAGCTGATGTGGCGGACCGGGGTGAGCAGCGGGGGCAGCAAGGTCTCCGCCAGCCGGCCCCGGCTCGCGGCCGGGATGTCGGTCATCAGGTCCGGGTCGGCCGTGAGGCGCGCGAAGTAGTGGTGCGACAGCTGGTTGGCACGGAACGGCTTCTCCCCCAGCTCAGCGACCGCCGCGCGCCGCTCATCGGCGGACATGTCGGCGAGGTGGCGGGGCGGGAGGCCGCGGCGGGGTGCGTCGAAGACGAGGGGAAGTGCGGTCATGGCTCCGCCATTGTCCCACGACGCCAGTTGGGGAATGACGTTGCATCGCGATACGTTCCGATATATCGTAAACATATCGCGATACCACGCGATGACTACAGGGAGGAACTGATCATGCGTCCATCATTCGGACACAGAGAACATCACCATCACCGCGGGCGGCCGGACTTCGGCGGCCCGCAAGAGGCCTTCGGGCACGAGGGGTTCGGGCCGTTCGCCCCACCGCAGGCTCACGGGCCGTTCCCGCCGCCGCCACCGCAACCACCGTTCGGACCGTGGCCGGGTATGCCTGGCATGCCGGGTTTCCCCGGGTTCCCGGGCGGACCGGGCGGCCGGCGCGGCGGGGGTCGGCGACGCGGGCACGCGGGTGGCCGGCGCAGCAGGCGCGGCGACGTCCGGGCGGCGATCCTCGCCCTGCTCGCGGACCGGCCGATGCACGGCTACGAGATGATCCAGGAGATCACCGAGCGCAGCGGCCAGGTCTGGCGCCCGAGCCCCGGCTCGGTCTACCCGACGCTGCAGCTGCTCGCCGACGAGGGCCTCATCGTCAGCACCGAGGGCAGCGGCGGCAAGCGTCGCTACGAGCTCACCGAGGAAGGCCGCGCGGTTGCTGAGAAGCACGCCGTCGCGCCACCCTGGGACGAGATCGCGCAGGACGTCGACCCGCAGGACGTGAGCCTGCGCAACTCGATCGGCCAGCTCATGGGCGCCACCATGCAGGTCGCGCACGCGGCCTCGGAGAGCCAGAAGCAGCGCGCGATCGAGGTGCTCAACGAGGCCCGGCGCGAGGTCTACGCCATCCTCGGCGAGGTCGAGCCGCCCGCGGCCGCCGCCGACGAGGACGACGACGAGGACTGATCACGGGATGAGCAACCCGGTCGGCTTGCGCCGGTGCAACACCCGGTAGCCGACCGGCAGGCTCAGGTCCGCCACCTCGGCGATCGCCCGCGCCGCCACCTTCGCGGAGAACTCGATACGCAGCACCGCCGCCAGGTCGTCGCGGTCGGCGAACCGCCAGACCGTCTCGACCTGGCGGCTCGAGAACCCCTGCCGGTCGAAGAACGCGTCGATCTCGGCGGTGTCGTAGCCCGGCATGTCCGCGCGCATCCACTCGCCGTACGGCCGGTGCCGCACGTCCAGGTCGACGATCAGCAGCGAGCCGCCGGGGCGCAGCACCCGATCGGCCTCGGCGAGCCCCGGCTCGCAGCCGGGGCCGAAGAAGTACGCGGTCCGCGCGTGCACCACGTCCACGCTCACGTCCGGCAGCGGCAGCCGCTGCGCCGAGCCGGCCAGCACCTCGACGGTGGGCAGCTCGGCGACCCGGGCGTGCGCGCGGCGGACCAGCGGCGGGTGCGGCTCGACGCCGACGACCCGGCGCGCGGCGGCGGCGAAGCGAGGCAGGTGGAAGCCGTCGCCGCAGCCGATGTCGGCCACGTCCTGGCCGGTCCAGTCGACGAGCTCGGCGAGCACCCGCCAGACGTCGCCGTCCGCGTCCTGCGCCTGGTTCTCGATCTCGTAGAGGTCCGGCCAGTGCCAGATGTTCGGGCTGGGCAACGTGTCGGCCCCGCGCCGCACCGCGGCCAGGCGCTCCCGCGCGCGCGACACCATTCCCACACTCACCAGCAAACCAGGCTCAGTGCGGCACGAACAGGCGCAACAGCAGCCAGGACACGACCGCGGACGGCAGCAGCGAGTCGAGCCGGTCCATCAGACCGCCGTGCCCGGGCAGCAGATGGCCCATGTCCTTGATCTTGAGGTCGCGCTTGATCAGCGACTCGACGAGGTCGCCGATGGTGGCCGTGCACACCAGCGCGGCGCCGAACAACGCGCCCTGCCACCACTGCCCGTCGAGCATCAGCGTCATCGTGAGGATGCCGGCGGCGATGCCGGCGGTCATCGACCCCGCGAAGCCCTCCCAGGACTTCTTCGGGCTGATGACCTTGGCCATCGGGTGCTTGCCGAACAGCACGCCCGCGATGAAGCCGCCGGTGTCCGAGCTGACCACGAGGATCATGAAGCACAACACGCGGAACACGCCGTCCTCGGGCACCACGAGCATCGCCGCGAACGACGCCAGCAGCGGGACGTACGCGGCCGACAGCACCGACGCGCCGAGGTCACGCACGTAGCCCTCGATGCCGCCGCGGAAACGCCACACCATGCACGCCAGGACGGTGAGCACGAACGCGGCGAGCAGGCCGTTGCGGCCGAACGGCCAGGACAGCCACACCATCGCCTGCCCGCCGATGAGCACCGGCGGCAGCGTGACCCGGATGTCCGCGCCCCGCTTGAGCGCGCCGGCCAGCTCGATCGTGCCGATGGCCACGGCCACCGCGACGACGCCGACGAAGATCTGCCGCACGGTGAGCAGCGAGACGAGGACCGCCGCACCGAGCACGACGCCCACCGCGATCGAGACCGGCACGTTGCGCCCCGCGCGTGACGAAGGCGCCGCGGTGCTACCGGTGGTCACGCGGCTCTCCTCGGTCGGCTCGGGCTGCTCGGCGGCCGCACCGGCCACGTCACTCGTCCTGTCGCTGGTCACTGGGCGAGCTTCTCAGACCTCCAGGAGCTCGGTTTCCTTGTGCTTGACCAGCTCCTCGACCTGCGTGACGTACTTGTCGGTGACGTGCTGGAGCTCTTTCTCCGCGCGGCTGACGTCGTCCTCGCCGGCCTCGCCTTCCTTGGCGATCCGGTGCAGCTCCTCGTTGGCCTTGCGCCGCACGTTGCGGATGGAGACCTTGGCGTCCTCGCCCTTGCCCTTGGCCACCTTGACCATCTCCCGGCGGCGCTCCTCGGACAGCTGCGGGATGATCACGCGGATGATCGTGCCGTCGTTGGACGGGTTGACCCCCAGGTCGGAGTCGCGGATCGCGCGGTCGATCGCGTTCAGCTGGCTCACGTCGTAGGGCTTGACGATCGCCATCCGCGCCTCCGGGATGGAGATACCGGCCAGCTGGTTCAACGGCGTCGGCGAGCCGTAGTAGTCGACGACGATGCGCGAGAACATCCCCGGCGTCGCCCGGCCGGTGCGGACCGTGCCAAGGTCCTCCTTGGCCACGGACACGGCCTTTTCCATCTTCTCCTCGGCGTCGAGGAGTGTCTCGTCGATCAAAGCTGCTCCTGTTGTTGTCTCCCCGGCCGCTGTCAGGGAGTGCTGACGACGGTGCCGATCCTCTCACCACGCACGGCGCGCGCGATGTTCCCCTCGACCAACAGATTGAAGACGATGATCGGCATGTTGTTGTCCATGCAGAGGCTGAACGCCGTCGCGTCGGCGACCGCCAGGCCCCGCTCGAGCACCTCGCGGTGGGTGATGTGCTCGAACTTCTTGGCGTCCGGTGTCTTCTTGGGGTCGGCGGTGTAGACGCCGTCGACCGACTTGGCCATCAGCACCACCTCGCAGCCGATCTCGAGCGCGCGCTGGGCGGCCGCGGTGTCGGTGGAGAAGTAGGGCATGCCGACGCCGCCGGCGAAGATGACCACGCGGCCCTTCTCCAGGTGCCGCTCGGCGCGGCGGGGGATGTAGGGCTCGGCGACCTGGCCCATGGTGATCGCGGTCTGCACGCGGGTGTCGATGCCGAGCTTCTCCAGGAAGTCCTGCAGCGCCAGGCAGTTCATGACGGTGCCGAGCATGGCCATGTAGTCGGCCCGGTCGCGGTCCATGCCGCGCTGGGACAGCTCGGCGCCGCGGAAGAAGTTGCCGCCGCCGATCACCACGGACACCTGCACGCCGTCGCGGACGACCTCGGCGATCTGCCTGGCCACGGTCTGCACCACGTCGGGATCGACGCCCACCTCGCCGCCGCCGAACATCTCGCCGCCCAGCTTGAGCAGCACCCTGCGGAACCCGTGTCCACGGCCTTCCATCACGACGTCCTTCCCTCGCGTGCGCCTGGTTCGTGGGACTGACTACAGGACTGTGCCCCGCCCTCGGCAACTGCGAGGGCGGGGCACCGCCTGGGATTCGGGTTTCGGGATCAGGACTGGCCGATCTCGAAGCGGGCGAATCGGGTGACCGTCACGCCGGCCGCGTCGAGCAGCGCCTTGACGGTCTTCTTCGACTCCTGCACGGAGGACTGCTCGAGCAGCACGGTGTCCTTGTAGAAACCGTTGACCCGACCCTCGACGATCTTGGGCAGGGCCTGCGCGGGCTTGCCCTCCTCGCGAGCGGTCTCCTCGGCGATCCGCCGCTCGGTGGCGACGACGTCCTCGGGGATCTCGTCGCGGGTGACGTACCGCGGCTTCATCGCGGCGATCTGCATGGCCGCGCCGCGCGCCGCCTCCGCGTCGTCACCGGTGTACTCGACCAGGACGCCAACGGTCGGCGGCAGGTCGGGGTCGCGCCGGTGCAGGTACGTGGCGACCGGACCGTCGAACGCGACGACCCGGCGCAGCTCGAGCTTCTCGCCGATCTTGGCGGACAGCTCCTGCACGGCGTCGGCGACCGTCTTGCCGTCGAGGTCGGCCTTGGCCAGCGAGTCGGCATCGGCCGGCTTGACGACCTTGGCGACCTCGATGATCTGGTCGGCGAGACCCTGGAAGTCGGCGTTCTTGGCGACGAAGTCGGTCTCGCAGTTCAGCTCGACCATGACGCCGCCGTCGGACGCGACCAGGCCGTTGGCCGTGGTGCGCTCGGCGCGCTTGCCGACATCCTTGGCGCCCTTGATGCGCAGGATCTCGACCGCCTTGTCGAAGTCGCCGTCGGCCTCGTCAAGGGCCTTCTTGCAGGCCATCATGCCGGCGCCGGTGAGCTCACGGATCCGCTTGACGTCGGCCGTGGTGTAGTTCGCCATCGTGGCTCTATCCATCCTTCTTTCGGTATCTGCGCGCTTGGTTCAGGACTCGCTCGGCGCGTCAGCCGGCTTGGCCGGCGCCTCGGCACCGCCACCGGCGGGGGCGTTCTGTCCGACGAGCAGCTCCTGCTCCCACTCGGGCAGCGGCTCCTCGGCGGCGACGGCCGGCTTGTCCTCGCCGTCGGGCACACCGTTGCGCACACCGGCGCGGGCCATCAGCCCGGCGGCCGCGGCCTCGGCGACGACCTTGGTGAGCAGCGCGGCGGAGCGGATCGCGTCGTCGTTACCCGGGATCGGATAGTCGACCTCGTCCGGGTCGCAGTTGGTGTCGAGGATGGCGACGACCGGGATGTGGAGCTTGCGCGCCTCACCGACGGCGATGTGCTCCTTCTTGGTGTCCACGATCCACACCGCGCTGGGCACCTTGGCCATGTCGCGAATACCGCCGAGGGTGCGCTCCAGCTTGTCCTTCTCGCGGGTGAGCATCAGGATCTCTTTCTTGGTGCGACCCTGGAATCCACCCGTCTGCTCCATCGACTCGAGCTCCTTGAGGCGCTGGAGACGCTTGTGGACGGTGGAGAAGTTGGTGAGCATGCCGCCCAGCCAGCGCTGGTTGACGAAGGGCATCCCGACTCGCAGCGCCTCGTTGGCGATCGCTTCCTGGGCTTGCTTCTTGGTGCCCACGAAGAGGATCGAGCCACCGTGCGCGACGGTCTCCTTGATGAACTCGTACGCGCTTCCGATGTAGGACAGGGTCTGCTGGAGGTCGATGATGTAGATGCCGTTGCGCTCGGTGAGGATGTAGCGCTTCATCTTCGGGTTCCAGCGGCGGGTCTGGTGCCCGAAGTGCACACCGGAGTCGAGCAGCTGCTTCATGGTGACGACGGCCATGGCCTGGTTCGCACCTCTTCTGTCTGCGCGCCGGGTGTCCCCCTCGGCGCGATGTCGGTTGCCGCTTCCTCTGCGTGGTTGCGAGGTAGCCCTGGTACCCGTGCTGGCAGCCGGACCCGAAACAACTTCAGTAACGTCGTTATCTCAGGACCGCCGGATGCCGCTCGCCGTCGCTCTCGCAAAGGCAGGTGCACTGGCACGCGAAGTCGATCCGTGTTGCCACGGACCGCGATAGCAGTCTACGCGGTCGGGGTGTCGGCCTTCGACCTGGCCACCCCTAGTGCGGCCGGTTATCCACAACGCGTCCGGTTGTCCACAGATTCCTGGTCGCTCCCACCGGACGTCGGTGTCCCCGGGCACGGTTGATGGCATGACCACTCCCCCGTCTCCTTCCTCGTCTCCCGTCTCCTCTCCTTCCTCGTTCCGTGCCTCATTTCCGGCGTCGCCGCGGACTTTGCCGCGGACTTTGCCGCGGACCTCGTCCCGTGCCTCTTCCCGTGTCTCGCCTCGGGCCTCACCTCGGGCCTCGCCTCCGGTCCCCTATCCGGGTCTGTATCCCATTCCGTACCCGGCTCCGGCCCCTCGGCTGTCCACGCTGGTGCTCGCGCTGGTGTCGGGGTTCGCGTCGGTTGTTGCGCCGCCGCTGTTCGGAGTGACCTCGAGGCCGCCCTCGCCGGTCGTGGCCAACGTGTCCGCCGTACCTCCTGGCACCGCACCACCGGAATCGTTCCGGGCGTCCGGGCCGTCGGAGTCTGGGGCGTTGGCGCCCGGGCCATCGGCGTCGGCGGAGTCGGCCGTGGCGGGCGGTCCCGGGTCGAGCGGGGCGACGCCGCGGGCGGGACCGGCGGATCCCTCGTCGGCCGTGCGACCGAACGAGCCGGCCAGGCGGCAGCCGAACGCGCCCGCCGAGCGGTTCGGGTGGCCGCTGGCGCCACCGCATCCGGTGCTGCGGCAGTTCGAGGCGCCGTCGACCCCGTACGGCCCGGGGCATCGCGGAGTCGATCTCGGCGGCTCCGTCGGCGAGCCGGTGCTGGCCGCGGCCGCCGGCGTGGTGGTGTTCGCCGGCACGGTCGCGAGCCGGGGCGTGGTGTCGGTCGACCATCCGAACGGCCTGCGCACCACCTACGAGCCGCTGACCCCCGCGGTCACCGCCGGCCAGCGGGTGACGGCCGGCGCGGTGCTGGGCCACCTGCGCCCCGGCCATCCCGGCTGCGCGGGCGCCCCCGCTTGCCTGCACTGGGGCGTGCGGCGAGGCGAGGAGTACCTGGACCCGTTGGGGCTGATCGCCGCCGGCCGCGTGCGGCTGCTGCCGTGGGAGGAGGTGGGTTAAGGCCTGTCTCGTAGATCATCGTGTGAAGTCATGCACCGACCACCGGAACCTCAGGGGACCGTGACGGCAGCCAGCCACCACCCACCCCCGATACCCGCACCATTCGCCGGGACGCAACGCACACTGTCAATCCCTGGGAGGTGGGTTAGCGGTCAGACTTCGGTCTTCTCGAGCAGCTTGGCGCGCAGCCGCAGCACCGCCCTGGTGTGCAGTTGGCAGACCCGTGACTCGGTGACCCCGAGGACCCGGCCGATCTCGGCCAGGGTCAGGTTCTCGAAGTAGTACAGGGTCACCACCACGCGGTCCCGCTCGGTGAGGTGCGCGATGGCCTCGGCGAGCTGGCGGCGGTTGTCCTGGTCCACCAGCAGCGCGACGGGGTCGAGCGCCTCCGGGTCCTCGAGGATGTCGGCGAGCGGGGTGGACCCGCGCCCGGCGGCGGCGAGCTCGTCCAGTGCGACCACGCTGGTGAGCTGCAGCTGGGCGTAGACCTCGCTGAGCTCGGCGACGGACAGGCCCAGCTCGTCGGCCAGCTCGGCGTCGGTGGGTGTGCGGCGCAGCTGTGCGCCGAGGCGCTCGAGCGCGCGCTCGACCTCGCGGGCCCGGCCACGCACCGACCTCGGCACCCAGTCCTGGGCGCGCAGGTCGTCGAGGATCGCGCCGCGGATGCGCTGCATCGCGTACGTCTCGAACTTCAGGCCGCGCTCGGGCTCGAACTTCTCGATGGCGTCGACCAGACCGAAGATGCCCGACTGGATCAGGTCGGCCACCTCGACGTGCGCCGGCAGGCCCGTGCCGACCCGGCCGGCGACGTACTTGACCAGCGGCGCGTAATGCAGCACCAGCCGGTCACGCAGCCGCTGCTGGCGCCGCTCGCCGAAGCTGCGCCACAACGCGACGATGCCCGCCTCGACGTCGTCGAAGGTGCGCTGGTCGCCCGGCAGGACTCCGGCCGTCACGCCGACACCGAACGTCACGGTGTGCCCGTTCGTCGCCGCTGCCGGCGTGCCGGCGTGCGGCGGCCCCGGTTTCCCCAATCGTTCCCCTGAATCATTGGGAGCGGGGGTGGGCTCGGTCATGGATTGCCTTCAGCCGTTCGACGGTCACATGTGTGTATAGCTGGGTGGTGGCGAGCGTAGCGTGACCAAGAATTTCCTGGACGCTACGAAGATCCGCACCTCCTTCGAGCAAATGCGTCGCAGCAGAGTGACGCAGCCCATGTGGCCCCATGACGGGAGCACCCGGAACCGCACCCAGCGCTCCGTGCACGATACGTCGAACGCTCGCGGGTTGGAACCGGCCACCGCGCGCACCCAGCAGGAGCGCAGGTGGTGAGGTCGGCCGGGCAAGCGCTGGCCGGCCGTGCGCCAACCACTCCCGCACGGCTCGCTCGGCCGGCTCGCCGAACGGCACGGTCCGCTCCTTGCCACCCTTGCCGAAGACGACCACGACCCGCCTGCGGAGATCGACATCGCCCACGTCGAGGCCGCTCAGCTCGGACACCCGTACCCCGGTCGCGTACAGCAGTTCGAGCAGCGCGTGGTCACGCAGAGCTACCGCGTCCAGTTCCCGCGCGCCCGACTCGGACGCCTGCAGCAGGTCGCTCGCCTGGTCCTGCCGCAGCACCGACGGCAGCGTCCGGTGCGGCCGCGGCGAGGCCAGCCGCGCGCCGGGGTCCGTGGCCAGATGACCGCGGCGGTGCGCCCACGCGGTGAACGTGCGCACCGCCGCCGACCGCCGAGCCAACGTGGTGCGGCTGG
>NZ_DASWSJ010000234.1:0-13936 GCF_036402745.1 Actinophytocola sp. | reverse complement strand
CTTGGTGAGGTCACTGCGGCGACTGATCTGGGCGAGGAGTTCGTCATCGCCATCGTGCCCTGTGTCGAATATGCGGTCGGGGCGGCGGCGCTTGAACCAGCTCATTCCCTGACGCTACCTTTCGCATTAATTCGTCATTTCCCGGCGCACGCCAATACTGGCCGCGGCTCAGGTGAGGTGAACGGGCTTGCCGTTGTAGTGGGGGCGCTGCGGGAACGAGACCTTGCGCAGATTCGTGCCGATGCTGCCTCTCGGGGTCGGCGAACCCCACCACCCCGTACATCCCGTCGTGATCGGTCAGGGCGATCGCGTCCACGGCGTGCGCGGCAGACCGACGCGAGCTGGCCACGGGCTGTGGATCGGTCGACGAGGACTCTCCGATAGGGTGCAGGGAACTGGCAGGGCCAGTGCCGGCATAGCTCAATTGGCAGAGCAGCTACCTTGTAAGTAGCAGGTCAGGGGTTCGAGCCCCCTTGCCGGCTCCAGTCGGTGAACCGTTCGAATGCCGTCCTTCGCAGGGTCTCGGTCCTCGGGCGGAGTCCTGGCGCACTTGACGCTCTGTGATCACCGACGCATGCTGTGGGCAGGTCGTCTCTGGGGAGACGACACCTGTGCTCGAACCCGGCGGCAGTAACGGTCGCCTTCCCAGGTTCATCGGCGTCGACCAAGCCGCCGGTGAGCGGGGTGTCTCGGCGATGACGCTGTATCGCGAGACCGCCAGCAGCTCCCATGGGGTCGATTCCAGTCGACGCGGTGTCACGTTTGGCGTCACGCTGAGCGTTCGCGCGCGGCGCGCGCCGACGCTTCCCCTGGTCAGTGGGGGCTACAGCGGCATCGGCCACGCTCGGTGGCCGGTGCTCATCGTAGGTCACGTGGGGGACGCCACGTGCCGCTCCCTTAACGCCGGCCGCGGGCGTTTCGATGAGCCCTGGGATAGCTTCGACAGCGAGCGATCAACATGGAGGTGAAGACCGTGTGGTTCGCGCAGCGGAACCGGTCCGCGCGGGCACACAACCCACCCCGGTTCGTCCGGGAACGGCGGGAGGACGGGCACGAGGCCAACGCCGTGCAGGGCCCGGCCCTGCCCGACGAGTCGACCGTCCATTTCGTACTCGACCTCGCCATTCGCATCGGCGAGGTGCAGATGTCCTCCGGTGCCGGCGCGTCGGACGCGACCGCCACCATCATCGCCGTCGCCAACGCCTACGGGCTGCCGCACTGCGAGGTCGACGTCATCTTCACGTCGATCACCGTCACCTGCCACCGCGGGGTCGACCACCCGCCGATCACCTCGCTGCGGGTGGTCCGCTCGCGCAGCCTCGACTACACCCGGCTGGCGCTGGTCGAGCGGCTGGTCCAGGACATCACCCGGGGGGAGATCTCCGTCCGGGACGCGCACATCGAGCTCAACAAGATCACCACCGCGCCGCACCCGTACCCGCGCTGGCTCGCCACGCTGGCCTACGCCGGGATGGCCGGCGCCATCGCCCTGCTGATCGGCGGCGACGCGGCGATGGCCGTGTTCGCCGGGGTGATCACCGCGCTGGTGGACCGGGTCGGCCGGCTGCTCAACAAGCGCGCGCTGCCGTTCTTCTTCCAGCAGGTCGTCGGCGGCGCGCTGGCGACGACGGCCGCGCTCGCCCTGGTCGCGAGCAACCTGCTGCCCGAACAGACGCGGCCCACGCTGGTGGTCGCCGCCGCGATCACCGTGCTGCTCTCGGGGCTCTCGGTCGTGTCGACCGTGCAGGACGCGATCACGGGCTACAACGTCACCGCGGCCGGCCGCACCATCGAGGTCTCGCTGATGACCGCGGGCCTCATCGCGGGCGTGGTGCTGGCGCTGAACGTGTCGGTCGGGCTCGGGCTGCCGCCGCAGACCCTGGCCGATCCGCTCACCCCGTCCGCGTTGCGGCTGCCGCTGCAGACCCTGGCCGGTGGCGCCGCGGCTGGCTGCTTCGCCCTGGCCAGCTACGCCACCCGGCGCGCGGCGCTCGTCGCCGCGGTGGCCGGCGCCGCGGGCGCGGGCGGGTACAGCGCGCTGGTGCTGGCCGGCGTCGGGACGATCGCCGCGTCGGCCGTCGCGGCGACCGTGATCGGCTTCACCGGTGGCCTGATCTCCCGGCGGCTGCGCATCCCGCCGCTGGTGGTGGCCGTGTCGGGGATGGTGCCGCTGCTCCCCGGCCTCACGACCTACCGCGCGTTGTTCGAGCTGGCCGTCGAGCGCACCATCAACGGCCTGCCGACGCTGATGATCGCCGCGTCGGTGGCGCTGGCCCTGGCCGCGGGCGTCGTGCTGGGCGAGTACCTGGCGCAGCCGGTCCGCTACGGCCTGGGCCGCCTGGAACGCCGTTTCGCCGGACCCCGGATGGCCGGCCCGCTGCGGCCCACCCGGCGCCGGCTGGACTGAGCCCGAACCGCTGTCGCGTAAGCGCTTTTGTTGCGGGATTATCTGGAACGATGCTCCATGTGATGCGGATTCCTTGCGGCGGGGGTACTTTCCGTCACCCACGTCGGCAAAAGGTTGACTAATCTCGAAGACCGAACGGGGTTTCGAGGGAGGCACGCCCGGCGTGACGGATGACAGCACGACCGACCTTCCGATCGGCAGCGGTGGCGGCACCGGCGGCGCGGACTTCATAGTCGTCGCCAACCGGTTGCCCGTCGACCTGGAGCGGCTGCCCGACGGCACGGAGAGGTGGAAGCACAGTCCTGGCGGGCTCGTCAGCGCGCTCGCGCCCTTCCTGCGCTCGCACAGCGGGGCCTGGGTGGGCTGGCCCGGCGTTCCCGACGTCGAGGTCGACAAGTTCGCCGACGACGGTATCTGGCTGCACCCCGTCACGCTGAGCTCCGACGAGGTGCGCGACTACTACGAGGGCTTCTCCAACGCCACCCTCTGGCCGCTCTACCACGACGTCGTGGCCACACCGGTGTTCGACCGCGGCTGGTGGGACAGCTATGTCAAGGTCAACCGCCGCTTCGCCGACGCGTGCGCGCAGATCGCCGCCGAGGGTGCCATCGTCTGGGTGCAGGACTACCAGCTCCAGCTCGTCCCCGCGATGCTGCGCGAGCAGCGCCCCGACCTGCGCATCGGCTTCTTCCTGCACATCCCCTTCCCGCCCACCGAGCTGTTCATGCAGCTCCCGTGGCGCGCGGAGATCATCCGCGGCCTGCTCGGCGCCGACCTCGTCGGCTTCCACCGGCCCGGCGGCGCGCAGAACTACCTGTGGCTCGCCCGCCGGCTCATCGGTCTCGAGCCGAGCCGCGGCGCGGTCGGCGTGCGCACCCGGCCCGGTGTCGTCCAGGTCGGCGACCGCTCGGTGCGGGTCGGCGCGTTCCCCATCTCGATCGACTCCTCCGGCCTCGACAACATCGCCCGCAGCCGCGAGACCATCCAGCGGGCCCGGCAGATCCGGGCCGACCTCGGCAACCCGCGCAAGATCATCCTCGGCGTCGACCGGCTCGACTACACCAAGGGCATCGACCTGCGCCTCTACGCGCTGCAGGAGCTGCTCACCGAGGGCCGGATCGACCCCAGCGAGGTCGCCATGGTCCAGCTCGCCACCCCCAGTCGCGAACGGGTCGAGCACTACCAGCGGATGCGCGGCGAGATCGAGCAGGTCGTCAGCCGGATCAACGGCGAGTTCGCCCGGGTCGGCCGGCCGGTCGTGCACTACCTGCACCAGTCGATCGACCGCAAGGAGCTCGTCGCGTTCTTCTCCGCGGCCGACGTCATGCTCGTCACCCCGGTCCGCGACGGCATGAACCTCGTCTGCAAGGAGTACGTCGCCTGCCGCCACGACCTCGGCGGCGCGCTGGTCCTCAGCGAGTTCGCGGGCGCCGCGGCCGAGCTCACCAGCGCGTTCCTGGTCAACCCGCACGACCTCGACGGGGTGAAGAACGCGATGCACGCCGCGCTCACCATCGACCCCGCCGAGGGCCGCCGGCGGATGCGGGCGCTGCGCCGCCAGGTGCTCACCCACGACGTCGACCGCTGGGCCCGCTCGTTCCTCGACGCGCTGCGACCCTCGACCCAGGAAGCCGTCACCTGATCTTCCCGGGTCGCGATTCGATGTCATTGACGGGCGATACAGTTCGGCTCTGCCGCCGTGTGCGACGTTGAGTTTGAGAACGAGTGTGAGCACACACCCCTTTCCGAGAGAGTCGAACGACCGTGACCGTTGAACCCCTGCCGGCGAGCACGAGGTCCGCGCCATGACCGCTGAGGCCCTCCCCGCGGAGCTGCGGCGTGCGATCGTCCAGATCGCCCGCACGCCGCGCCTGCTGGTTGCCTGCGACTACGACGGCACGCTCGCGCCGATCGTGGAGAACCCCGAGCAGGCCCGGCCGATGACCGAGTCGGTCGGCGCCCTGCGCTCGCTCGCCGGACTGCACGAGACCACCACCGCGGTGATCTCCGGGCGGGCGCTGCGAGACCTCGCGACGCTGTCCCGGCTGCCGTCGGAGGTGCACCTGGTCGGCAGCCACGGCTCCGAGTTCGACATCGGCTTCGTGCACGCGCTCAACGACGACGCCCGCCGCCTGCACCGCCGGCTCGAGCAGGAGCTGGAGCGGCTCACCGCCGACCAGACCGGGGTGCAGCTCGAGGTCAAGCCGGCCAGCATCGCCGTGCACACCCGGCGCGCCGAGCCCGACGTGTCCGCGCGGGTCTCCGACACGGTCCGCTCCGGCCCGTGCACCTGGGAGGGCGTGCAGGTCACCGAGGGCAAGGAGGTCATCGAGCTCGCGGTCGTGCAGACCGACAAGGGCCGCGCCCTCGACGTGCTGCGCCACCAGGTCGGCGCCACCGCCGCCGTGTTCGTCGGCGACGACGTCACCGACGAGAAGGCCTTCGCCCGCCTGTCCGGGCCCGACCTCGGCATCAAGGTCGGGGACGGCGAGACGCTCGCCGGGTTCCACATCGCCGACCCCACCGAGGTCGGCATGGTCCTCGCGTTCCTGCTGGAGGAGCGGCGCAACTGGCTCTACGGCGAGCAGGCCCCGCCGATCGAGCGGCTGACGATGCTGGCGAGCGAGCGCTCGGTGGCATTGCTCACCCCCGACGCGCGGCTCACCTGGCTGTGCCACCCCGAGCCCGACTCCGCCGCGGTGTTCGCCGACCTGCTCGGCGGCGCGTCCGCGGGGCACTTCTCGATCCGGCCGGAGCGCGGCGGGCTGCCGCTGGGCCAGCGCTACCTGTCCGGCACGATGACCGTGGAGACGCGCTGGTCGGGCCTGCTGGTCACCGACTACCTCGACCACTACTCCTTCGGCCACCGCACCGACCTGGTCCGGGTCATCTCCGGCACCGCGCAGGCCGTGGTCGAGTTCGCGCCGCGGCCGGAGTTCGCCCAGGTCCAGGTGCGGCTCATCCCGTCCGACGACGGCCTGCGGGTGCTCGGCACCTCCGACCCGGTCTCGCTGCGGGCCCCCGGGATCAGCTGGGAGATCAGCTCCGACGGCATGCACGACACCGCCCGCGCGGTCGTCACCCCCACGCCGGACAAGCCGGTCGTGCTGGAGCTGCGCTGCGGCACCAACGACCTCGACCCGAACAAGGTCCCCGAGCGCGAGCGGGCCGCCCGCTCGGCGGCGTACTGGACCGAGTGGCTCGACGGGCTCACCCTGCCGCCCGTCGAGAAGGACCTGGTGGCGCGCTCCGCGCTCACCCTGCGCGGGCTCTGCCACGCCGAGACCGGCGCGATCATGGCCGCGGCCACCACGTCGCTGCCCGAGGAGCTCGGCGGCATCCGCAACTGGGACTACCGCTACTGCTGGCTGCGCGACGGCGCGATGACCGCCAAGGCGCTGGTGTCGGTCGGCTCGACCGCCGAGGCCGAGGGCTTCCTCACCTGGCTGCACGGGGTGCTCGGCACGCTGCCGAGCCCGGAGCTGCTGCACCCGCTGTACACGATCGCCGGCACCACGCTGCCCGCCGAGGCCGTGATCGACACGCTGCCCGGGTACGCCGGCTCCCGGCCGGTGCGCGTCGGCAACCTCGCCAACCAGCAGGTCCAGCTGGACGTGTTCGGTCCGGTCGTCGACCTCGTCGCGGCCCTGTCCGAGGCCCGCGGCAAGCTCACCGACGACGACTGGCGGATGGTCTGCGCGATGGCCGAGGCCGTCGCGCGCCGCTGGCACGAGCCCGACCACGGCATCTGGGAGGAGCGGCACCGGCCGCGCCACCACGTGTACTCCAAGGTCATGTGCTGGCTCACCATCGACCGCGCGGTCAAGCTCGCTGAGGCGCACGGGCGTGAGGTCGAGCCGAGCTGGCCGGGCCTGCGCGACCAGATCGCCGAGGACGTCCTCACCAACGGCTGGAACGAGGAGGTCCGCTCGTTCACGACGGCCTACGACGGCACCGACCTCGACGCCGCCACCCTGCTGGTCGGCATGGTCGGCCTGCTCGACCCGAGCGACGAGCGCTTCCACGCCACGGTCACCGCCACCGAGGCCGAGCTCCGCAGCGGCTCGACGGTCTACCGCTACCACCGCGACGACGGCCTCCCCGGCAACGAGGGCGGCTTCCACCTGTGCGCGGCCTGGATGATCGAGGCCTACCTGCTCACCGGCCGGCGCACCGAGGCCGAGGACCTGTTCGCCCAGATCGTCGACGCGGCGGGGCCGACGGGCCTGCTGCCCGAGGAGTACGACCCGGTCGCCGAGCGTTCGCTGGGCAACCACCCGCAGGCGTACTCCCACCTCGGGCTCATCCGCTGCGCCCAGCTGCTGTCCGCCTGACGGCGACCATGTTGGCCGACCGGGACCGCCCGTATCTGGGCGGTTCTGGACGGCTTCGAGGGCGTGCCCCCGGTACGACCGAGTCGTACTCGTCGGTGACCACCGTGGTGGTCGACGGCATCGGGGTCGAGCCGGCCGGCTGACGGGAGCCGGTCTCCTCGGGAGGCCCGTACGCCCTCGCGGCGTGCGGGCCTTCCGCTATTCCTCGGCCCGGCGGCGGTCGCGCTTGCCGCGGGCGATCTCGGTGGCCAGCGCGCTCAGGTGCGGAGTCCAGAAGCGGCGAAAGTGGTCGAGCCACTGGTCGGCCTCGCGCAGCGGCGCGGGGTCGACGGCGTAGAGGCGGCGGGTGCCCTCGGCGCGGACCCGGGCGAACCCGTTCTCGCGGAGTACCTTCAGGTGCTGGGAGACGGCGGGCTGGGTGATGCCGAACTCCTCCTGCACGACCGCGGCCACCTCGCCCGCCGCCCGCTCGCCGTCGGCGAGCAGCTCCAGGATGCGGCGGCGGACCGGGTCGCCGAGGATGTCGAAGGCGTGCACGTCAACACGGTAACGGCCGGTTGGTATATAAGTCAAAGGTGAAATATGAGGGTTGTGGTCCTGGCCGACACGCACGCGCCGCGCCGGTGGAAGACCTGCCCGCCGCGGGTGGCCGACGAGCTGCGCGGCGCGGACGCGATCCTGCACGCGGGCGACGTGTGCGTGCCGTCGGTGCTCGACGAGCTGGCCGGGTTCGCGCCGGTGCACGTGGTGGCCGGCAACAACGACGGGCCGGACGTGGTGGCGTGGGGTGCGCCGGAGACGCTGTCGGTGGAGCTGGCCGGCCTGCGCATCTCGATGATCCACGACAGCGGCCACAAGGACGGCCGGACCGCGCGGATGCGCCGCCTGTTCCCCGACGCGGACCTCGTGGTGTTCGGCCACTCGCACATCCCGCTCGACCAGACCGGCGACGGGGTGCGGATCTTCAACCCGGGCTCGCCCACCGACCGGCGCCGGCAGCCGCACGGCACGGTCGGCGTGCTCGAGCTCGCCGATGGCGAGCTGGTGTCGGCGCGGATCGTCGAGGTGACCTGAGCGGGCCTCGAGCCGGGTTTGAGGCGGACGCGATGTCATGGTCGAGTGGTTCTCGACCCAACCAGGAGGTATGGCATGGCCCCGACGTTCGTCGACGTGCTCGGTGAGCGGTCCACGTCGTCCGGGCTCGCGTTCGAGGACGGCACCGACTCGGTGGGCTACGCGGAGCTGGACGCGCGGGCCCGGTCGATCGGCGCCGCGCTGGCCGACCGGGGGCTGGCGGGGGAGCGGGTGCTGATCCTGCTGCCGCCCGGCGTCGAGTACGTCCGCGCGCTGCTGGGTTGCTGGTACGCCGGCGCGGTGGCCGTCCCGCTCGACCCGTCGCGCGACCGCGACCTGGACGTGGTGCTCGACGACGCCGACCCGGCCGCCGCGATCGCCACCGCGCCGGTTCCCGGCGTCGTCACGTTGTCCACTGTGGACCTCCAGGCGTCGGCGTCCGCGTGGCGGCGGCCGGCGATCGGGCCGGACTCGCTGGCGTTGCTGCAGTACGCGGGCTCGCGCGGGGTGATGGTGAACCACGGCAACCTCGTCGCGTCCGCCCGGCAGACGTGCCGCCTGTTCGGTGCCGGTCCCGACGCCGGCGTGGTGAGCCGGCTCGCGCCCTACGGCGACCTCGGCCTGATGACCGGTGTCCTGCACCCGATCTACGCCGGCAGCCGGGCCACGCTGCTGTCCCCGCGGTCGAGCCCGGCCGAGTGGCTCACCACGATCTCCGCGACGCACGCCCGGATCAGCGGCGGCCCGGCCGCCGGCTTCGCCGCGGTCACCGCGCTGCCCGAGGTCGACCTGTCCGCCTGGGACGTGGCGTTCACCGACGCCCCGACGTCCACAATGGACTCATTCGCGAACCGGCTGGCCCCCAACGGGTTCCGCCGGGACAGCTTCTTCTCCTGCTACTGGCTGGCGGAGGCCACCGCGCTGGTGGCCGGCCGCCGCGGCCCCGCGGCCACCGAGTTCGACGCCGACACCCTGGCCCCGGGCCGGTTCACCAAGGCGCGCTGGGGCGGCACGCCGGTGGTGGACCGCGGCCGCCCGGCCGACGAGCTCGAGGTGGCGATCGTCGACCCGCTCACCGCGACCCGCTGCCCGGACGGCACCGCGGGCGAGATCTGGGTGTCCGGCCCGAACGTGGCCGTCGGTTACCTCGGCCGGCCCGACGTCAGCGAGCGCACGTTCTGCGCCCGGCTGCGCGGCTCGACCGACAACTTCCTGCGCACCGGCGACCTGGGCTTCCTCCACGACGGCGGCCTGCACGTGACCGAGGCGGTCGCCGCGTGAGGTCGCGCTAGAAGTCGAACACCACGCCGGTGTCGGCGCGCAGTGTGCAGCTGTTGCTGTACTTGTGCTTCCACCGCACGGACCGGCCCTCCCACCAGCCGCGGACGGACGCGACCACCGGCCGGTAGTCCATCGTGCAGGCCATGAGCTGCGGCATGCCGGGCAGCGCGTCGAAGTCGCCGGCCGCGGTGGTGACCTCGTCGCACGCGGGCTTGGGGCTCGGGTGCGAGCCGCCGGCCGGCTCGCACTCGAGGCGAACCTTGCTGGTGGCGCCCTGCGGGGCCTTGAGCGTGAGGGTCAAAGTGGACTGTGGGCGGTCGTCGGCGCTCGCGGTGCCGGTGAGGACGGCGGAGGACAGGAGGGCCACGACGGTCAGCAGCGTGCCGCTGAGCCGGAACGAAGTCATGCCTCCACAGTGGACCGCCTCCCGCGCGCGCGGGAGGCCGACTCGTCGGTAACGCCCGATCGTGTAGCCGTTGACTACCCAGCGAAAACGACTGGCGGTGGCGCCGGTCGGCCGGACATGCTGGCAGCCATGCGGATCCGAGAGGCCACCACCGACGACTGGGCGCAGATCTGGCCGTTCCTGCGTGACATCGTGGCGGCGGGCGACACCTATACGTGGGACCGGGATGTCACCGAGGAGCGCGCCCGCGACAGCTGGATGTCCACCCCGCCGGGCCGCACGGTCGTCGCGGTCGAGGGAGGGACCGTGCTCGGCACCGCGAAGATGGGCCCGAACCATCTGGGCCCGGCGTCGCACATCGCGAACGCGAGCTTCATGGTGCATCCCGCGCACGGTGGCCGCGGGGTCGGCCGGGCGCTCGGCACCCACGTGCTCGATCAGGCGAGGGCGGACGGCTACCGGGCGATGCAGTTCAACGCCGTGGTCGAGACCAACACCCGCGCGGTCGGCCTGTGGCAGTCGCTGGGCTTCGACATCGTCGCGACGCTGCCGGAGGGGTTCGAGCACGCGACCAAGGGTTTCGTCGGGCTGCACATCATGTACCGCAAGCTGTGAGAACCTCGAGGGCATGAGGATCGCGATCGCGGCCGACGAGCGGGTCGGGGTGGCCGAGGCAATCGCCGAGGAACTGCGCGGCCGGGGCCACGAACCGCTCCCGCACGGCGCCCTGAGCCCCGACGAGCGCGACGACTGGGCGTGGGCGAGCGAGGCGGCGGCCCGGGATGTGGCCGAGGGCCGCGCCGACCAGGCGATCGTGGCCTGCTGGACGGGCACCGGCGCCTCGATGGCGGCGAACAAGGTGGCGGGTGTGCGCGCGGCCCTGTGCGTCGACGCGGAGACAGCGAGAGGCGCCCGCCGCTGGAACGACGCGAACGTGCTGGCCCTGTCCCTGCGGCTGACGAGCACGCCCCAGCTGACCGAGATCCTGGACGCCTGGTTCGCCGGCACCCCGAGCGACGAGCCCACCGACCTGGCGAACATCCACCACGTGGACGAGATCTGAACCCCGCTGGCCCCCGGCCCCCGAGATCCAGCCTACCGGTGGGCACCGACGGTTTCGGTCGCCGCGAGCGGAGCCTGTGGACAGCTCCGGCGAAGCCCACCGTGCCGAGCCCACCGGCGGCCTAGGACTTCGGGGTCACCGGGTGCGGTCGGTAGGGCGCCTCCAACCGGCCCCGCTCCTCATCACTCAACACCAGCGACGCGGCGGCCACCGCGTCGTCGACGTGCTTCTCCTTCGTCGCCCCGATGATCGGGGCCGCCACCGCCGGGTTCCCCCGCAGCCACGCCAGCGACACCTGCGCAGCCGGCACCCCACGGTCCGCCGCGACCGCGCGCACCGCGTCGACCACGTCGAAGTCGTCGTCGGTGTACAGCTCCTCGGCGAAGCGGTCGCTGCCCGCGCGGGGCGTGTTCCGCACCCCGCCGCGCTCGCGGTTGCCCGCCAGCATCCCGCGCGCGAGCGGGCTCCACGGGATCATCCCCACACCCTCGTCGAGGCACAGCGGCACCATCTCCCGCTCCTCCTCGCGGTAGAGCAGGTTGTAGTAGTTCTGCATCGACACGAACGGCGTCCACCCGTGCGCCCGCGCGGTGTACTGCGCCTTCGCGAACCGCCACGCCGGCATCGTGGACGCGCCGATGTACCGCGCCTTGCCCGCCCGCACCACGTCGTGCAGCGCGCCCATCGTCTCCTCGACCGGCGTCTCCGTGTCCCACCGGTGGATCTGGTACAGGTCCACGTAGTCCGTGCCCAGCCGGCGCAGCGAACCGTCGATCGCCGACATGATGTGCTTGCGTGACAGGCCGCGGTCGTTGGGCCCCGGGCCGGTGGGGTAGAACAGCTTCGTCGCGAGGACGTAGTCGTCCCTGCGCGCGAACAGTCTGCCCAGCAGGTGGCCGGTGATCTCCTCGGTCAGCCCCTCGGAGTACATGTCGGCGGTGTCGAAGAAGTTCACCCCGGCGTCCACCGCCCGCCGCACGATCGGCTCGGCCTGCTCCTCGGTGAGGTACCAGACGCGCCGCTCCGGGTCGCCGTAGCTCATCATCCCGAGGCAGACCGGCGACACCTTCAACCCCGACTGGCCCAAACGCACGTAGTCCACGTGCTTGTTATACCGGCCTTGTCGATCAGCCCGCCGTACCAAGCAGGTTGCGTGCCGCGGCCTTCGCGTTGGCCAGCGCGTCGGGCTGGGCGGCCACCGCGAAGCAGATGATCGCGCCCTCGTGCACGAGGTGCAGCTGCGCGCCCACCCCGGCCGGCGCCCCCGCCTCCTCGGCGAGCCGCTCGTACAGCTCGCGCATCCACTGCTTCTCGGCCCGGATGACCGCGATCGCGGGGTGGTCGGCGCGGCCGAGCTCGGCGTGCGCGTTGACGAACGCGCAGCCGCACGTGTTGGCGCCGAGCCACGCCTCCAGCGCGTCGAGCGCCTGCACCGGCCCACGCCCGTGCTCGGCGAGCCAGGTCTCGACGTGTGCCCGCCAGCGCTCGAACCGCCGCCGCAGGTACAGCGCGACCAGCGCGTCCTTGGAGCCGAACCGGTCGTAGAGGGTCTTCTTGGTGGTGCCCGCGACCTCGGCGATCAGGTCGACGCCGACCGCGTGGATGCCGCGGTTGTAGAACAGGTCGCTGGCCGCCGACAGCAGCCGCTCGGCCGCCGGCGTCATCCGGATCGTGGTCATGGTCGCTCGCCTCCACTGACAGTATACCGACCTGTATGTTTACCTAGGTCGCATGAAGGTTCTCGCCGCGGTCGGCCTCGTCGTGATGTGGAGCTCGGGCTTCGTCGGTGCCCGGCTGGGCACCGCCGAGGCGCCCGCGGACACCCTGCTGGCCTGGCGCTACGTCGCCGCCGGCGCGGTGCTCGTGCTCCTCGCGGCGGCGCGCCGGCCGCGGGTCCGGCGCGGCGAGCTCGGCCGGCAGGCACTGATCGGGTTCCTCTGCCAGAGCCTGTACCTGGCCGGCGTCGTGACCGGCGTCGGCCTCGGCGTGCCCGCCGGTGTCGCCGCGCTGATCGCCGTGCTGCAGCCGCTGGTCGTCGGCGCGCTCGCCGGGCCGGTGCTCGGCCAGCGCGTGCGCCCACGCCAGTGGCTCGGCCTCGCCACGGGTGTCGGCGCGGTCGGCCTGGTCGTGGCCGGCGACGCGAGCGCGGGCGGGCCGGTGCTCGGGTACCTGCTGGTCGCGGGCGGCATGCTGGCGCTGTCGTCGGGCACGCTGCTCGAGCGGCGCTGGCGGCTCGACACGCCGCTGCTCGACTCGCTCACGATCCACTGCCTGGTGTCCACGGCCGCGTTCGTCACCTCCGCCGCCGTGGCCGGGCGGCTCGACCCACCGGCGACGGCCGGCTTCTGGTGGGCCGTGGCCTGGGTGGTCGCGCTGTCGACCTTCGGCGGATACGGTTGCTACCTGCTCGCACTCCGCGCGTTCGGCGCGACCGGGGCCAGCACGTTGCTGTTCCTCACGCCGCCGACCACGATGCTGTGGGCGCTGCTGATGTTCGACGAGCGGGTCGGCTGGCTCGGCGTGCTGGGCATGCTCGGCTGTGCCGGGTCGGTCTGGCTGGTGCTGTCCGCGAACGGGAGGGGCACATGGATCCGCAGGAGAAGGCGAAGCAGCTCTACGAGGCACGCCGCACCGGCGTCCCCGTCCCGCCGCTCACCGACGCCGACCCCACGCTCGGCGCCGACGAGGGTTACCTGATCCAGCAGGAGCTCGTGAAGCTGCTGCTCGCCGACGGCGACCGGATCGTCGGGCACAAGGTCGGCCTCACCTCCAAGCCGATGCAGCAGATGCTCGGCTTGGACTCGCCGGACTTCGCGCCGGTACTGGAGTCCACTGTGTACGCCGACGGCGCGGAGGTCTCGGTGGGCTCGTTCATCCAGCCCAAGATCGAGGCCGAGATCATGTTTGTGATGGGCGAGCGGCTGCAGGGACCGGGGGTCACCGCCGACGACGCGCGTGCGGCGGTGTCCGGGGTGGCCGCGTCGATGGAGATCGTCGACTCGCGGATCGTCGACTGGAAGATCCGCCTCGCCGACACGATCGCCGACCTGGCCTCCTGCGGCGCGGTCGCCCGCTCGGACCGGCTCGTGCCGCTGTCCGAAGTGGACGTCCAGCTCGTCGAGATGGTGTTTCGCCGCAACGGTGAACTGGTCGACAACGGCGCCGGCAGGGCCGCGCTCGGCGACCCGCTCGGCGTGGTCGCGTGGCTCGCGAACACCCTCGGCGAGCGCGGCGTGGCGCTGGAGCCCGGCCAGCTGATCATGACCGGCGCGCTGCACGCCGCGGTGCCGATGGCCGCGGGCGAGGTGTACCGCGCCGAGTTCGACCGGCTGGGACCGGTCACCGTCCGGGTCGTCGACTAGTCCGCCTCC
>NZ_DASWSJ010000233.1:0-1505 GCF_036402745.1 Actinophytocola sp. | reverse complement strand
GGCGGTGGAGCTGAGCCTCGACTCGGCGCGCGCCCTGATGGCTGCGCTGCAGGTCACCGTGGAGCGCGCGGAGCACCACTGACGTCGTTCCGGACCGCGGGGAGCGTGGTCAGAGGTCGAGGACGATCTCGCCGCGCTCCTCCCGGACCAGCCCGCCGAGCATCCGGCCGTCATCGTGATCCAGCAGTCACGCCGGTCAGATCGCCCGAGGCCGAGAGGGTCGGCGCGGCACCCAGCGCGCGATCGCTGCGGCGAGCCCGACCGCGCTGCCGAGCAGCACGGCGCTGCGCTCGCCGACCCGCGCCTCGATCCGTCCGGCGGGGAGGTCACCGAGCACCTGGCCCAGCCCGAGCAGTGCGACGACCACTCCCGCAGCGGCCACCGAGCCGCCCAGCTCGCGGGCGCTCAGCGCCACCACCGGCGCGGCGGCACCCTGGCCGATCCCGAACACGGCGGCCGGCAGGAACGCGGGAACGACAAGCCGGCGAAGCGGCCGGTCGCCGTGACCGGGGTGGGCAACGCGCTATGCACTGACCACTGTGGCATTCACCGCCGACGCATTCACCGCTGCCGTGAACCGGCCGACCGGTCGGGGCAGGCCGAAATGATCCCGCAGGGTGTGGCCCGCGTACTCGGTGCGGAACAGCCCGCGGGCACGCAGGATGGGCACGACAGTGTCGGCGAAGATCTCCAGGCCTCCAGGGTAGTAGGGCGGCATCACGTTGAAGCCGTCCGCGGCACCCGAGCCGAACCACTCCTCGATCGTGTCGGCGACCTGTTCTGGGGTGCCGGCGAACACGCGATGTCCGCGCGCCCCGGCCAGCCGGTGCAGCAGCCCGCGCACCGTCGGCCGCTCCCGCTCGACGATGCCGGCCACCACCTGCAGCCGGCTGCGCCCGTTGTCGGTGACGTCCCCGGCACCGGCGAACAGCGCCTGCGGCACCGGTGCGTCGAGGTCGAGGTGTTGCAGCGACGTGCCGGTGATCCGCTCGAGCTGCAGCAGCCCGTACGCCGGCACGGTGAGCTCGTTGAACTCCCGCTCCAGGGCACGGGCCGCGGTCTCGGTGCCGGCGATGAACGGGCTGATCCCCGGCAGGACCTTCACGTGCTCCGGCCGGCGGCCGAAACTCGCGGCCTTCGCCTTCACGTCGGCGTAGAAAGCCTGCGCGTCGGCCAGCCGCTGGTGCGCCGTGAAGATCGCCTCCGCGTACCGGCCGGCGAAGGCGCGCCCGTCGTTGGACGCGCCTGCCTGCACGAGCACCGGGTGCCCCTGTGGCGGGCGCGGCTGGTTGAACGGGCCCCGCACCCGCACGTACTCGCCCGCGTGGCCGATCTCGTGGATCTTGCTCGCGTCGGCGTAGATCCCGGCCGCGCGGTCGAGGACGACTGCGTCGTCCTCCCAGCTGTCCCACAGCGCGAGCACGGCGTCGACGAACTCCCGCGCCCGCGCGTACCGCTCGGCGTGGGGAGGGTGGGCGTCGAGGCCGAAGTTCGCCGCCGCGGCG
>NZ_DASWSJ010000232.1:0-5832 GCF_036402745.1 Actinophytocola sp. | reverse complement strand
ATCCACTTCGGACTGACCTCGGGTTTCACGTTCAGCATCATGGGCTGGCTGCCCAGCATCCTGCGCGACCACGCGCACGTCGACGCGCCGACGGTGCGGTGGCTGTTCACCGTCGCCATGGCGCTGGGCGTGCCGATCGCGTTGCTGGTGCCGCGCTGGGCCCGCGCGACCAGGGCCCAGTCCGGGCTCGCCGTCGCGCTGGCCGCACCCAACCTGGTCGCCATCGCGGGCCTGCTCCTGTACCCCGCGTTCAGCCCGTGGCTCTGGGCGATCGGCCTCGGGCTCGGCATGCCCGGGGTCGGCCTCGCGCTGACGCTGATCTCGCTGCGGGCCGCGCCGGACGGGGACACCGCCGCGTCGCTGTCGTCCATGGTGCAGGGCCTCGGCTACGCGCTGGCCGGCGCCACCACGCTCGCGGCGGGCCTGCTGCACAGCTCGACCAACAGCTGGGAGTGGCCCCTGATCGGGCTGCTCGCAGTCCTGTGTGGACAGATCATCACCGGCATGTACGCCGGTCTCCCGGTCACCGTGCACGCCGGCCGTCAACAGCGGCCCCAGCGGGCACGTGTGCCCGCGCCACGGCAGCCGGAACCCCGCCTGCCGCAAACCCGTCAGCCGGAGCCGCCGATGTACGAGCCGCGGATACCCGACCAGCGGTCGTCCCACCACCTGCCCGAGCAGCTGGAGCTCGCGCTCACGCTGGAGCCGCACCCGCTGGAACCGCCGGAGGACCGGCCGGTCTTCATCCCCCACCCGAGAGATCCCAGCCCGTAGCGGTTCAACGGCGAACCGCCTCGCAGGAGGCTCCCGGCCACGCCATGGCCGGGAGCCTCACCCGGGTACCGTGCCCGTCGGCGGCGCCGAACGGGCTATTGACAGTGAATCACCCACAACCCACCCTAGGTGGGTAATCGATTACCCGTCACCGGGCCGCGACGAAGTGGGTGCCATGATGCGGATGCCGAAGGTTCTGCTGGTCGTGTCCCTGCTCGGGGCGGCACTCGTCGGCACGACCCAGCAGGCGGCCGCCGCGCCGGTGGCCGCCGCGGCGCTGCCGACGGTCTCGGCCGGCGCGTTCGTCCGCGTCTACGACCCGTCCGTCGGCGAGTCGCAGGCCTGGTACTACAACGACCACACGATGGTCCGCGACGTCGTGACCGGCACCTGGCACGTCTACGCCATCACCCATGCCGAGCCGGCGAACCCGCTGGACGAGAAGAACTTCGGGCACGCGACCGCGCCCTCGCCGAACGGCCCGTGGACCAAGCGGCCGTTCGCGCTGACCGCCGACCCGGCCGCCGGGGAGAGCCACATCTGGGCCCCGCACGTCGTGTACGACAACGGCCGCTACTACATGTTCTACGCGGCCGGCACGCCCGACCACGCGGCCTACCGGATGCACCTCGCCACCTCGACCGACCTCACCACCTGGACCCGCGACCCGGCCAACCCGCTGTTCACCGACGGCTTCGACGCCCGTGACCCGATGGTGACGAAGGTGGGCACGCAATGGGTCATGTACTACACCGCGAACAGCACCCCCACCGGCGGCAACCACCAGGTCGCCTACCGCACCAGCACCGACCTCCAGCACTGGAGCGGCAAGCAGGTGGCCTTCCAGCACCCGGCCTCGGGCACCTTCGGCGGCCCGACCGAGTCGCCGTTCGTCCTGTGGCGCGGTGGCTGGTGGTACCTGTTCGTCTGCTGCGAACCCGGCTACCAGGACGCCCGCGTCTACCGCAGCCGCGACCCGTTCCACTTCGACGTCAACGACCTCGCCGGGCGGATCACCGCGCACGCGGCCGAGGTGGTCACCGAGCCGAGCGGGGCCACCTGGGTCACCGGCGCCGGCTGGGGGATGGGCGGGCTGCACGTCGCGCCGCTGACCTTCAGCCAGCCGCAGGCGGACGTCTTCACGGGCACGCCGGCCGACTTCAACGGCGACGGCCGCGACGACATCGTCACGTTCACCCACGGTCCGCTCGCCGACGTGTACGTCGCGCTGTCCGATGGAACGGGCTTCGCCGGCACCACCCAGAAATGGCACGACTTCTTCGCCCTCGACGGCGAAACCCCGCTTACCGGGGATGTCAACGGCGACGGCCGTGATGACATCGTGACGTTCACCCACGGCCAAGGCGCCGACGTGTTCGTCGCGCTGTCCACCGGTACCAGCTTCGGCCCGAGCGCCAAGTGGCACGACTTCTTCTCGACCGACGGCGAGGTCCCCGCGGTGGGTGACGTGAACGGCGACGGCCGCGCCGACATCGTCACGTTCACCCGCAACGGCCTCGCCGACGTCTACGTCGCCCTGTCCACCGGCTCGGGCTTCACCGCGTCGGCCAAGTGGCACGACTTCTTCGGCGTCGCCGGCGAGTCACCCGGGGTCGCCGACGTCAACGGCGACCGCCGCGCGGACATCGTCACCTTCACCCACGGTGCGAACGCCGACGTGTACGTGGCGCTCTCGACGGGCACCGGGTTCGGCCCGGCCGTGAAGTGGCACGACTCGTTCGCCCCCGGCCTCGACTCCCCGCGCCTGGGCGACTTCGACGGCGACGGCCGCGCGGACGTCGCCGCGTTCACCAACAACGGCGACGGCGACGTGTTCGTGGCCCGCTCGACCGGCTCGTCCTTCGGCGCGAGCCAGAAGTGGCACGACTTCTTCGCGCTCACCGCCGAGTTCCCCTACGTCGGCGACTTCGACGGCGACCGCCGCACCGACATCGTGACGTTCACCCACAACTCCGGCGCCGACGTCTACACCGCCCGCTCCACCGGCACCGGCTTCGGCCCGGGCGTCAAGTGGCACGACTACTTCGGCCTGCCGGGGGAGACGAGCCTCTAGGAGGCCGGCGGCACG
This sequence comes from Actinophytocola sp., assembly GCF_036402745.1. GTDB lineage: Bacteria > Actinomycetota > Actinomycetes > Mycobacteriales > Pseudonocardiaceae > Actinophytocola. The sequence goes on along the minus strand of NZ_DASWSJ010000232.1, from coordinate 2,969 downwards.
AAGCGCTCGAACACGGCCAGCACCTGGGCCCACATGCCCGGCAGCAGCAGCACGCCGGCCACCGTGAACACCGGCACCAGCAGCAGCTTCTCCACCCCGCCGCCGGTGCGGAACCGCAGCCAGCGCGGCGGGCGCAGCTCGTACCAGGTCTCGCCGGCGATCGGGACCGGCCACAGGAACGGGCAGCCGGACTTGGTGATCGCGTCGCCGAGGCAGTGCACGACGCACCCGATGCCGACGGCGACGCCGACCCAGCCGGTCGAGGTGGTGAGCGCGTCGTCGAGCCCACCCAGGTACGCGGTGAACCCGGCCGCGGTCGCCGCGACGACCAGCAGCCAGTCGCCGAGCACGTCCGCGGCCAGCAGCAGGCCGAACGCGATGATCCCGCCGACCGCCCACGCGCCGCCCAGTTCGGAGATCGCGGTCGCGGCCCAGCCGACGAGCACCGCGAACGCCACCGTGTGGGTCAGGTGCCGGTGCGTGCCGTCGCAGTCCTCGTCGCGTGGGCCCTTGGTCAGCGCGTACAGCCCGCGCGAGCACATCCGCAGCAGCCGCGACAGCAGGCCGGTGACCGGCCCGAGGAACCGCGACGCGGTGGCGCCGGGGTGGTCGAGGTCGGGCAGCAGCGCGTAGCCGGCCGCCGCGGTGGCGAACGGGATCACCTCGGGCAGCGTGTGCAGCCCGACGAGCGGGGCCGCGGCGAGTCCGGCGCACCAGCCGGTGAGCGCGTGGCTGTGGCCCATCATCGGGCGGCCACCACAAGGCAGGACTGGGGGTCGGTCACGGTCTCCTCGCGGGGTCGGCAGCCACGTGATCTTACGAGCGCACAAGGGGTTTCCCCGGCAGGCGCGCGGGAAGTGGGCCTCGCCACCGGCCGCGCCAGGTGGAAGGATCCGGGCCATGCCATCCGCACGCAGAGTCGCGTCGGTCCTCGCGGTCACCGCGGCGCTCGCGACCTCACTCGCCGCCGCCACCACCGCGTCCGCCGCCGGGTACCACGGGTCCCGGCTGACGGTCACCACCGTCTCCAACCCCAGGCCAGAGTTCGTCAGCGGCGGCGACGTGCTGGTCCGCGTCACGGCACCGGCCGGGCAGCGGGTCACGGTCACCCGCAACGGCACGGACGTCACCTCGGGCTTCGCCCGGCAGCCGGACGGCTCGCTGCTCGGGCTCGTCACGGGGCTGCGCCTGGGCCGCAACACCGTCGCGGCCACGGCCGGCGGCCGGGACGAGGACCTGCGGATCACCAACCACGCCGGCTCCGGGCCCGTGTTCGCCGGCCCCCAGCAGCGTCCGTTCTACTGTGAGACCGTCGTGTTCGGCCTCGACCCGGCCGAGCAGCCGCTGTGCGCGGCGCCGGCGAAGGTCAGCTACCGGTACCGCACCACGGCCGGCCAGTTCGCGCCGCTCGCCGACCCGTCGACGCGCCCCGCCGATCTGGCGACGGCCACCGTGGCGGGACGAGCGGTGCCCTACATCGTCCGCGTCGAGACCGGCGTGATCGACCGCGCGGTGTACGAGACCGCCGTGCTCTCCGACGGCAGCGCGCCGTCGCCCACCCGCCCGGCGGCCGGCTGGAACGGCCGGCTCGTCTACACCTTCGGCGGCGGCTGCAACGGCGGCTACCACCAGGGCGCGAGCACCGGCGGCGTGCTCAACGACCTGTTCCTGTCGCAGGGCTACGGCGTGGCGTCCTCGACGCTGAACGTGCTGGACAACAACTGCGGCACCGTCATCTCCGCCGAGGCCGCGATGATGGTGAAGGAGCACTTCGCCGAGACCTACGGCCCGATCCGGCACACGATCGGCTGGGGCGGGTCCGGCGGGGCCATCCAGCAGTACGACATCGCGGACGCCTACCCGGGCATCCTCGACGGGATCATTCCGGGCGTCTCCTACCCGGACCCGCTGACGACGATGAACCCGGTGACCGACTGCGGGTTGCTGAACGCCTACTTCGCCGGCCCGGGTGCCTCGTTCACCCCGGCGCAGCGGCTCGCCGTCTCCGGGTACAACGCCTACAGCACGTGTGTCTCGTGGGGACTGACGTTCCTCAACCGGAGCACGCCCACCGGCAGCTGCCCGGCGGCGATCCCGGTCGAGGCGCGCTGGGACCCGGTGACCAACCCGCACGGGGTGAAGTGCAGTGCCGCCGAGCAGTGGGTCAACCAGCTCGGCCGCGACTCCCGCGGGTTCGTGCGCAGCCCGCTCGACAACACCGGTGTCCAATATGGACTGTCCGCATTGGAGTCCGGGGCGATCGCGGCGGACCAGTTCGTCGCGCTGAACGCCGGCGTCGGCGGCTACGACGAGACCGGCTCGCCGGTCCCGGCCCGCACGATGGCCGACCCGCGGGCGCTGTCCGCGGCGTACGCGAGCGACCTGATCAACAGCGCCCGGCTCGGCCTCCGGACCACCCCGATCATCGACCAGCGCACGTACCTGGACAAGGTCGGGCCGCTCGCCGACATCCACACCGCCGAGATGTCCTACCTCATGCGGGCCCGGCTGATCGAGGCCAACGGCACGGCCGCGAACCAGGTGATCATCGAGAACCTGCCGACGCCGGACCAGTCCGCGGCGGCCGCGGCCTACGAGCTGGACGCGATGGACCGCTGGCTCACCGCGATCGGCGCCGACGGCTCGCACCGCGACCGGGCGGCCAAGGTCGTCGCGAACAAGCCCGTGGACCTCGGCGACGGCTGCTACCTGCCCTCAGGCGAGCGGATCCTCGAGCGGCTGACCTACCCGGCCGGCGGCCGGTGCGGCGCGGTGTACCCGATCGCGGCGAACCCGCGGCTGGTGGCCGGCGCGGACCTGTCGATGACCGTGCTGAAGTGCCGCCTGCGGCCCCTCGACCTCGGCGACTACCCGGTCCGCTTCACCGCCGCACAGCAGGCCCAGCTGCGCGCGGCCTTCCCCGGCGGCGTCTGCGACTACTCCCGCCCGGGCGTGGGTCAGCGTCCCCC
>NZ_DASWSJ010000231.1:0-11717 GCF_036402745.1 Actinophytocola sp. | reverse complement strand
ACCACCGCTGAACCGTTGGACGCAGGCCTCGAGAGCGCGTGAGCCGCATGCATCACGGACCGGGGCCAAGCACCCAGGTCGCGGGTCTCAGTTTGGGGCTCACTGCTCTGTCGGTCGACAGCGGCCGTCACACGTGGTAGGACTCGTGTGAGCGGGGCTTCAGTGCTCCATGACCGCCCGCGAACAGTCATCCTGCGAACTCCTAAGCGGCAGGTCGCAGGTTTCGAATCCGGCCGGGGCACCCTTGTTGATCAGCGACGACCGGACCTAGAAGGCACGCGGCACGGAGTCGCGTGCCAACCTCTGTGACGACTTGCATGCCGAGTTCGACCACCTCTTCGCGGTGAACGTGCGAGCGCCGTACTTCATCATCCAGCGAGCACTGGCACTGCTGCGCGACGGTGGCCGCATCGTCACGATCTCGTCCGTGGCGACCCGGATGGCCAACCCCACCCAGACGTCCTTCGCCATGACGAAGGGCGCGGTCGAGACGATGAGCATGACCTTGGCCAACGAGCTCGGGGTCCGAGGAATCACGGTGAACGCGGTTGCTCCCGGCGCCACCCGGACGGCGGCCAACGGATCGTTGTTCGAAGCGCCGGGCCTGGCCGAACTCATCGCTGGAACGACGGCGCTCGATCGGCTGGGCGAGCCCGACGACGTCGCCGACGTAGTCGCGTTCCTCGCTTCCGACGCCGCGCGCTGGATCACCGGTCAGGTCATCGACGCACGCGGTGGCCTGTTCCTCGGTCCACGCGCCTGATCGCAGGTTGTCGACGAGAATTCGCTACTCGACGGCGGTTTCCACGCGGACGGCGCCGGTTTCCCACGCCGAGGAATACCCATTCGGTACAACCAGACCAGGCCCGCCTGGAGCCGGCCACAGAAGGTGCACTTGGGGGATCGGTGGCGTGTTTGCCGGTGTCACGAACAACTGACCCGAGCACCATTCGGCGAGGGCCTGCCGCAGCCGCGCGGCAGGCCCTCGCGGCTGTGGTCGGGTTCAGCCTGGCCGACTGGAATGCGCCGCCTTCGCGCTGCCCCGACCGCACCATCGCGGCCGTCCACCAGCTCACGAAGTGAACCCCGGTTGGCCTCGCGGGGTGAATCGGGGCGGTGGGAATGGTCCCGGTGGTCCGAGGCGGAGGGTGGCTGTCGCGGCCATGCTGGGCCGATGGACTACGACCAGTTCGTCGACCTCGTGGCCGAGCGCGCCAACGTCTCGCGGGAGCAGGCCGAGACGCTGACCGCCGCCACCTTGAAGACCCTTGCCGAGCGCATCACGGGTGGGGAGGCGCGGGACCTCGCGGCGCAGCTCCCCGCCAGGCTCGCCAGTCCCTTGATGCCGGCCGAGGAGGAAGCCGAGGGGTTCAGCCTCGACGAGTTCATCCGGCGGACCGCGGAACGTGCCGGGACCGACCGCCACACGGCGAACATCGGCATGGCCGCGGTCATGACGACGCTGCGCGAGGCGGTCGACCGCCGCGAGTTCGCCCACGTGATGAGCCAGCTGCCCCTGGAGTTCCGCGAGCTGGCCCCGCCCCCGCGAATCGGCCGCCTGGACGGGAACTGACCGGCGGAAATCGACCGGCCAGGACGGTTTCCGCGGTGCGTTTTCGTCCTCTCAGGCCGGTAGGTGTCCGAACCCGCCGGCGTAACATCGAACCCAGGCCGGTGAGACCATCAAGGGGTACAGCAGACCGACGGGCGCCCGTCGGCTTCGACTCCCGTGGCCCGGTTAGGCCCCCGGTGGCTGCTGTCAGCCAGTGAGTTGTGCGGTGACGACTGGAACTTTCTTGGTAAGGACAGGAAAACCGGGGGCCGTCCTCATCCCGTACCCGATGGAAGTGAGTTCGTGATGGCGTCGAAGTCCGTCGAGGAGGAGCGGTCGCTCCTGGTCAGGGTCGTCGGAGAGGCGTACGACGAGCTGCGCGTGCTCCCCGGACTGGACGCGAACGGCCCGGCGCTGGTGTGGTTCGCCGAGCACCTGCTCACCGCCTATCACGAGGATGGCGAGACGCGCTGACGCGGACGCCGGCTGATGCACGTCTTCGTCGCGCTGCAACGTGACCCGGCGGGGGAGCTCAACGTCGTCGGCGTTTTCCGGGAGCTGGCCGACGCGTTCGACGCCTTCGGCGAGCCGGACAGCGTCTGGGCGGAGACCGCCCCCGGCCGCTGGACCGACGGCGAGGGCCTGCGGATCGAGCGGCACGCGCTGGTGTGACCGCTAGGTCGGCAGGGGACGGCGGTCGGGCTGTTGTCGTGCCACGGCGGCAAGGGCTTCCAGGTGGGGTGCCAGCTGCCCGAGCGCGGTCGGGTCCGTGGTGTCTGCGCGGAAGATCTCGCGGCGGATGTCCTCCGCGCCCCGGTAGTTCGCCTCGGCCATCGCGTTCAGGTGGTGCAGCGCGTTGTCCCGGCGGGCCGGGTCGTGGAACCGCAGGAGCGTGAGCAGGCGCTGGTGTGCGGACTGTCGCAACTGGACGAAGCGCTCGTCGGTCCAGCGTTCGGTGAGGATCTGGTACAGGATTCGCGCATGCTCGGAGCCCTCGCGCGCGGGCACGTCGAAGTAGCCGGCCCAGATCCATTCCCGCCAGCGGCGCAGGTACGGCGCCGGATCGGCGACCCGGCGCAGGACGAGGTCGAACGTGTCGACGTTGAGGCGGCCCGGTCCGCGGTCGGGGTGCAGCAGGTACGCCGCCATCTCCTCGGCGCAGCGGTCGAGGACGACGTCGAGGTGCTCGCGCAGGAAGTGGTGGTAGAAGTTGTCGTCGCGCAGCACGGAGGTCAGCCTGGTGTGCCACCACACGACCACCTCCGGCGTGGTCGCGCGGTTCATGTGCAGGAACACGTGCTCGAGCTCGTCGGCCGTCAGCGTCCCCGGCTCGAGGCAGTGTTCGAGCGCCTCCCGGCCGGCGCCGCGGCGGTCGAGGTAGGCCGGCAGCGAGATCGCGAGGCCGAACAGGTTGGCCCGCGGAACGTCGCGCGCGGCGAGGGCGAGGAACTCGGCCAGCTCGGCGTCGGTGACCCCCACCCCGACCAGCGCGTCCGCCGTCGCGTTGCTGATTCCCTTGTCACGCAGCTGGCTCAGCGCGCTGCCCAGCAACGCGTTGCCGTCGGCCAGCTCGGCGAGCCGATCCATCGCGGTCATCTCCTCGACGTGTCCTCGCGGACAGGCGGCGCGGAGCCCGGCGCGACACCCGATGAGTCGCCCGGAAACGGGTGGGCATTACGGCCTGCCGTCGTTCTTCAGTGGCGCGGGCGCAGCCAGCGGTAGCCGTACGGGTCGAGCTTGATCTCCTCGTCAGGCGCGCAGTCGTTGTCGCCGAGGTTGTGGACGGCGACGACCGTGCTGCCGTCCCAGTCGCAGCGGTGTGCGAGCACCGGGCCCTTCGCGTGGAGCAGGGAAAGCTCGCCCCAGCCGAACTCCGGGCACTCCTTGCGCTGGCGGATCAGCCGCTCCATCCAGTTCAGCAGCGAGCTCGGGTCGCGGCGCTGGTCGGTGACGTTCGCCGACGTGTCCTCGGGCAGCGGGCGGCACAGGCGCGCACCCTCGGGCGCGGTGGAGAAGCCCGCGTGCGGCTCGCTCGAGGACCACTGCATCGGCGAGCGGGCGCTCCGCCGGCCGGGGATGTCGAGGTTCTCCCGCATCCCGAGCTCCTCGCCGTAGAACAGCGTCGGCGTGCCGGGCAGCGAGAACATCAGCGAGTACACCAGCCGGATCCGCGCCTGGTCACCTGCCGCCGGATCCACGGCGAGAAGTGGTCGGAGGACGAGCCGGCCTGGAAGCCGACGTCCTCGGCGTGCCGGACGTCGCGCAGCAGCCGGCTGGGCGGGATCTGCTCGAGCGAGGCATGCCAACCGACGACGGGCATCGCTCGTCCTCCGCTCGGCTTCGGTTCACCTGGTGGGGTCCGCCGAAGGCTTCCCGACCGGGACAAAACCGAAACCTGCGCGACTCCCCGCTAGGCGATGACCGGCGTGACGGGGGTGCCGCGCTCGATGGTGCGGCTCACCGTGCACAGACGGTCGTGGGACAGGGCGACCGTGCGGGGCAGGAGCTTGCGGGCCTCGTCACCTGCCTTGCCCTCGGGGAACGCGACGTCGAAGGTGACGGTCAGGTTCTCCAGGTGGTTGCCGGTCTCGCCGGAGACCTTGTCGCCCGTGACCGTGATCGTGAAGTCGGTGGGCTCGACGCGGCGGCTCACCACGACGTCGGTGTCGACGGCCGTGCAGGTGCCGATCGCGGCGAGGAGCAGCTCGACCGGGGAGAAGTCGTCGCCGCCGACCGGGATCGTGGCGCCGCGCGCGTTGTGCACCGTGTAGTGGCCGACCGAGTCCCGCTCGATCCGCACCGACCTGAAGGAGTCCATGCCGCCACCCTACGGCCGGACGACGGTGATGCCCGCGCCCGCGGCCGGAGTGTCCATTGCGGACAGTGCGGCCGGGGCGCCGGCGAGGTCGATCACCTTGCCCACCAGCAGGTCCGGGCGCAGCGTGCCGGCCGCGACGAGGTCGAGCAGCGGCGGGTAGTCGCGGGCGGCCATGCCGTGTGTGCCGTGGACGGACAGCTCGTGCGCGACGACGAGGTCCATCGGCAGCGGCGGGGTCGACGCGGCGCCGAGGAGGAGCCCGGCCTGGACGTGCCGGCCGCGGCGGCGCAGGCAGCGCACCGACGCCACGGCGGTGGCCGGCGAGCCGGCCGCGTCGATCGACACGTGTGCGCCGCCGCCGGTGAGCTCCGCGATGGCCGCCGGGTCCTCGACGGGGTGCGCGCCGAGCTCGCGGGCCCTGGCCAGCGCCGCCGCCGAGAGGTCGACCGCCACGACCCGCGCGCCGAGCGCCACGCCGATCATCACCGCGGACAGGCCGAGCCCACCGCAGCCGTGCACGGCCAGCCAGTCCCCGCCGCGCAGCCCGCCGTGGACGGTGAGCGCGCGGAACGCCGTGGCGAACCGGCAGCCGAGCGACGCGGCGGTGACGAGGTCGACGGACTCGGGCAGCGCCACGAGGTTCGCGTCGGCCGCGTGGATCGCGACCCGCTCGGCGAACGAGCCGGGGCCGGTGAAACCCGGCTGAGTCTGGTGTGGACAGACCTGCGCGTCGCCGGCGAGGCAGTAGGCGCACTCCCCGCACCCGCAGACGAACGGGACGGTGACCCGGTCCCCCGGCCGCCAGCGGGTGACCGCGGGGCCCACCGACGCGACCACGCCGGCCAGCTCGTGGCCCGGGATGTGCGGCAGCGCAACGGGATCATGGCCCTGCCAGGCATGCCAGTCAGACCGGCACACCCCGGTGGCCCGCACGTCGACGACGACACCGCCGTCCGGGCAGGCCGGCTCCGGCACCTCGGTGACCACCGGCAGCGCCCGGTACTCGGAGTAGACGACCGCCCGCACGGCTATAGGCTATAGCCGACCGAACGCGGGACGTACGACGCCAGGTGTGCTTCGATCAACCGCGATGGCAACCGTGATATTCGGACTGCTCAGCCTGCCGCTCTACGTCCTCATGCTGTGGCCGCTGGTGGTGGCGTCGCGGCGGGTGCTCGGGGTACGGATCAGGACCGTGCGCGCGCTCGTGGGCGCCGCCGTGGGCTGGGGTGTCGCCGCCCGGCTGATGATCGCGCTCGTCCCGACCTTCGAGCGCTCCACCGGCGCGTTCCTCGGCCTGCTCATCCCGGTCGCCGGCTGCGCGTTCCTCGCGACGCTGATCTTCCTGTTCCTCACCGAGATGGCCTTCCCCAGCGGCGGCGGGCTCGGCGTGGTCGGCCGGGTCCGCTCGCTGCGCAGGCGCCTCGGCCGGGCGCGGCGGTACTCGCAGGTCACCCGCATCGCGGTGCGGCACGGCATCGGCCAGTACCTCGTGGGTCGGCGGGAGGACGGCGGGCGGCGCCAGGCGGTCCTCGCCCGGTCGCTGCGCCGGGCACTCGAGGACGGCGGGGTCACGTTCGTCAAGCTCGGCCAGGTCCTCTCCACCCGGCCGGACCTGCTGCCGGCCGCCTACATCGACGAGCTGAGCAGGCTGCAGGACCAGGTCGCGCCGGTCGACCCGGCCGGGATCGAGCGCGAGCTCGTCGAGGAGCTCGGCCGGCCGCTGGAGGAGGTGTTCGCCGAGTTCGACCGCGAGCCCCTCGGCACGGCGTCGATCGCGCAGGTCTACGGGGCGCGGCTGCACAGCGGTGAGCGGGTCGTGGTGAAGGTGCGCCGGCCGGGCATCGACCGGGTGGTGGAGCGCGACCTCGACATCGTCGACCGGGTCGCGCGGTCGCTGGAGCTGCGGGCGAGGTGGGCCCGCTCGCTCGGCGTAGTCGACCTGGCCGACGGGTTCGCCGCCGCGCTCGTCGAGGAGCTCGACTTCCGGGTCGAGGCCCGCAACATCGCCGCGGTCACCGCCGCCTACACCGGCACGGAGGTGTCGGTGCCGAGTGTCCACATGGAACTGTCCAGCGAGCGGGTGCTGGTGATGCGCAGGCTCGACGGCGAGCCGGTGCGCGCGGCGGTCGGCTCGGTCGAGCCGGCGCGGCGCGAGGGGCTGGCCCGCGCGCTGCTCGACTGCGTGCTGCGGCAGGTGCTGCTGCACGGCGTCTTCCACGCCGACCCGCATCCCGGCAACGTGCTGCTGCTGACCGACGGAACGCTGGGGCTGCTGGACTTCGGCTCGGTCGGGCGGCTCGACGCGGGGCTGCGCAACGGGCTGCGCGACGTGCTGGCCGCGGTGGACCGGGGCGACTCGGCGGCACTGCGCGACGGGCTGATGGAGATCGTCGACCGGCCGGACGAGATCGACGAGCAGCGGCTGGAGCGGGCGCTCGGCGGGCTCGTCGCCAAGCACGTGTCGCACGGTCAGGCCCCGGACCTGGACATGTTCACCGACCTCTTCCGGTTGGTCGCCGACTTCCGGCTGTCGATCCCGCCGCCGATCGCCGCGGTGTTCCGCGCGCTCGCGACGATGGAGGGGACGCTCGCGCTGCTGTCGCCGGGGTTCAACATCCTGGTCGAGTCGCGGGCGTTCGCCAGCGCGCTGGTCGGCGAGCGGATGCAGCCGGACTCGCTGCGCCGCACGGCCACGGACGAGCTGCTGTCGCTGCTGCCGGTGCTGCGCCGGCTGCCGCGGCGGATCGACCGGGTGGGCGCGGCGCTGGAGCAGGGCCGGCTGTCGGTGAACGTGCGGCTCTTCGCCGACGAGCGGGACCGCGCGGTGGTCACCGGGATGCTGCACGAGGTGCTGCTGGCGTTCACCGGCACGGCGACCGGGGTGATGGCGGTGCTGCTGCTGGCGAGCACGAGCGGGCCGCGGGTGCTGCCGGAGGTGACGCTGAACCAGCTGTTCGGCTACAACCTGCTGGTGATCAGCGCGCTGCTGGGGCTGCGGCTGCTGTTCGTGGTGTTCCGCTCGCAGCGCCGCCGGGGCACCGACCACCCTACCTAGGGTGTCCGCGCCACGTCCGCGCCGGCGACCGTGAGCCGCAGCGGCGCACAGCCCTCGGCCGGGTCGGTGACGACCTCGTACTCGGTGCCCTGCGATCCGATGATCACGACCGGCACCGCGGTGGGCTCGTAGGCGCACGTGGCGCCCAGCCGCGCGGCGACCTCGGCCCGCTGGTCGACGGGCACCCGCCACTCGGCGATCGTCGCCTTCGTGGGGACGTGCTCGGTCGCGGGCGCGCCGGTGGCCCAGACGAACAGCACCCCACCGGCGGTGGCGACGAGGAGGGCGGGCGCGAGGATCCAGCCGGCCCGCCGGAAGCGGGTGTGCAGCCGCACGTAGCTCGCGGTCTGCAGAACCGCGCGCTCGGTTCCAGACAGGTAGTCGTGGTACTTGGCTGCCCGGTTGACGGACTTGGCGTCCTGGGCCGGATCGTCGCGCCATTCCTGGAGCTTGTCCCGGTAGCCCGACGCGGCCTGCCGCACCGACTCCACGAAGTCGGCCGGCTTGCCGTTCCACGGCGCCAGCAACGGGCTCGCCTTGACCGCCGCCTGAGCCCGGCCGAGCGAGGAGGATCCGGGCACGCTCATGACGAGGTCCTCCAGGCCCACCGCGCTGGCGGCGGCGAGCGCCGTGGCGGTGAGGAGCGCGACCAGCGTGCCCACCATGGCCGCCCCGGCCCCGACGAGCGCCGCGACGAACTGGGCGTGCTCGGTGTCGGCATCGAGGCTGCCGAAGCTGGAGATGCCGATGCCGGCGAACACCACCCCGGCCACCGCGCCGAAGGTGACCACCAGCCAGCGCGCCGCCTGCCGGAGCCGTTCGGCGGCGCCGGCCAGGGCGGTCGCCGGCGCCGCCGCCGGGACCGGCGCGGTCACCGCGGCTCGCCAGCGGCGTCCGGCGCGACGCCGAACATGAGGACCGTGCCGCGCTCCAGACCGGGGATCGCGGCGCCGGGCAGCGGACGACCCCTGGGGGCGCGGGTCGCGTCGAGCCGGTAGGCCACGAGGTTGCCGGTGTCGTCGTCGAACAGCCGGGGGAAGGCCGAGTACGGGATGGCCACGTGGTTGCCCCGGTGGTCCACCTTGATGATGGTCGCCACCCAGGATGGGTCCTGGTCGATCAGGAGCACGTCGTCCTCAGCCGGGGCGCCGGGTGCGTCCGGCTCGTCCGGCGTGTCCGCCTGCGTCGCGGGAGGCACCGGCCGGATCTGGTGCTCCACCGGATTGCCGTGCTCGTCCCACGCGTTCAGGATGAAGAGCTCGTCGCACGGGATCGTGTGTTTCTCGATGGTCGTCACGTCCGTGGCGTCGCGCACGCCGGTTTGCCGTTACCGCGATTCCTTTCGGTGCGGTCGCGGGTCTACCTCGCACCGACTACGAAAGGGACACCATGACCAACACACTGGTGCGGGACGACAGCGCGGTGCGGGCGGTGCTCGACGGCGTGTACGCGGCCTGGGCGGCGGGCGACGCGGACGGTTTCGTCGCCGGCTACGCCGAGGACGCGACCGCCGTGCTGCCGGGCACGTTCCTGCAGGGCAAGGCGGCCGTCCGGGCCACGATGGCGGCGATGTTCGCCGGGCCGCTGAAGGGGTCGCGGGCGCTGCACGAGGTGCGGAGCATCCGGTTCCTCGACGGCGTAGCCGTGGTGGTCAGCAGGGGCGCCGTGCTGGCGGCCGGGCAGACCGCGCCGGACGAGTGGGCGATCGAGACCTGGGTGCTCGCCCGGCACGGCGGCGGGTGGCTCGTGACGGCGTTCCACAACTGCCCGGCGTGACGATGACCGACGCGTTCACTCGTGAGGCTGAGCCGTTCCGGCGGGAGCTGGTCGCGCACTGCTACCGGATGCTGGGCTCGGTGCACGACGCCGAGGATCTGGTGCAGGAGACCTACCTGCGAGCCTGGCGTGGCTACGAGGAGTTCGCCGGCCGGTCGTCGCTGCGGACGTGGCTGTACCGGATCGCGACGAACGCGTGCCTGACCGCGCTGCGGCAGCGGGGCAGGCGCGCGTTGCCGGCCGACCTCGACGCCGGCGCGTCGTTCGCCGACTGGCTGCAGCCGATGCCGACGGACCCGGCGACCGCCGCCGAGGACCGCGAGTCGCTGCGGCTCGCGCTGGTGGCGTCGCTGCAGCTGCTGCCTCCGCGGCAGCGGGCGGTCCTGCTGCTGCGCGAGGTGCTCGCGTGGCCGGCCGCCGAGGTGGCCGAGCTGCTGGACACGTCGACCGCGGCGGTGAAAAGCACGCTGCAGCGCGCCCGCGCCCGGCTCGACGAGGTGGCGCCGTCGCCCGACGAGGTGACCGAGCCACCCGCGGCCCGCGCGGTGCTCGACGAGTACATCGCGGCCTTCGAGCACGCGGACGCGGCGGCGCTGTCCCGCCTGCTGCGCCGGGACGCGACCTTGGAGATGCCCGCGTCCCGCACCCACGGCGGCGAGGCCCTCCGGGGCGCGGTGGCAGGCCTCGGCTCCCCCGGCGACTGGCACATGCTGCCCGTGACCGCGAACGCCCAGCCGGCGGCGGCCGTCTACCTCCACGGCAAGGCGTACGGCGTGGTGGTCCTCACCGTGGCCGGGTCGCGGATCGCGCGGATCACCGTGTTCGCCGACCCGGCCCTGCTCGGCCTGTTCGGCCTACCCGAGGTGGCGTGAGCGCTGGTCGACGCCGAGGGGGCCGTACGGGTAGTCGGCGGCGATGGGGGTGCTCGCCTCGGTGAGGAGGGTCGTCTCCTTGTCGGTGAGGTGCAGCTCCGCGGCGCCGAGGTTGTCCTCGAGCTGCTCGACCGTGCGGGCGCCGAGGATCACCGACGTGACGGCCGGGCGGTCGGCGACCCACGCGAGCGCCACCTGCGACATCGACACGCCGCGCGCCTCGGCGACCTCGCGGACCGCGTCGATCACGCGCCACGTGCGCTCCTCGGCGTTGCGCGGGCCGTAGGCCTCCATGCCGCGCTGCGGGTTCTCGCCGAGCCGGGTGGCGCCGGTGGGGGCCTGGTCGCGGGTGTACTTGCCGGTGAGCCAGCCGCCGCCGAGCGGGGACCACGGCAGCATGCCGATGCCCTCGTTGCGGCAGACGTCGACGAGCTCGAACTCGATGTCGCGGACGAGCAGGCTGTACTGCGGCTGCAGGGTCACGATCGGCGCGGCGTCGCCGGCGAGCAGGGCCGCCTTCTGGAGCTGCCAGCCGAGGAAGTTGCTGACGCCCGCGTACCGGATCTTGCCGGTGCGCACGGCGTCGTCGAAGAAGGCGAGGGTCTCCTCGATCGGGGTCAGCGGGTCCCACGCGTGCGCCTGGTAGAGGTCGACGTGGTCGAGGCCGAGGCGGCGCAGGCTGGCGTCGAGCGCGCGGGTGAGGTTGGTGCGGGTGAGGCCGGCGTCGTTGGGCCCGTCGCCCATGGGGAAGCGGCCCTTGGTGGCGATGACGAGCTGGTCCCTCTTGCCCGACCTGGCCAGCCACCGCCCGATGATCTCCTCGGACACGCCGCGCGAGTAGACGTTGGCGGTATCGACGAAGTTGCCGCCACGCTCGAGGAACCGGTCGAGCTGGGCGTGCGACACCTCCTCACTGCTCTCGGCGCCGAACGTCATCGTGCCCAGGCACTGCGCGGACACGACCGTGCCGGTGCGGCCCAGGGTGCGGTACTCCATCGATCTGCCTCCATTGTCTGGTTACCTCCAGTCTGGACGTGACCGATTCAGCTGTCCAACAGAAGGATCCGATCCCACCGATCACCACACGCGATCAATCGTCCGACGCGCCGGAAAGGGCGACACCAGCCGTCGAGCTGGAAAATGAGCCCTGACCAGGCAATACGCGGGCTCGCCTCGCGCCCGCGCGCGCGTGCAGAACTCAAGTCCCGAACGCCCCCACCCACTCCGGGGGCACCCCTCAGCGCCAGTCTATCGGTGGGTACCGACGGTTTCGGGGTTGTCGGGGTCCGCTGTGGACAGCTCGGCCAACTGTGGACAACTCGCGCGGCCGGGCCGGTTCGACGCGAGGGCTACTTCAGGCCGGCCACGCGGCGGGCCAACTCCACCCGGGAACGGACGCCCAGCGTCGTGAAGATGTTGCGCAGGTGGTGGTCCACCGTGCGGTGGCTGATCACCAGGCGGCGCGCTATCTCCTTGTTCGTCGCGCCCACGGCCACCAGGCGGGAGATCTCCGCCTGCTGCGGGGTCAGGCCGGCCAGCGACGCGTCCGCGGCGGCACACCCGGTCTCGCCCGCCGCGCGCAGGCCCGCGCGGGCCCGGTCGGACCAGTGCGTCGCGCCCGCCGACTCGAAGACGCGCAGC
>NZ_DASWSJ010000230.1:0-43414 GCF_036402745.1 Actinophytocola sp. | reverse complement strand
CGTTGGCGTCCGGCCCCACCGACTCCCCGCCGTCACGCGGTGGCCCGGCCACCGGCGTCGGGGCGCCGTTGCCGTCGATCCCGGCCACCGCCGTACTGCCGTGGGGAGCGCCGGTCGCGCCGCCGGTCGTCCCGGCCGCTGCCCCGCCGGTCGTCCCGGCCGCTGCCCCGCCGGCGGCCGCGCCCCGCGTCGCCGCGGCCGCTGGCCCACCGTCCGCCATGCCGGTGGTGCAAAGGGCGGCTGAGAAGACCCCGCGGCGCCCCGTGGTCCCGATCCAGCCGGTTGCCGACGACGGGGCCGGGCGAACCGAGCCGGCTGCCGGGCGGGCGGAGCGGATCCTGCCGCTGTTGCCTGCCAGGCAGCTCGTTCCGCGGGTCCAACGGTCCACTGCGGACAGTCGACCGCCAGCGGTACCCCGCGCCGTGTGGCGCCGCCCGGCTGACGACCACCACCGCGACCCGGTCCGCCCGGCCGGTCAGCCACCCACCCGGCAGCACGGGAGCCACGGCGTCGACCTGGTCGCGATGGCGCCCGCCGCGCCCGCGGTCCCGTCGCACGAGCCCGCCCGGCAGTCCGCGACCCGATCGGCCAGGCCGGCGAAACCGGCCGTGCTGCAACGACTACGGGCCGGCCAGCCGGTGACGTCACCCGCGATGCCGCTCGCCGCCGCCCGGAACCCGCCCCCCACGACCGGCTCGCCGACCGTGTCCACCGCACCCTCGCCGGACGTGCTCGGCCGGCTCCCGGTCAGCACCGTGGTCACGCGGGCGCCGACGATCTCCAGGAGCACGGCCGCCGGGCCGCCGCCGTCCCAGGTGGACACCGTGCCGACCGCGCCCACCGTGGCCCGGACCGACCTGGACCAGCTGGCCCGGCAGCTGTTCGAACCCGTCAGCCGGCTGCTGCGGGCCGACCTGCGGCAGGGCCGGGAACGAGCAGGCCGCGGCCATGACCGCCGACGCTAGGAGCACCCATGACAGCCAGCGTGTACGCCAGCACCCTCTTCTTCCGTCTCACCATCGGCGGCAACGACCTCGGTGCCTTCCACACCTGCACCGGCCTGGGCGCCGAGATGCAGGTGGAACAGGTGGTGGAGGGCGGCAACAACGGGTTCGCCTGGCAGCTTCCGTCCCGGATCACCTGGTCCAACATCACCCTGACCAGGCCGGTCACCGCGGACACCACGAAGGTGGCCAACTGGCTGGCCCGCACCGTCAACCGGGTGGACCGCAAGGACGGCGAGATCGTCGCGCTGCGCCCGGACCTGACCCCGATCGCCAACTGGCAGGTGGTGGGCATCGTGCCGGTGCGCTGGCAGGGCCCGTCGTTCGACCCGGCCAACTCCCAGCCCGCGGTGGAGAGCCTGGAAATCGCGCACCAGGGCCTGCAGGCCGCCGGATAGGAGAACGGATGTCATCCCCAGCCGCCACCGGCCTGGCCAGGGCCACGCTGCGGATCATGGAGCCGCCGGCGACGGTCGGCGCCGGTCCGGGCGGCGCGCTCGCCGTGGTCTCGTTGCAGTTCAACCCGAACAAGCTCGCGCTGACCAAGAGCACCGAGTGGCGCCGGCAGCCGTCGCGGATGGCCAGCCAGTCCGCCATGCCGGAGTTCGTCGGCAGCGGTCCCCGGTCGCTGTCGGTCGAGGTGTTCCTGGACGCCACCGCCACCCACGACAACTCGGTCGAGCAGAACGTGGAGCGGCTCATGCGGGCGTGCGTGCCGACGCCACGCAGTCTGTCGGCGAAGAAGCCGGCCAGCCCGTGGGTCCGGTTCGAGTGGGGAACGGCGCGCACCACCTCCTTCAACGGCGTGCTGGGCAGCTTGTCGGTGGACTACTCGCTGTTCGACGTGGACGGCAAGCCGTTGCGCGCGACGTGCTCGCTGACCCTGGAGGAGGCGAGCACCGCCGCGGCGGGGCAGAACCCCACCTCGGGGTCGCGCGCGGCCCGGCGCACGCACCGGGTCGTGGCGGGGGACAGCCTGCCGCAGCTCGCCTGGCACGAGTACGGGGACGCGACCGCGTGGCGGGTGATCGCGGAGGCCAACGACATCGACGACCCGCACGTGCTCGTGCCCGGCAGCGAGCTGCTGGTGCCCGGCACCGTCGAGTCCGAAGTGGACGGTGAGCGATGACCGCGACCGGCCGGTCGTTCGCGGCCGACCCGATCGTCGCCGCACCGGGACCGTTGCCACCCGCGTGGGCGCAGCAACTGGTCTCCTGCGTCGTCGACGAGAACGTCGGCCTGCCGGACGCGGCGACGCTGACCTTCCGCGACCCCAACCACGACATGCTGACCGACACCGGGATCACCATCGGCACACCGCTGCGGGTCTCGGTGGCCACGGTCCGGGACCAGGCCCAGGAGCTGCTGTTCTCCGGCGAGGTGACCACCCTGGAGCTGGACACCGACCGCACCGGCTCGTTCACCGTGGTGCGCGCGTTGAGCAAGGCGCACCGCCTGTTCCGCGGCCGCAAGGTGCTGGCGTTCAAGAACATGACCGCCGCGGACATCGTGCGCAAGGTCGCCGCGGGCGCCGGGCTGCCGACCGGCAAGGTCGAGACCGCGCCGATCACCTACCAGCAGCTGAGCCAGGCCAACGTGTCCGACTGGGAGTTCCTGCACGGCCTCGCCCAGGAGCACGGCACGACCCTGCGGGTGGACCGGACCGGGCAGCTGGAGCTCGAACGGCCCAAGCCGGCGTCAGGCGCCCCCGCACCGGCCACGTCGGCCGACAGCAACCCGCTGGTTCTGGAGTACGGCCGCAACCTGCTGGCGTTGCGCGCGGTGCTCACGAGCGCCGACCAGGTGGACACCGTCGAGGTCCGCGGCTGGGACGTGGCGGCCAAGTCCGCGCTCGTCGCCAGGGAGCCGGCCGTCACCAGCACGACCGTGGTGCCCGGGATGCCCGTCCGGCCGGCCGGTTCGGGCACCCGGCTGACCGTCACCGACACCCCGTACGGCACGCAGGCCGAGACCACGACGGCGGCCCGCTCGCTCGCCGCCGCCGTGAGCGCCGGGGTGGGCGAGATCGAGGCCGTCGCCGAGGGCAACCCGCAGCTGCGGGCCGGGGTGCCGGTCGCGCTGGGCAACGCCGGACCGGCGTTCTCCGGCCGCTACACCGCGACCGCCGCGCACCACGTGGTCGAGCCCGGATCCGGCTACCGGACCACGGTTCTGGTCAGCACGTCACCGGACCGGTCGCTGGCCGGCCTCGTCACCGGCGGCAACGCGCCGGCGCGCGGCCCACGCATGCCGGGCCTCGCGATCGGCGTGGTCACCGACATCAAGGAGCCCGGCACGGCCGACCGCGGCTGGGTCCGGCTGCGGTTCCCCTGGCTGGCCGAGGACTACGTCACCGACTGGGTGCGCACCGTCCAGTGGGGCGGCGTCGGCGGCGGCGGGGTGTTCAGCCCCGAGGTGAACGACGAGGTGCTGGTCGGCTTCGAGCAGGGCAGCCTGGACCGGCCCTACGTGCTCGGCGGCCTCTACAACGGCGTCGACAAGCCGTCCGACCACGACGTGCGGCTGGTCGACGGCACCACCGGCAAGCTCAACCGCCGCTCCCTGGTGTCGCGCGGCGGCCAGCGGATCGAGCTGCTCGACGCGAGTGGCGGCCCGACCGGCGTCCGGCTGGCCAGCGGCGACAAGAAGCTCGAGGTCCGGCTGGACCAGCAGCGCCAGCAGCTCACGCTCTCGGTGCTGGGCGCGGGCGGCGGGACCGCGCTCAGCTCGATCACCCTCACCGACCGCGGCATCACCATCGACGCCGGGCGCGGCGAGCTGACCCTGCGCGGCGGGGACGTGTCGATCACCGGCACGACCGGTGCGCGGGTGGACGGCGGCGCGCAGGCCGTGCTGCGCGGCCGGATCGTCCGGATCAACTGAGCTGACAAGGAGTTCGCCATGCCACCCGCCGCTCGCACCGGGGACGAGACGTCCCATGCCGGCACGATCACCATCCCGCCGCCGACCGCGGCGGTGGCCGTGGCGACCGTGCTGATCGGCGGCCGGCCCGCCGCCGTGGTGGGCAGCCTGCACGTGTGCGTGATCCCGGAGGACGCGGCGCTCGGCCCGGCGAACGTGATCATGCCGTCGCCGAGCGCGGCCGCCGGCGGCGTCGTGCTGATCGGCGGGCTGCCTGCCGCGCGGGTCGGTGACCGCACCACGTGCCAGGCCACCATCGTGACCGGCGCGTTGGACGTGTTGATCGGCGGTGCGCTGTGAGCGGAGCGAACGGGGAGGCATCGTGAGTGAGCGGTTCATCGGCCGTGGGTGGGCGTTCCCGATGCGCGTCGGGCCGACCGGGGGGATCGGCATGGTCGAGCGGGAGCAGGAGATCGACGAGGCGATCCGGCTGGTGCTGGGCACCGCGCCCGGCGAGCGGGCGATGCGGCCCGAGTTCGGCTGCGGCATCCACGACTACGTGTTCGCCACGGCCGACGGCGCGACCGCGGGGCGGATCGCCCACGAGGTGCGGATCGCGCTGGAGCGGTGGGAACCCCGGATCGAGGTGACCGACGTGGTGATCGCGTTCGACTCGGTCGTGGTCGGCACGCTCTACGTCGACGTGCACTTCACCGTGCGGTCCACCAACGACGAGCGCAACCTCGTCTTCCCCTTCTACACCATCCCGTCCGACGGGGAGGGTGCCTGATGGTGCTCCCCGCGCCCAACCTGGACGACCGCCGCTTCCAGCAACTGGTCGACGAGGCCAAGCGGTACGTGCAGCAGAGCTGTCCGGAGTGGACCGACCACAACGTGTCCGACCCGGGCGTGACGCTGATCGAGGTCTTCGCGCAGATGGTCGACCAGCTCCTCTACCGGCTCAACCGGGTGCCGGAGAAGAACTACCTGGCGTTCCTCGACCTGCTGGGCGTGCGGCTGTTCCCACCCGCCGCGGCCAGGGCCGACGTCACGTTCCGGCTGTCCGCGCCGCAACCGGAGACGGTGCTGCTGCGCGCGGGCACCGAGGTCGCCACCGCGCGGACCGAGACCCGGGAGGCGGTCGTGTTCGCGACGGTCGAGGACCTCGCGGTGGTGCCGTGCGAGCTGGCGCGCCTCGTCACCATCTCGGCCTCGGGCGAGCAGGCCGAGCGCACCAACGACCTGCGTGCCGGCAAGGACGTCCCGTGCTTCCAGGCGAGGCCCGCGCCCGGCGACGCCATGCTGTTCGGCCTGTCCGCCGCGGTGCCGCGGTGCATGGTGGCCGTGCGGCTGGACAGCAGGGTCGAGGGGATCGGCGTCGACCCGACCCAGCCGCCGCTGGTCTGGGAGGCGTGGGACGGCCTGGCCTGGACCGAGTGCCCGACCGACGAGGACACCACCGGCGGCCTGAACCGGCCGGGCGAGGTCGTGCTGCACATCCCGGCCGGGCACGCGCTGTCCGTGGTCGGCGGCATCCGGGCCGGGTGGATCCGGTGCCGGATCACCGAACGCCGGCCGGACCAGCCCTTCTACTCCGAGTCGCCGACCGTCCGGGTCGCCGAGGCGTTCACCATCGGCGGCACGATGACCGTCGAGCACGCCGAGACCCTGACCGACGTCCCGCTGGGCACCTCGGAAGGCGTGCCGGGGCAACGGTTCACCGCGCCCCGCGCGCCGATGCTGCTCGACGGGGAACCGATCACCGTGCAGGTGTCGTCGGCCGACGGCTGGCAGGACTGGACCGTGGTGGACCACTTCGGCCGGTCGGGCCCGGACGACCGGCACGTCGTCCTGGACGCGGCCGCTGGCGAGCTGCTGTTCCCGCCCGCGGTCCGGCAGGCCGACGGGACCCTGCGGGCGTTCGGCGCGGTGCCGGGCAAGGGCGAGCACATCAGGGTGATGCGCTACCGCACGGGCGGTGGCCGGGCGGGAAACGTCGCCCGCGCGGCGATCTCCGTGCTGCGCAGCTCGGTGCCGTACGTCGCCGGCGTGGCGAACCGCGAGGCGGCCGGCGGTGGTGTCGACGGCGAGACCGTGGCCGAGGCGAAGATCCGCGCCCCACAACAGTTGCGTGTGCAGGAGCGGGCGGTGACCGCGGCCGACTACGAGCACCTCGCCCGCGAGGCCGGGCCGTCGGCGGCGCGGATCCGTTGCCTGCCGGCGGGAGACGGCGCCGAGCCGGGCGCGGTCCGGGTGCTGGTGGTGCCGCAGGCCGTCGCCGACGAAGGGGACCGGTTGCGGTTCGAACAGCTGATCCCGCCCGACTCGCTGCTCACCACGATCACCGACCGGTTGGCCGGGCGCCGGCTGATCGGCACCCGGCTGGTCGTGGAACCGCCGCGCTACCAGGGCATCACCGTGGTGGCCCGGCTGGCGACGGCCGGCGATGCCGAGGCGGACGCGGTGCAACGGGATGCGCTGGCCGCCCTCTACGCCTACCTCAACCCGCTGCACGGCGGCCTTGCCGGCAATGGCTGGGAGTTCGGCCGGGCGGTGCAGTTCGGTGAGGTCTTCGCGGTGCTGCAACGGGTTCCGGGCGCCGGGCTGGTCGAGGAGGTCCGGTTGTTCCCGGCCGACCCGATCACCGGGCGGCGCGGCGGGCTGGTCGAACGCGTCGAGCTGGAGCCGAACGCGCTGGTCTTCTCCCACCAGCACCAGGTGGTCGTCACGGCCGGGGGACCGTCGTGAGCCGGGCGGCGCTGCCCGGCCTGCCGAACCGGTATCCGATCGGCGGGATGCTGCCGGCGATGTACGCCTCCGACGACTTCGCGCAGCGGTTCGCGGCCGGCCTCGACACCGTGCTCGCGGCCGTTGTGTCTACTTTGGACAATCTGCCGGCCTACCTGGACGCCCGGCTGGCTCCGGAGGATTTCCTTTCCTGGCTGGGATCCTGGGTCGCGGTCGACCTCGACCCCGGCTGGTCGGCGGAGCTTCGGCGCCTGGTCGTGCGGCACGCGGTCGACCTGCATCGCTGGCAGGGCACCGCGCGGGGGCTGGTGGACCGGCTGTGGCTGTGTCTCGGCGTGCACGCGGAGGTGGCCGACGGCGCGGGGGCCGGCTGGTCCAGCACGCCGGACACCAACCTCCCCGGCACGGCGACCACCGAGGTCGTCGTCCGGGTGTGGCCCGGGCGCGGCGCGGTCGACACGGCGCAGGTGACCGCGATGGTGGACGCGGTCCGCCCGGCGCACCTGACCTGCCGGGTCGAGCTGCTTCCCGGTCCGCCCGCACAGGAAGGCGAGTAGCCGTGCGCACATGTCCCAACTGCGGTGCGAACGTCGCGGACACCGACGACTTCTGCGGCAACTGCGGCACCTACCTCGGCTGGATCACGCCGGAGTCGCCCGAGCCGGAGCCGGCCCCCGCCGACCCGGCCGGGCCCACCCCCGCGGCGGACCAGCCCGGTGCCGTCGCGCCGGCCAAACCCGTGACACAACGCACCCGGTCCACCGGCCAGGTGACCGAGACCGCGCAGAACGGACCGCCGTGCAAGGTCTGCGGGACGGCGAACCCGATCGGGGCCAAGTTCTGCCGGCGCTGCGCCGCGCCGCTCACCGAGACCGCGCCGGTCGCCGAACGCCGGCGGTGGCGAGGGCTGCGGAAGCCGCGCTGGTTGCGCTGGGGCGGTGGCGGGTCGCCGTGGCCGCGCCGGCTCGTGGTGCTGCTCGTGCTCGTCGCGCTCGTCGTGGCCGGCATCGTGCTGTACCCGCTCGCCGGGGATCTGGTGCAGAACGTACGGGACAAGCTGGCGACCCCCGCGGCCGTCAGCCCGGTTCGGGAGACGGCGAGCGCCGCGGTGCCCGGCCACCCGGTCAGCGCGGCAGTGGACGGCGCCACCAACCGCTACTGGGGCGCCCCGGCGGTGGGTGCCTGGGCCCAGTTCGACTTCTCCCCGCCGTTCCGGCTCCTCGGCGTGGCCATCCACACCGGGGCCTCGACCGTCCCGTCGGAGTTCGACGCGGAGGCTCGCCCCACCGCGCTGGACCTCGTCGTGTCCACATCCGACGGCACGACCACCACGCTGCCGATCAGTCTCGCCGACAAGCCCGGCGCACAAAGCACCGACACCGGAATCAGCAACGTGATTGCCATCCGCGTCGTGATCCGCGCCGCCGCCGGAATGGGCGCGGGCAAGGACATCGCCCTCGGCGAGATCGAGTTCTTCAAACGCCCGTAGGCCCGATGCGAATAGATCGAACAGGACTTTTCGCGTCGAAGAACGGGTGCGAAGGGTCACACTTCTGGCGGCTTTTGCCGGATCGTGATCGCTGCCAGAATTAACACGCTGCACCGGCATGAAACCTGACAAGTCGAGCGGTGGGGGATGTCGGACACCGACCCTGAAATGCGGTTCGAACCGGTGGACAGCTTCGGCACTCTGCTCGCCCGGTACCGCAGATCCGCTGAGCTGACCCAGGAGGAGCTCGCGTCCGCGTCCGGGATCAGCGCCCGGTCGATCAGCGACATGGAGCGGGGCCGGGTGCGGGCGCCGCAGCAACGAACCGTCCAGGCCCTGGCCACGGCGCTCACCCTGGACAAGCGTGCGCAGTGGGAGTTCCTCCGCCTCGCCAAGGCGGGCCGGGCCCGGACCGGCGCCCCCGGCCAGCAGGTCGACGATCCTCAGCAGGTCAACCCGCCGCCGTGCCAACTGCCGCCGGAGGTGGCCGACTTCATCGGACGGCGGCGGGAGGTGGAGCGCACCCTGCGGTTGCCCGACGCGCGGCTGCGCACCGACCGCAGGGCCGCCACGCCGGTGGTCGCCTTGTCCGGCGCGCCTGGGGTGGGCAAGACGGCGTTCGCCGTGCACGTCGGGCATCGGCTGCGCGGCAGGTACCCGGACGGGCGGCTCTTCCTCGACCTGCGCGGCACGGACCCGGTCCCGCTCAGCGCACACGACGCGCTCGGCCGGCTGTTGGCCGCGTTGGGCGTCGGTGCCGCGCAACTGCCGGCGAGCCTGGCCGAACGGTCCGCCTTGTACCGGTCGCTGCTGCCTGGCCGGCGAGTGCTCGTCATCCTCGACAACGCCGCCGACGACGCCCAGGTTCGGCCGCTGCTGCCGGTCAGCCCGGGGAGCCTGATACTGGTCACCAGCCGGCGCGTGCTCTCCGGTCTCGAGGCGGTCGGCCGGATCCAGCTGGACGTGCTGGACACCGCGGACAGCACGCGGTTGCTGGCGTCCATCGTCGGACCGGACCGGGCCGCGGGGGAGCCGGTCGCGCTGCGGCAGGTGGTCACGATGTGCGCGAACCTGCCGCTGGCGCTGCGGATCGCCGGCAACCGGCTGGCCAGCCGGCCGCGCTGGCGGATCGCCGACCTCGTCCACCACCTCAGCGACGAGCGCCACCGGCTGAGCGCGCTGACCGCCGGCGACCTGCGCGTGCGCACCGCGTTCGAGACGTCCTATCGGCAGTGCGACGCGATCTCGGCCAAGGTGTTCCGGCTGCTGTCGTTGGTGCCCGGCCCGGACGTGACCGTGGCGCAGACCGCCATCCTGGCCGAGCTGGGCCACCACACCGCGGCGGAGCGCCTCGAGGACCTGGTCGACGCGAGCCTGCTCGACACCAGCGGCACGGACGGCCGGTACGTCCTGCACGACCTGCTGCGGCTGTTCGCCCGCGAGCGGCTCGCGGGCGAGCACGCCGCCACCGACATTCAGCGTGCCGAGCGGCGGTTGACGACCTCGTTCCTGCGCAACGGAATCCGCGCCGGCCAGCTGCTCGGTCCGGCCGCGCACGCCGGCTCGGGCGGTCCCCGACCCGACGACACGCCCGGCACCCCGGCCGACGCGGTGCGCTGGCTGGACGCCGAGCAGGTCAACTGGCTGGCCGCGCTGCGCGACACCGCGCGGGCCGAGCGGCATGGCGAGGTGCTCGCGTTCACCCGGGCCATGAACTGGTACTGCGACCTGCGGCCGACCGGCGAGCTGTGGCGCGAGGTGTTCACCTACGGCGTCCGGGCGGCCACCGCGCTGGGGCTGCGCCGGGAGCAGGCCACCCAGTTGAACTTCCTCGGCTGGGCGCTCAACCGGATCGACGGCATGCACGAGGAGGCGGCCCGCACCCACCAGCGCGCGCTGGCTGTCGCCATGGCGGTCGGGGACCGCGCCGAGGAGGCGTGGTCCCTGCAGCTCTGCGGACGCACGGAGTTGGACGCCGGCCGGCCCCAGGCCGCCATGGGCCTGTTCACCGCGGCCATCGCGGTGTTCCGGGAGGCCGGCCAGATCTTCGAGGAGCACATCGCGCGGTCCTTCCTCGGGTCGGCACTGCACGAGCTCGGCCGTTACGACGAGGCCGTCGCCGCTCACCGCGACGCCGTCGCCGGGTTTCGGGACGCCGACTCGGTGGCGGACCGCAACGTGCTGGCGCTCGGCCTGTTGCGGTTGGCCGAGACCCTGGAGGCGACCGGCGACCTGGCCGCGGCGAACGCGACGTTCCGAGAGGCCGGCGCGATCGCGGTCGGCGTGGACTCGCACCTGGTGGAGGCGCTCGCCTGGTTCGGCTGCGGCCGCTGCCGCCACGAGCTGGGCGACCTGCGACGGGCCGAGCAGCACCTGGACCTCGCGCTGAGCGTGTTCACCGATATCGGCGACCGCTGGCTGCAGGCCAGGGTGCTGCACCGCCGTTCGTCCGTGTTGGACAAGCTCGATCCCGGCCGGGCACGCGCCGGCCGGGAGCGGGCACTGGAGATCTGCGGCCAGCTCGACACCGCCCGGTCCCGCGCCCTGGCCGCGTCGTTGTCGGCCGGCCTCGCCGCGGCCCGCGGGTGACCGGCCGGCACCACTACCGGCCGGGCGCGACCTCGGTGAGCGCGCACAGGTGGTCGGCCGGAAGTCCCGCAGGGCAAGGCGTCGGCACAGGCACCGTCCCGTTCGGAGCGACGGTGGAGCACGGCGGCGGCTCGGAGGTCCCGGTGATCGGGCCGAGGATGGCGCCCACGATGCCGGTCACGATGCCGGTCACGCTGGCGCCCAGGTCGCAGACCACGGTCAGGATCGGCACCGGGGGCGGCGGAAGTGCGGGCGACGATGGCGGGGCCGGCTCGCTGGCCGGCGGTGGGGTGGCGGCGGGTGGCCGTGTCGGCGACGGCGGCGGCGTGGGCGTGGGCTGGGCCCCGCCGACCGGCTGCGCGGCCGGTGGGGTCGACGACGCCGGCGGGTGCAGCACCGCCGGCACCGGGCCGCCGACGGTGTCCGGCACGATGACGGTGCCGTTGGTGTAGGTGGCCATCCAGCTCAGCACCAGGCTCCGGTAGCTCGCGGAATGGTTGTAGCTGAGGATCGCCTCGTCGAGTCCTTGCGGGGTAGCGAGATCGCGGTTCCCGGCGCAGAGGTAGTTCGCGGCCGCCAGGCTGGCGTCGTACACGTTGTTCGGATCCGCGCGGTGATCGCCGTTGCCGTCGGCCTCCCAGCGCCGCCAGGTCGGTGGAAGGAACTGCATGGGTCCCAGGGCGCGGTCCCATTTGGTGTCACCGTCCAGCAGGCCACCGTCCGTGTCGGGGACCGCGGCGAACCCGGCGCCGTCGAGCACCGGCCCGAGGATGGGACGCAGCGCGGTGCCGTTGGAGTCGACCTGGCCGCCCCGCGCGTGGTTGGTCTCGACCTTGCCGATCGCGGCGAGCAGTTCCATCGGTAGCCGGCAGCCGGGCTGAGCCAGGTTGACCGCGTCGCGGGCGCGCCGGTACGCGTCGAGCAGCGTGGCCGGGATCTCCCCGGTGAACGTCACCGGGATCGTCGGCCCGGTCTCGTCGAGCCCGGCTACCGCGACTGGTTGGAATACCGGCGGTGGGTCGACCTTTGTCACCCGTCCCCGGGGCAGGCTTTCCACTGGCGCCACATTCGGTGGCTTCTCGGACACCTTCACCGGCGTGGCCGGCGCCGTGGCCGACGTGGCCAGCAGCGCGAGGCCCGCGACCGCGATCACCTCGCGCGCCCGTCGTGCCGGAATACGGTGCCGACCGGTCCGGTGATTTCCTGGCGGTTCAGCGGAGGTAGTCACACCGGGAACGCTAGGTGCGCCGAACAGCCGCGCGACAGGGAAGAAAAGGCAGCCGCCGGGCACAGATAATGCCCTGCCAATGCGGGTTCGCGGTGGCCCGGCTGGGGCGCTCGGCATGTCCCCGCCAGACGCGCCGCGGCCGGTGACGTCGGTCGACGTGGGCGCGTGCGGGCTCGCGAGCCGCGATGGCAGACTGGCGCCCGGCTTCGACGCCGACCTGGTCGCGGTGGCCCCTCTTGGTCAGACCCGGCCGCCCTGCTCGACGTCCGTGCCGGCTACCTCGGTGGGAGAATCGTCTCGTGAAGATCGTGTTCGCCAGCCTGCCCGCGTACGGGCACCTGTACCCGATGCTGCCCCTGGTCTCGGCCTGCGCGGCCGCCGGCCACGACGTGACGGTCGCGACCGGGGAGCCGTTCCTCGACGGGCTGCCGGCACCGGCCGTGCGCGGCATCCCCGCCGACGTGTCGCTGCGCGACATCGAACAGGAGACGTTCCGCAACCACCCCGAGCTGTCCCCGGGCCCGGAGTTCGCCGCGTACATGTTCGGCGAGACGACCGCACGGCACGTCGCGCCCGAGTTGCGTGGGTTGTTCGCGGAGCTGCGGCCCGACCTGGTCGTGTACGAGGTGACGAACATCGGCGCGGCAGTGGCCGCCGCGGCGGCCGGCGTCCGCGCTGTCGCGTTCGGACTCGGCCTGTGGAACCCGATCCTGGCGAGCTTCTACACGATCGCCGGCGCCGACCCGACCCTGCCGGGCGGCTACCTCGACCCGATGCCGCCGTCCGTGCAGAACCGGGTCCCGCTGCCGGCGAACAGCCGTCCGGTCCGCTCGGTGGCGTGGGCGCCCGCCGGTCCGCTCCCGGCATGGCTCACGGCGTCGCCCCGCCGCACGGTGTACGTCACGCTGGGCACGGTCGCGTTCGGCGCGGTCGAGGTCCTGCGGCAGGCGGTGCTGGAGACGGCGGCCCACGACGTCGAGGTGCTGGTGGCGGTCGGCCCCGACGGTGATCCGGCATTGCTTGGTGTGGTGCCGGCGAACGTGCACCTGGAGAAGTTCGTGCCACAGGCCGAGGTCCTGCGCCACGTCGACCTGGTGGTCCACCACGGCGGCGCCGGCACGATGCTCGGCACCCTCGCCGCGGGGCTGCCGCAGCTGATCCTGCCGCAGGGCGCGGACCAACCGTTCAACGCCGCGGCCGTCGAACGGGCCGGCGCCGGCCGGGCCCTGGCCAACGACGCACAGACCCCGGGCGCCATCGAGGAGGCGGTCGGCGCGCTGCTGACCGAGGACCCGGCCCGCCTGGCAGCCAGACGCATCGCGACGGAGATCGCGGCGATGCCGTCCCCGGCCGAGGTGGCGGCGACGCTTCTAGTCCGCCTCCCCGGGATTTAAAGTGTGGGTTGCGTCCCGGCGAATGGTGCGGGTACGGGGGTGGGTGGTGGCTGGGTGCCGTCACGGTCCCCTGAGGTTCCGGTGGTCGGGGCATGACTTCGCACGATGATCTACGAGACAGGCCTTAGTCCGCCGCTCGGCGAGGTTGGGGGCCTTGTGGGCCGGGCGGCCGGGGCTGCCACCCGGTGTCATCGTGGTGAGCATACTGACCTCAGGGCTACGTCCAGCGCGTGGCGATGCACAGCGTCCAGGTGGTTGGTGATCTCCCCGGACCACTGGGCTTCCAACAGCCGCACACCGCACAACGGGGTTCGGTGCCGAATGTCCTGAGTGGACTGCAGCTGGCGCAGGATCTGGGTGGTGAGCTGGTCGAGCTCCTGCCGAATCGTGCCCAGGTCCGGTCGCGTGGTCGGGGCCAGGTCGGGGTGCGCCGTCCACAGCCGGAACAGTCCGCGCTGGACGATCTTGCTCGCGGCGATCTGGTCCTGGAAGAACCGTACCGTCGCTGTGGGGTCGATACCCAGGACCACCGCCTGTTGCCGGACCTGGTCCAGTTCCTGCTGTTCCCGGGCGGGGTCGTCGATGGGCTGACCCGTGCCGAACTTCGACGCCGCGACCTGGTCACTCACCAGCAACCGCGCGATGGCCAGGCCGGTCAGCGGGCCGAGACCTGAGGTGGCACGCGGAGAGTCGACTCGGTTCCGAGACGGGGCCGGAACGTCGTGTTGCTGGGCCATGGCCGGGGTCACCCCACAGAGGATCGATACCCCGACCGCAATCGTAGCGACTACCGCGAACCGACGAGTTGACGTTGTGCCAGGCATTGAGTGTGCTTTCTGCTGACGGGCCGAATTCGACACTCGACGGTATCAACCGAGCCGGCCGGTTTTTTGGCTCTCTCTGCAACCTTCTTGTCCACGCGTGCAAACCGTCACGGCTGTGAACAAGAGAACACCGCACGCAGGCCAATCCCGCCCGGCTGACTCGATACTGTGGTTCGTATTGACACCCGTCAGACGGGAAGCCGCCGAGCAAAGGACAGCGGTGAGTTCTGTGGCCTTGGCGTACGGACTGCTCGGACCGGTACACGTATCCCACGACGGGCGCTCGCTCGACCTGGGGACGCCGCAACAGTGCGCGGTACTGGGACTGTTCTTGCTTGCGGAGGGCCGCGCGCTGTCGCTCGAGCAGCTCGTCGACGGTCTGTGGGGAGTCGGCGCGCCTGCTTCGGCCGTGGCGACGGTCCGGACCTATCTGTCCCGTTTGCGGCGCGTCTTGCCGAGCGATCGGCCAGGATCGAGCATCGCCTCTGTGCGTGGTGGTTACCGATTGTCGGTCGAGCCCGGGTCGCTGGATCTGACCCTGTTCGCCCGGCGGGTTCGGCGTGCTCGCCAGGCACGCGAAGCCGGCGATCTTCTCCGGGCGGTGACGGAGCTGCGTACGGGCCTTGCGCTGTGGCGGGGCGAAGCGCTCGGCGGGGCCAGGGGCGAGTACGTCAGCGCCGAGCGCGATCGGCTGGAGGCGCTGCGCCTGCTCGCGCTGCAGGACCGCATCGCGCTGGACATCGAGCTGGCGCGGCATGCGGAGGTGCTGCCGGAGCTGGTGACGCTGACGCGGTCGCATCCGTTGGACGAGCGGTTGCGGCAGTTGCACATGCTCGCGCTCCACCGCACCGGGCGGCAGGCTGATGCCCTGCAGGTGTACCGGGACGTGCACACGTTGCTCGTCGCGGAGCTCGGTATCGAGCCGGGAGGGGACCTGCGAGCATTGCACAGTCGGATACTGCGTGCCGACCCGGACCTCGATGGCCCGGTCCGACCGCCCGCCGAGAGAGTCGGTCGCGCCTCGCTCAGCCTTGCCGAGGACGACGGCGACGGCGACGCCCAGTGGACGACATCGGAGGGGCGTTGGCCGACTCCTGTCCAGGGCTTGCTGGCCGCGCGCCTACGGGCAGGTCGCGAGCGCGGCTTCGTCGGCCGGGGCGTGGAGCGAGCGTTGTTCGCCTCTGCGTTGGATCGGGCGGAGCAGCGCTTCGCCGCGCTGTATCTGTATGGCCCGCCCGGGATCGGGAAGTCCGCCTTGCTGCGGCAGCTGGCGGACGACGCGACGGCGGCCCGCCGACGCGTCGTGCCCGTTTGTGGTCGTGTCGTCGGCGCTTCGGTGGCGGCGTTTGTCGAGGCGGCGTCGCCTGCGTTGGCCGATCCGCGAGCGGTGCTGATGATCGATGCCTTCGAGCGGTGCGGTGAGCTGGAAGGGTGGCTGCGCGAGCAGTTCCTGCCCCAGCTGCCCGACGGTGTTCTGGTAGCGCTGGCCGGGCGGCAACCGCCGGAGCCGGCGTGGCGGACCGACCCGTCCTGGTCCGGCGCCCTGCTGGTGCGCGGCCTCGGCGACCTGTCTCGGCCCGAGGCCGATCAGCTGTTGGCATCGCGCGGAGTGCCAGCCGGAGCCCGCAAGTCGGTGGCGGCATTCTTCGGCGGGCATCCACTGGCCCTGTCGTTGGCCGCCGACATGGCCCGGCGTCGCGGTTCCGCGACCAGCCGCGGCGACCGGAGGCGAGGTGCTTGAGGCGTTGCTCACCGAGTCGACCGAGACGGTGCCTTCCCCCGGCCACCGGATGGCCCTGCACGGCTGTGCCCACGCCGATAGGACCAGCTCGCGTCAGGTGCTCGGCCGGCCGAGAGCCCGCCGGCCGCTGTGTCGTCGCGGCCTGTGCGTGTCTCCGCTACCGGTTGGCAGGTACGCGCAATAGGTGCCAGCAGGAATCCGTGCCGTCGACTTGTGGTCGTAGCCTGGAGCCGTGGTGGCTGACATGGAGCGGGGCCGCGGGTACGAGCGGCGTTGGAACGTGGGCGAGATCTCTCCTCGCGACCGATTCGCCGCCTGGTGCGAAATCCTGTCGACGACGCATCTCGCGTTCGCCACGGACATTTCCCGGCGGCTGCGCGACGACTTCGCGGCCGACGTCCGCGAGCAGGCCCTCGGCTCCATGTCCCTTGTGGACACGTCCGTGCTGCCGCACCGCGGGCAGCGGACCCGGCGGCAGGTGTCGGCGAACACCCGGGACGTCATCGGCCTGCATTTCGTCGAGTCCGGCAGGCAGGCCGTCGGTCTCGGCGACCAGCGCGTGATACTCGGGCCGGGGGACGCGATGATCTGGGATGGCGCGGCGACCGGGGAGTACGAAATCCTGGAACCGTTGACCAAGAAGACGTTGATAGTCCCGCGTGCGGTGGCCGCGACGGTGCTGCCGAGCTATCGGAACTCCTTCGTCAAGGTCCTGCCCAAGGAGCATCCGCCGACTCGGGCGCTCATCTCCGTTCTCTCCCTGCTGAGCGAACAGTTGCCGACGATGGACGCCGGAGCGCGCGAGGCGTCCGCCGCACTGGTGTGCGAACTGCTGAAACCGCTGGATTCCCTACACGGCAGGGGTGAGCCGGCGCCGCCGAGACCGAGGCTGGAGCTGCGGGAGCGGGCGCTGGACTACATCGACACCCGACTCGGTGACCCGAAACTGGCGCCCGCCACGGTCGCGGCCGCCCACGGGGTGTCGGTGCGCACGCTGTACAACGCCCTCGACTCGCTGGGCGTGACGTTGGCCGCCTACATCAGGACCCGACGGCTGGCGCGCAGCCACGACGATCTGGTTTTCGGTTCCGATCCGGTGGGACTGATCGCGCGCCGCTGGGGATTCTCGAGCCTGGCCCACTTCAGCAGGGTCTTCCAGCAGCATTACGGTGTGTCGCCGAGCCGGGTACGTCGCCGGTGAGGCCGATCGGGTCATGCCGGTGTTCGTAGCGCGGCGATGACGGCCGCCGGATCAGCCCGGTACATGTAGTTCGGGTTGACGTAGGCGTACCGCACGACTCCCGCCGGATCGATCACGAACGTGCCCGGAATGGGCAGGGTGTTCTGGTCGGTGCCGTTGAACTGGGAAAGCGGGTGGCCGAGTTCGCGGTAGTCAGCCTGAAGATACTCGGGCAGTGCGAAGACGAGCCCGTATGATCTGGCGACCGTCAGGCCGACGTCGCTGAGCACCTCGTAGGTGAGCCCGTTCTTTTCGGCCGTCGACAGGGAATTGTCCGGAGTCTGCCCGGAGATGGCGACCAGGCGGGCCCCGAGTCGGGTGAGCTCCGCCGCGGACTGCTGCAGCGCACGGAGCTCGAGATTGCAGAAGGGGCACCAGATTCCCCGATAGAACGAGACGACGACAGCTCCCTCGTTCAGCAGTCGCTTGAGGGAGATGTCCTTGCCGGCGGCATTGGGCAGCGTGAAGTCAGGAGCGCGAGTGCCCACGCCCACGGCGCGATCGGCGGCTTTCGACTCGACCAGTGCCGCAGTGGCCTGGTCCATGTGTGCGGCCACCTCCGGCGGGATGACCTCGTCGCGTAGGCCCCGCAGCCGGGTGAGCTCCACGGTGAGGTCGTAAGGGTGATCGGGAATCAAGTTCTTCATTCGGCCGTCCCAGTCTCACAATTGTGCTGTCGGAAGTGACGCTAGACGCTGAGCCGGAATGACTTTTGTTTCTCCCTGCAAGCTTCTTGTCCACGCGTGCAACCGCGGAACGTCCACGAAACGTTTATCTCCGGAGGCGACGATCGAAGCATGGACCAGCAGGTGCGAGACGCCGTACCACTCGAAGAGATCACCGCCGCGATACGACAGCCCGGGACGTCGATCACGCGGATCGTCGCCACGGTCATGGAAGGCTACGCGGACCGGCCGGCTCTGGGGGAGCGGGCGAAGGAACTGGCCACGGATCCCGCGACGGGTCTCACGTCACTGCGCCTCCTGCCGCGGTTCGACACGATCAGCTACGGCGAGCTGTGGTCCCGGGTCGGCGCGGTCGCGGCCGAGTGGCACCACAACTCCGCCTATCCGTTGAGCGCGGGCGAGTTCGTCTGCGTCCTCGGCTTCACCAGCAGCGACTACACAACGATCGACCTGGCCTGCGTCCGGCTCGGCGCGGTTTGCGTGCCGCTGCAGTCCAGCGCCTCGGTGGGCCAACAGAAATCGATCATCGCGGAGACCGGGCCGCGCGTCCTCGCGTCCAGTGTGGAACTCCTGGACGCCGCCGTCGAGTGCGCGCTGGACAGCACGTCGCTGCGGCGCTTGGTCGTCTTCGACTACCACCCGGGAGTCGACGACCAGCGCGAAAAGGTCGAAGCCGCGCGCCGGCGTCTGGCGAACTCGGGTAGCCCGGTCGTCCTCGACGCGCTGGCCACCGTCGTCCAACGGGGACGGACCTTGCCGCCAGCGCCCCTGTTCGAGGCCGCCCCGGACGAGGACCGACTGGCCATGCTCCTTTACACGTCCGGAAGTACCGGGACGCCCAAGGGCGCCAGGTACACCGACCGGCTGCTCGGCAACCTGTGGCAAGGGATCGTGCCCAGGGCCGCCGACCTGCCCATCATCGGCATCAACTACCTGCCCATGAGCCATCTCATGGGCCGCGTGATGCTGTTCGGGGCGCTCGCCAGTGGCGGCACCTGCTTCTTCGTGGCCGGGAGTGACCTGTCGACGCTGTTCGAGGACGTCGCCCTCGTCCGGCCCACCGAACTGGCCATGCCGCCTCGCATCTGCGACATGCTGTTCCAGCGGTATCAGAGCGACGTGAACCGCAGGGCAGGCGATGCGGGCGACCGGGCCGCGATCGAGGCGGACGTGAAGGCGGAGCTGCGGGAGAAGGTCCTCGGCGGCCGTCTCCTGTGGGCGGGCACCTCGTCCGCACCACTGTCCGCCGAGATGTCCGCGTTCGTCGAGTCCTGTGTGGACGTTCCGCTGAACGACGTCTACGCCTCGACGGAAGCGGGCACGGTGCTGCTCGACGGAAAGGTGTCGCGGCCGCCGGTGCTGGACTACAAGCTCGTCGACGTTCCCGAGCTGGGCTACTTCCGCACGGACGCACCGCATCCACGGGGAGAGCTGCTGATCAGGACGCGGACCAGCATCTCCGGCTACTACAAGCGCCCCGACGTCACAGCGGAGATCTTCGACGAAGACGGCTACTACAGAACCGGCGACATCATGGCCGAGCTCGGGCCGGACGAGCTGGTCTACGTCGACCGTCGCAAGAACGTGCTCAAGCTGTCGCAGGGCGAGTTCGTGGCCGTGTCCCGGCTGGAGGCCGTCTTCGTCAACAGCCCCCTGGTGCGGCAGATCTTCGTCTACGGCAGCAGCGAACGCGCGTACCTGCTCGCGGTGATCGTGCCTACCGAGGACGCGATCAAGCGCACCCGCGACGTCGAGGATCTCAAGCCACTGTTGAGCGAGTCGCTGCGGCAGATCGCGAAGGGCGCGGAGCTGAGCTCCTACGAGGTCCCGCGCGATTTTCTGATCGAAACCGTGCCGTTCAGCATCGAGAACGGCCTACTCTCCGATGCCCGCAAGCTGCTGCGGCCGCGGCTCTCCGACCTGTACGGCGAGCGTCTGGAGCAGCTGTACGGCGAAATCGCCGAACGGGAGACGAGCGAGCTGCACGCGCTGCGTCACGTTGGTCGTGAGCAGCCGGTGTTCGACACCGTCATGCGGGCCGCTCAGACGCTGCTGGGGCACTCGACCAGTGCGCTGAGCGCCGACGCGCACTTCACGGACCTGGGCGGGGACTCCCTGTCGGCGTTGTCGTTTTCCAACCTGCTCGAGGAGATCTTCGATACCGAGGTTCCGGTGGGGGTCATCATCAACCCCGCGAACGACCTGCGGGACGTGGCGAACCACATCGAGACGGCGTTCAAGACCCGGGGGAGACGACCTGCGTTCGGGACCGTGCACCGCACCGGCGGCGCGCAGGTCCGGGCCAGCGACCTCACACTGGACAAGTTCATCGACGCCACGACGCTCGCCGAGGCGAGGACGATGCCGCGGCCGGATGGTCCCGTCCGCACCGTCCTCCTGACGGGTGCGAACGGTTACCTCGGCCGCTTCCTGTGCCTGGAATGGCTGGAACGGCTGGCGGAGACGGGCGGCAAGCTGATCTGCATTGTCCGGGGCAAGGACGCCGACGCGGCGAGGAAGCGGCTCGACGAGGCGTTCGACAGCGGTGACGCCGAACTGCTCCGCCATGTCCAGGACCTGGCCGCCGAGCATCTGGAGGTCCTCGCGGGCGACATCGTCGAACCGAACCTCGGCCTCGACGAGCGGACCTGGCAGCGACTGGCCGACACCGTCGACCTGATCGTGCACCCAGCAGCCCTGGTCAACCACGTCCTGCCCTACGAGCAGCTGTTCGCTCCCAACGTCGTCGGTACGGCCGAGCTGATCCGGATGGCGATGACCAAGCGGATCAAGCCGGTCACCTACGTGTCCACCGTGGCCGTGATCTCCGCGCAGGTGTCGGTCACCGACGAGGATGCCGACATCCGCGTCACCAGCCCGGTCCGTCAGCTCGACCAGAGCTACGCCAACGGCTACGCGACGAGCAAGTGGGCAGGCGAAGTCCTGCTCCGAGAGGCGCACGACCTGTGCGATCTGCCCGTGGCGGTCTTCAGGTCCGACATGATCCTCGCCCACAGCCGGTACACCGGGCAGCTGAACGTGCCCGACGTGTTCACCCGGCTACTGCTCAGCCTCATCAGCACCGGTATCGCACCACGTTCCTTCTACGACACCGACCCCGACGGCAACCGTCGGTCGGCACACTATGCCGGGCTCCCGGTCGACTTCACCGCCGAGGCGATCGCGACCTTGGGCGAGCAGGCCACCGAGGGGTACCGGACCTTCAACGTCCTCAACCCACACGATGACGGGATCTCGATCGACGTCTTCGTCGACTGGCTCAACGACGCCGGCCACGCCATCCAGCGGATCGACGACTACGAGCAATGGTTCACCCGCTTCGAGATCGCCCTCCGCGCCATGCCGGAGAAGCAGAGGCAGCACTCGCTGCTGCCGCTGCTGCACGCGTTCGCCCGGCCCAGTGCGGTGGTCCGCGGTTCCGGTATTCCCGCCGACCGCTTCCGCGCCGCCGTGCAGGCCGCGAAGATCGGGTCCGACAAGGACATCCCGCACGTGTCGGCGTCGCTCATCCGCAAGTACCCGACCGACCTGCGACAGCTGAACCTCAGCTGAGACAAGCCGGGAGCACGGCAGGTGAGCGGCGCGCCGACGAGCTGGTCGCCGTGCTGCCCGCGCGGGCGTGGCGACGACTGTCGGCCGGCGCCGGCGGTCACGGCCCGCGAGTACGACCGGGCTCGGCTGGAGCACTGGCCCTGGACGTCACGCGTATTAGCGCTATCTTTTATGAGATAGTCTAGATGGCCCACGCGGAACGAGGAAGTTCATGCGCCGAATTGTCAGCTATGTCCTGATTGGGATGGGCGTTTTCGGGGTCGTGCTCGGGTTGCTGCTGCGGTTCTACGCCTACCCGCGATTAGTCAAGCTCCCGCTGGACATGGACGTGGTGTCGGTCGCGCACGGCAGCGGCGTCACGTCGGTCGTGATCGACAGCGTCAACGGGGTGCCGATGCCGGAGATCCGGCACGACCTGAGCGTCACCTCGACCACGCACATCACCGGTGACCTGACCCAACCCGAGGTTGTCGAGGGCGGCGACATCTCGGTCTGGATCCAGGCGACCAGGACGGTCGACGACGGCAGCGGGATCCTGATCAACGCGTCCGTTCGGTCGTTGTGCATCGACCGGCACACCGGCGAGGCGGTGGCGCCGTGCGAGGGGCAGTACATCGAGGAGCAGCAGGGCAAGCGGGTCACCGCGGACCGGCACACCGTGCAGCAGCCCGGACTCAGCTTCTCGTTCCCGTTCGGCACCGAGCAGCACAGCTACCAGCTGTACGACGCGTTGTTGAAGCGCACCGTCGAGGCACGGTTCGACGGTACGGACAACATCAAGGGCGTCGACGTCTACCGGTTTGTCGCGGAGACGAAGCCGACCAAGCTCGGCGAGCAGGTCGTGCCGGGCTCGATGGTCGGCATGGAGGCGGACTCGGTGCCGGTGGACCAGTTCTACCAGGACCGGCGGACGATGTGGGTAGAGCCGGCCACCGGTGCGGTGATCGCGGCGGAGGACAAGGGCAAGCAGGAGCTGCTCGCACCCGGCCAGAGTCCCGGCGAGGGCACCACGGTCTACGAGGGCACCATGATCCTCAACGAGAAGAGCGTGGACGACAACGTCCGGGCGGCCAAGGACAGCACTGGAAAGCTCGGGTTGCTGACGTCCGGGCCGATCGTGCTGTGGATCGTCGGTGGCGTGCTGATCGTCGTCGGGGTGCCGCTGCTGGTCCGCAGCCCAAGCGGCAACCGCCGCCGCCGGCGATCGTGACGAGGCCGGACAAGGCGAAGACGGGGAATCGCGGGGGTGGTCTGCCGGAACGGTACGGGTCGTGGAAGGTCGGAGGCACCTTCGGCGGACGCTTTCATGAAGCTCGCGACTCCTTGCACGATCCTCTCGCCGCGGGCGGTGACCGCGAGTTTTGTGTTGCAATGGTGACATGTCTCTGGGCGAGCTTCGCGAACTGCTGGAACGGCATGTGGGTCCCGATTTGACCACGGCCATCGACGGCGTCCGGATCTGCAAGGTCGACCACACCGTTTCGCCGGAGTCCTCGATGTCCGGCACGGTGCTTGCGGTCGTCGCTCAGGGTGGCAAGCGTCTGGCACTGGGGGACCGGGTGTACGAGTACGGCCC
Source organism: Actinophytocola sp. (assembly GCF_036402745.1). Classification (GTDB taxonomy): domain Bacteria; phylum Actinomycetota; class Actinomycetes; order Mycobacteriales; family Pseudonocardiaceae; genus Actinophytocola. Next base: position 20,460 of record NZ_DASWSJ010000230.1, on the reverse strand, counting down.
TGGTCAGTACCTCGTTGCCTCGGTCGACCTCCCGGTGACGGGGCACGTCATCGATGCCACCCCGGGCCGCCCCGCGCTCGGTTTCGGGATGACTCTGGAGCCTGCCGCCATCGCGGAGCTGCTGCTGCAGGCCGGGCCGGGGGACCTGCCGCGGTCCCCGGGCACCGCACGGCCGGGAATCGCGGTCAGTGACGCCCCGGACGAGTTGCTTGACGCCATCGTGCGGCTGCTGCGCCTGCTTGACCGGCCACGGGACCGGAAGGCACTGGTCCCGCTGGTCAAGCGCGAGATCCTCTGGTGGTTGATGACCGGGGAACAAGGTGACGTCGTGCGTCAGCTCGGCCTGGCCGACAGCAGCCTGACGCACATCAGACGTGCTGTGCGGTGGATCCGGGAGAACTACACCCGGCCGTTCCGGGTCGAGGAAGTAGCCCAACTTTCGGGGATGAGTGTCTCCGCTTTCCACCGGAACTTCCAGGCGGTGACGGCGATGACCCCGATCCAGTTCCAGAAGCACATCCGGCTACAGGCGGCGAGATTGCTGCTGGCGAACCGTCCGAACGACATCACCGGCGTCGGCCACCGCGTCGGATACGACAGTCCGGCCCAGTTCAGCCGGGAGTACCGGCGCCAGTTCGGTGCCCCGCCCAGCATTGACGCGGTACGCATGCGGGACGGAGCCGGTCCCGCTGCCGCGGCACTGCCGTGAAAGCCGCCTGAGGGTGTCTCACAGCCAGGCGATGGATCGCTCGATCACCCAACGGTGTTTGCCCACTTTCCGACTGTCTCGATCCCTTTGCGGTAGATGCGGACGATAAGCGAAGAGGATTGTGCAACCACGCGAGAGGATCTTGCTGGCCCGGCGCCCGCGGCGTTGCTTTCATGGAGATACCGGAAAGTGTCACGGATTCCGGGGCAGTCACCACGAAGCAGGAGGCGGGTAATGAAGCTCGCCGACCAGTCACCGAAACGCCTTCAAGGGGAGAAGTATGAAGTACCGCACGCTGGGGCGGACTGGAATCGAGGACGGCGACGTGGCCCTCGACGACGAGCGGCAGACCGGACCGTGACCGTGAACGACGCCGTCATCCGCGCCCTCGACATCGGACCGGACTCCGCCGCGGCCGAGCGCACGATCGACATCACGACACTGGGCGCACGTAGCGGCACCCCGCGCCGCATCGAGATCTGGTTCCACCGCGTCGATGGTCGCTGGTACCTGACCGGCATGCCCGGGCCCCGCGGCTGGTACGCGAACGTGCGCGCCCATCCGCGGTTCGTCGTGCATCTCAAGCACGGGGTCACGGCCGACCTGCCCGCGACCGCGGCGCCTGTCGACGAGCCGACCCGGCGGCGGGTGATCACCGCGGTCCTCGACCTGCAAAACCGGCCCGAGATCGCGGCGCGGGTCAGCCGGCGCCAGAACTTCGACGACTGGTTCGCGCGCAGCCCGCTGGTCGAGATCGTGTTCGAGGACGAGCAGTTGCGGACAGCGTCCTCGACGCGGTCCGGATAGTTCCGAACCTCAGTGATCGGCGACGCCGGGTGCGGCGTCCCTTCCTGTCCAGGTGTGGGCCTTGACGTGCGCCCAACTGGCGCGGCGGGCCGCTGACCAGACAAACCGCCCGGCCCGCTCCGCGGGTTTCGGCGGCGAACAACTCCAGGAGACCACCATGCAAGAGAACGTGATCAACAAGATCTATCTCGACGGTGAGTTCGTCACCCCGCACGGCACGGAACTCGCCGACCTGTTCAATCCCACCACTGGGAAAGTGATCGGGCAGGTCCAGCTCGCCGACGAGGTGGATACGGCGGCGGCTGTCGCAGCGGCGAAGCGTGCGCTCCCGGCTTGGTCCGCGACATCGAAAGAAGAGCGGATCGCCGCGCTGCGCCGGCTTCAGGCCGCAGTCGCCGCGCGAAGGAACGAAATTCTGGAATCCATCCTCGTGGAGTACGGCGCGCCGCTGCGCAACTCTTATATGGTCGATACGACCGTCAGTGCGTTCGCCGACATGATCACGACCTTGGAGAGCTTCGACTTCACACGGAAAGTCGGCAAAGCGACCGTCGAGCTGGCGCCGGTCGGCGTCGCCGGCCTGATCACGCCGTGGAACTCCGACGCGTTCTTCATCTGCGACAAGCTCGCGACCGCTTTGGCAGCCGGCTGCACCGTCGTCATCAAGCCGAGCGAGATGAGTGCGACGCAGACCCACGTCGTGACCCAAGCACTCCACGAGGCCGGACTGCCCCGAGGTGTCTTCAACATCGTGACGGGGCGCGGCGATGTCGTCGGCACCGCAATCACCCGTCACCCCGACGTCGCCAAGATCTCCTTCACCGGCTCGACCGCGGTCGGCAAGATCATCCTTCGCGAGGCGGCCGAGACGATCAAGCGGGTGACGCTCGAACTCGGCGGAAAGTCTCCGTCGATCATCCTCGACGACGCCGATCTCGAGGAAGCCGTCACCGGCGCGCTCATGGCCGGGTTCGCCAACAGCGGCCAGGCGTGCGTCGCCGGCACCCGCATCCTCGTCCCGGAGAGCCGACTGGACGAGATGCTCGCCATCGCCACGGCGAAGATGGCTGACTTCCCAGCCGGCGATCCGCGCGACCAGGCGACCGCCATCGGTCCGATGGTGAGCGAACGGCAGTGGGAGCGTGTCCAGAGCTACATCCGTCGCGGTGTCGAGGAAGGCGCCCGGATCGTCGCTGGTGGACCCGACCGCCCGGAGGGACTTGCGGACGGGTATTTCGTGCGACCGACATTGTTCGCGGACGTCACCAACGACATGACGATCGCGCGCGAGGAAATCTTCGGGCCGGTGCTTTCGATCCTCACCTATCGCGACGAAGATCATGCCGTCGAGATCGCCAACGACACGGACTACGGCCTGCATGCCTATGTCTTTTCGTCGGATACCGCGCGAGCGCATCGCGTCGCGTCGCGGCTTGAGGCGGGCCGGGTGGCGATCAACGGTGCTATGGAGTCGTTGTCTCCGTTCGGGGGGTTCAAGCAGTCGGGCATCGGGCGGGAATACGGCACCTTCGGTCTTGAGGAATTTCTCGAAGCGCGGGCCGTGATGGCCTGACCGTCCAGGACCACGGCTTGATCGGCACAACTGGCGTGTCGGGTCCCGGTACGCGTGTCGGTGTACGTTCGCCCGGTGGGCGGCGCGAGGTGGGGGAATCGGCCGGTCCGTACCAAAGTCGCCCCATCGGAGGATGCGTTGACCGGGGACGTGTGGGGGCCGCTGCGGCGTCGGGTGGCGGTGTTCACCGGGGCCGGTGGGCCGCTGTTCGCGGCCTACGTGATCACGCACAGCTCCACACTGGAGGGGGTCGTGGTCGGGGTGCCGTTGGTGGCCGCCGGCGGGTTCGCGATCGGAGCGCTGGTTGCCGGGGCCGGGCGGCGTGCGGTCGAGCGGGTGTGGATCGCGCTCGGGCTGGTCGTGTTCGCGGTGGTGGCGTCGGTCGTGTTCGCGGCGCTGGGGATGTGATCGTGACGTCTGCTTCCGCGTGGCGCCGGGGCACCGCAAGGCCGTGCCCCGGCGCCATACCGCGCGGCGTTGAGGGTGTCGGAACTGGTGCACGCTGGCGTTCTTCGCCTTGCGTCAGAGCGCAATCGCGCCACCCGGGTGACGGAGGCCCGGACGCCATGGCCGCCCTCCTGCCCACTCGCACTAGCGAGCGGTGCGTCGCCCACTGCGCCACTTAGTGGCATACGGCCGCACGAACAAGCTCAGCCCGGTGAACAGGAGCAAGGCGAGCGGGAGCAGCGGCAGGTAGGACACCCAGACGACAGGCTCCTCCCGCGCCAAGGCGACGACACTGGCGACGACGGTGACCGTGAAGGCGATGGCCAGCCAGCGGTGGATCTGCCGAACCCACTTGTTCCAGTTCAATGGGACCTCCTCTGAAGACGAGCAAACCCACGCTCCGGCGACCTGCTCGTGGTCCGAGTCGAGATCGCACGAATGGTGGTGTCCATTGGCGGTCACGCTAGGTGCGGCCCGGGGGCCGGCGCTTCTCGATTCCTGACCGGTGTGGTCCCTGTTACGTCGCGGTAGGGACGGCCGTTGACGATGGCACGGCATCGGGGTCGACGAGGACGAGGTCGATGTCCCACTGGCCCTCGCATGCGGCCCGCCGCACGAGCGCCTGTCCCGCGGCGAAGGACCCGGAGGTGAAGAAGACCTCCGCCTCGAAACCCTCGTTGTCCATCCCGGCCGGGCGGTAGCCGGCGGCGGTCACCGCGTCCTGGATCAGCACCGTGACCTCGTCTAGGGGCTTGGTCGTCACCGCCTGCACCGTGAGGTGGCCGTCCGTGCGCACGACGTGGGTGACCGTGCCGATCCGGTCCAAGGACAGCGCGGCCGGCATGAGTGCGGTTTCCGCCGGGGGAGCGGGGTGCGGGGCCACACACGCCGCGGCCGCGTCGCCCCCGGACGCGCCCGCGCACCCCGCCAGGACGACCGACAACACGACCATCGCCGCCATCGACGGCAGGTGTCCACGTTCGACCATGGCGGTAACTCTAGGCAGCACTGGCAAAACAGGGAAAACACGGCACCGCCGCGGGCAGACGAATCGGACTTCTCGGGTGTTACCGTGGCGCGCGGCCGGCCCACTTGACCCTGGAGGCAACCCGTGGCGATGCGCAGCAGAAGACCGATCCTGGCCGCGACTGCCATCACCGTCCTGTTGGGCGCCGGCGCCGTCTCCGCCACTCCGGCCGGGAACGCCGGCACGAAGGCGCCGGTCGGCGCGGCGGCTACGGCCGACCCGTTGGGCGCCGAGGAGTGGATGTACGTCCAGCGCGCCAACGCCGACGGCTCCATCCCGGACGCCGCGGTCACCGAAGCGATCGCGCAGTCCGGCCAGATGGGTACGGCGGCCATGGGTTCGCCGAGCACCGACCAGGTGTGGGCCGGGCTCGGCCCGAGCAACATCGGCGGCCGCGTCCGTGACATCGCCGCCGACCCCACGACCAGGGGCGTCGTCTACATCGCCACCGGCACCGGCGGCCTCTGGCGGAGCGACGACGGTGGCGCGACCTTCGCGTCCGCGTGGGACAGCCAGCTGCCCCAGTCGATGGGCGCCGTCGCGGTCGACTCCCGGGGGGTCGTCTGGGCCGGCAGCGGCGAGCCGGACCACGGTGGCGGCTCCGCGTACTACGGCAAGGGCGTCTACAAGTCCGCCAACGGCGGTCGGACGTGGACCAACATGGGGCTGCGCAACGGCGACACGATCGGCCAGATCGTCGTCGACCCCCGCGACGACGACCGGGTGTTCGTCGCCGTCATGGGCGCGCTGCACGACACCGAGCCGACCCGCGGCCTGTTCATGACCGAGAACGGCGGGGCCAGCTGGCAGCGCGTCATCGTGCCCGACAGCGCCTCCACCGGTGCGATCGACGTGAGCATCAACAAGGCCGACCCCGACATCATGCTCGCCACCACCTGGGACAAGATCCGGGACGAGAAGTCGCGCATCTACGGCAAGAACTCCTTCGTCTACCGCTCCACCGACGGTGGCCGCACGTGGACGAACATCCACCGGGCGCCGCTCCCGCAGAGCGTCGACATCGAGGGGCAGCCGGTCACCGCGACCTACGTCGGCCGCATGGGCGTCGACTTCAGCGACACCGACCCCAACCGCGCGTACCTCATCTCGAGCACGGCGGGGGGCAACTTCAACGGCTTCTTCACCAGCACGGACGCCGGCGCGACCTGGACCCCGGTCGGCCCCACCAGCGGCGGCACCCTGCAGAGCATCAGCGGCGGGTTCGCCTGGTGGTTCGGCCGCGTCTACGTCGACCCGCTCGACCCGCAGCACGTCTTCGCCGCGGGCGTGAGCCTCGCCGAGAGCCGGGACGGTGGTCTCACGTGGACGACGTCGCAAACCCCGCACGCCGACCAGCACGGCCTCGAGTGGGATCCCTTCACACCGGGCAAGGTGTACCTCGGCAACGACGGTGGCTTCTACTGGTCGGCCGAGAACGGCGCCGCCCGCGGCCTGTGGGCCAAGACGCCGCACCTTGCCGTGACGCAGTTCTACGCGATGGACGTCTCGGTCCAGGACGGCTCGCGGGTCAACGCGGGCTCCCAGGACAACGGTTCGCTGAAGTCGTGGGCCGCCGACAACACCGTCAACGGCGACTGGTTCGGCTTCGTCGGCGGCGACGGGATGATGAACCGCATCGACCCGTCGAATGACCGGAAGTACTACGGCTGCTCGCAGAACGGTGGCTGCCGAGGCTTCGTGGACGGCGTCGGCTTCACCATGACGATTCCCGGCGCGCGCAAGAACTGGGTGGCTCCGCTCGAGTTCGCCGCCGACCCGCGGATCCTGTTCGGTGGCAGCGAGTTCGTCAACCGGATCAACACCGACGCCGGACAGCGCGGGTGGCAGCGGATCAGCCCGGACCTCACCGAGGGCACCGAGCCCCGCGCTCCCGGTTTCGGCACCGTCACGGCGATCGGCACGACGCCGGCCGACCCCAACCTCGTCTACGCCGGCACCGACAGCGGCCTGATGTGGGTCAGCCGCAACGCGATGGCCGCGCCCGACCAGGTGACCTGGGAGAAGCTGCAGAGCCCGGTCTTCCCTGGCCGCTGGGTCACCCGCGTCACCGTCGACCCGCAGGACCCGGACGTCGCGTGGGCCAGCTTCTCGGGCTGGCGCTCCGGTGACACGTACCCGCACCTCGTCATGACCCGCGACGGTGGCAAGGCATGGAGCGACATCACCGGCAAGCGCATCCCGCAGGCGCCCATCAACGATGTCATCCGCCACCCGTCGAAGAAGAACTGGCTCTTCATCGCCACCGACGTCGGCGTGTTCCGCACGACCAACCTCGGGAAGACGTGGGTCAAGGTGGGCGCGAACCTGCCGCTGGTGCCCATCAACGACATCGACCTGCCCGCCGGCAGCGACACGCTGTACGCCGCGACCTACGGGCGCGGCGTCTGGACGACCTCGCTCGCCGACGCGGACTGAGACAGGCGCAGCGCTGGCCCGGCAGGACAGCACCCGATCACCCCGACGGACCACCACCTGGTGGACCGTCGGGGTGATCGCGCTGTCCGCCGGGTTCCTCGCGCCGCTCGTCGTGCTGGTGCTCGGCTCCCTGCAGCGCCCGCTGCAGCCGCCCCCCAACGGACTCGACCTGTGGCCCGACCCCGCCGAGTGGGCGAACTACGCGACCGTGCCGCGGTTCGTGCCGCTGGCTCGGCTCATGCTGAACTCCCTGCTGCTCGTCGTCGTCGCGGTCCCGGTCACCGTCGTCGTCACGTCGATGGCCGGTCTCGCGATCGTCACCGCTCGCGGCCGGCCGCGCCGTTGGCTCATCGGCGTCTCGGTGCTCATGCTGCTCGTGCCCGCCGCCGCGCTGTGGGTGCCGAGAGTCGTGCTGTTGCGCGGTGTCGGCCTCGCGGACACCCCGCTCACGGTCGCCCTGCTCGCGCTCGCCGGCACGACACCGTTCTACGTGTTGTTGTTCGCGCTTGCCTACTCGCGCATCCCGGCGTCGTTGCTCGAGGCCGCCACGCTCGAGGGTCTGAGCCCGTATGCCGTGTGGCGCCGGGTCGCGCTTCCGCTGGCCCGCCCCGCGGCGGTCGCCGTGGCGGCACTGTCCGGCCTGTACTACTGGTCCACGTTCATGGATCCGCTGACCCTCGTGTCGTCGCCGGGCAACTGGCCGGTGGCGCTGGGCCTGCGGAGTCTCGGTGAGCTGGAGGCCGCGCTGTACCCGATCTACCTCGCCGCCGCGGTCCTCGTGTCAGCACCCGCGTTGCTCGCGTTCGGCATCGCCCAACGATCCTTCTTCTCCTCGGTGGAGCGTGCATGACACCCCCTCACCCGCTCCGCGGCGCCGGAACGCCCCGCAAGCTCCGCGCACTGAGACCTGCCGTGCTCGCGATCCCGGTGCTCCTCGCCCTGAGCGCCTGTGCCAGCGGACCAGACGCGGGCAATGCGACGGCGCCGATCACCGTGCAGATCAGGGCCGAGCCGGAGGAGGCGGCGGTCTACCGGAGCCTCGTCACGGCGTACCAGGAGGCCGGGGGCGGCGAGGTCGAACTCGTCACGGTGGGCCGCGAGGACCACCTCACCCGGCTCTCCACCGCCTTCGCGTCCGGCGACGCGCCAGACGTGTTCGGAATCAACTACCGCGAGTACGCCCCGTTCGTGCGGCGCGGCGCCGTGCACCCCATCGGTCCACTGCTCGCACGGGAGGGGCTCGACACGGCCGACTACTACGAAGAACCGCTGCGCGCGTTCACCTACGACGGTGCGCTGCAGTGCATGCCGCAGAACATCTCCTCCCTCGTCGTCTACTGGAACCGCGGACTGTTCGCGCAGGCCGGCGTTCCCGCGCCGAAGGCAGGCTGGACCTGGCACGACTTCGTGACGACGGCCCGGGCCCTGACGACCGGCGGGGTCAGGGGAGTCGGCATCGACGCGTCGATCACCCGGATGGCGCCGTTCGTCTGGAGCAGCGGCGGCGCGATCGTCGACGACGACGAGAAGCCGACCCGCACGACCCTCCACGAGCCCGGTGCCCGCGCCGCGCTCCAGGCCGTCGCCGACCTCATCGGCACCGGCGCGACACCGAGCAAGGAACAGCTTGCCGCGCAAGGACTGCCGGAACAGTTCATGACCGGAAAGCTGGCGATGTTCCTGAGCTCGCGCGTCGAGGTGCCCGCGCTGCGGGAACAGCGAGGCCTCGACTTCGACGTCGCCGCCCTGCCGGTCATGGGCGAGCCGGCGGCGGTGCTGCACTCCGACGCCTACTGCATCGCGAGCAGCTCCGAGAACAGGGCGGCAGCGGCGAAGTTCGTCGCCTACGCCGTGGGGCGGCAGGGCCAGACGCTCACCGCGCTCGGCGGGCGCACCGTGCCGTCGCTGCGCTCGGTCGCGACGTCGCCCGCGTTCCTCAGCCCGGCCCGGGCCCCCGCGTCGTCGCAGGTGTTCCTCGACGCCATTCCGTACCTGCGGCACACGCCGGTGACGCCGTCGTGGCCGGAGGTCGAGGACGTGATCGGCACCCAGCTGCGGCGGGCCTTCGAGGACGGCGTCCCGCTCGACGAGGTCCTCGCGGAGATCCAGCAGCAGGCCGATCCGTTGCTGCGCGGATGAGTCTTCGGATCGAAGGCGCGCACAAGCACTTCCGAGCACACCGGGGGACGCGCGTCGTGGCCCTCGACGGGGTGGACCTCGAAGCGAAGCCCGGCGAGCTGCTCGTCATCGTCGGGCCGTCCGGGTCGGGCAAGTCGACGCTGCTGCGTGCGGTCGCCGGATTGGAGGCGCTCGACGCGGGGCGCGTCGTCATCGACGATCGGGACGTCACCGCCGTGCCGGCCGGCCGGCGGGACGTCGCCATGGTGTTTCAGGAGGCCGCGCTCTTTCCCCATCTCGGTGTCGCCGCGAACATCGGGATCGGGGAACGGGCCAGAGGGGCCGGGCGGCGCACGGTCGAGACCCGTGTCCGCGAGGTGGCCCGCAGCCTCGACATCGAGCACCTCCTGGCGCGGATGCCGGGCGAGCTGAGCGGTGGGGAGCGGCAGCGGGTGGCGCTCGCCCGCGCCATGATCCGCTCTCCCACGGTCTGCCTGCTCGACGAGCCGCTCGCCTCCGTCGACACCGAGCTGCGGCTGCGGATGCGCGGTGCGATCCGGGCGGTGCAGCGAGCGCTGGGCGTGCCGATGGTGCACGTCACCCACGACCAGGCCGAGGCGATGGCGATGGGGGACCGGGTCGCGGTCATGGCCGCTGGTCGGGTGCTCCAGTGCGACACCCCGGCGGAGGTCTACGCACGGCCCGCGACGACGGCGGTGGCCCGCATCTTCGGCCCGCTGCCGATGAACCTCCTACCGGCTGTCGACGGGTTCGTCGTAGGGGTGCGGCCCGAACGGGTGCGAGTGAGTCGCGCCGAGGACGGGGACCGAGCCGGGTCGGTGGCCGCGGTCGAGCCGGCGGGGGAGGAGTGCCTCGTCCGGGTACGGCCCGACGGCGCCGCCGGTGACCTGCTCGCACGGCTGCCGTGGGCCGGCGCTCCGCACGCCGGGGAGCGGGTGACCGTGACGTGGCGACCCCAGGACGAGCACCGTTTCGACGCCGCGACGGGAGAACGCCGGTGAGGAGACGGCCGCTCGCGATCCCCTATCTCGTGGGGTCGGTCCTCCTCGTCCTGGTCCCGCTCGCGCTGGCTGCCGCGCTCGCGTTCACCGACTACTTCGGCTTCCGGGCACCGGAGTTCACCGGCGCCGACAACCTCGCGCGTGTTGCCGGCGACGACACTTTCTGGGCCGCCGTCGGCGTCAGTGCGCTCGTCGCCGCGGTCGTCGTGCCGCTCCGGCTGTCACTCGCGGTCGGTGCGGCGCTCCTCCTGGCCCGACGCCGCGGCGCGCGGACGGCGGTCGGCCGGGCCGCGGCATATCTGCCGTCGGCCATCCCGGACGCGGCGTGGGCGCTGCTGTGGCTGTGGATCCTCAACCCGCTCTACGGACCGCTGCCGGCGTTGCTCGGGGTGCTCGGCATCCCGGACCCCGGGTTCCTCACGACGCCGTGGGGAGCGCGGCTCGGGCTGGTGCTCGTCATGGCGTTCCAGGTGGGGGAGGCGTTCGTGGTCGCCCTCGCCGCGCGCATCGCGATCCCGCCGCGGCTCCACGAGGCGATCGAGGTCGAGGGCGGCTCCGCCTGGTTCGCGATGACCCGCGTGACGTTGCCGCTCATGGCGCCCATCGTGCTCGTCCTCGCGGTACGGGACGTGGTCGTCGTCGTGCAGAACGCGTTCGTGCCGGCACTGCTCCTGACCGGCGGCGGCCCGGCGAACGCGACGCTCACAGCGCCCCTGCTGATCTACCGCCGGGCGTTCGAGTACGGCGAACTCGGCTACGCGAGCACGCTGTCGGTGACCCTGCTCGTGCTCACCGGCATCGCGGCCGCACTCCCGCTGTTGCTCGCCGCCCGTCTCGCCGCACGCCAGCGAACCCGCGGCTGACCGCCGGGTGAGCGGTCAGGGTCGGGCGTCCGCCGGATCGAGCCGGTGGGCGTCGACGGAAGGCGGGCCGTCGGCGGTACGGCGGTCGGCGGCGGCGGACCACAGCAGGATCACCACGCCCGCCGAGGACAGAGCCGCTCCCACCAAGGCCGGCGCGCGGTAGCCGTAACCGGCGGCGATGACGATTCCGCCCAGCCAAGCGCCCAGCGCGTTGGCGACGTTCAGCGCCGCGTGGTTCATCGCCGCGCCCAGCGTGATGGCGTTGCCCGCGACGTCCATCAGCCGCAGCTGCAGGTTGGTCACCGTGACCGAGCCGATCGCGGTGGTCAGGAAGACCACGGGCAGCAGCCACCAGCCGTACGGCGCGACCGCCCAGAAGACGATCATGACGGCCGCGGAGGCGATGCTCGACCACAGGAGCGACCTGAACACCGACCAGTCGGCCAGCTCTCCGCCCAGCCAGGTACCGAACGTCATGCCGAGGCCGAGCGCCAGCAGGAAGAGCGGCACCGTGCCCTCGTTCAGCCCGCCGACATCGCTGACGGTGGTGGCGATGTAGGAGTACACCGCGAACAGGCCACCGAACCCGACGGCACCGGCGGCCATCGTGAGCCAGACCTGCTTGCGGCTGAAGAACTCGCGCGCCTCGCGGCGGCCGTTCAGGTTCTTGTCGCCCGCCACCGACGGCACGAACGTGAGGACGAGGACGACGGTCAGCAGTGCCAGGCCCGCGGTCAGCACGTACGCCGCCCGCCACCCGAGGTGCTGCCCCACCCAGGTGGCGGCGGGGACACCGACCACGTTCGCGACCGAGAGTCCCAGCATCACGCTGGCGATGGCCCGGCCGCGCCGTTCGGGCGCGGCCAGGCTCGCGGCCACCAGGCTGGCGACACCGAAGTACGCGCCGTGCGGCAGCCCGTCGAAGAAGCGGGCCGCGACGAGCAGGCCGTAGGACGACGCTGCGGCGCTGACCAGGTTGAACACGCCGTACGCGGCCATGAGCGCGACCAGCAGCCCACGTCGCGGCAACCGGGCGGCGAAGAAGGACAGGATCGGCACCCCGACCACGACGCCGAGGGCATAGGCCGAGATCACATGGCCGGCCGTCGGCTCGGACACGTCGATCCCGTCGGCGATCCGCGGCAGCAGGCCCATGGTGACGAACTCGGTCGTGCCGATCGTGAACCCGCCGACGGCGAGAGCCAGCACAGCGACCGCGAACGGGCGTCCCCCGGTCGGCGGCGCGGCACTGGACGGAGCGGGCGACGGTGTCATGGAGGACTTCCTGGGCGTGCGGACCGCGGACTCACCACAGTGCAGCACGCATGCCTGGCCGACGCCGCGAAACGTTGGGACAGTCACTCCGACCGGGCCGAGGTGATGCACGCCTGAGCAGTGACGATGCGCGGCTGAGCAATGACGATCAGAACCGGCCGGGTGGACGCTACATACTGTGCGGCATGATCACCGATCAGCAGATCACCGATGCTCTCGCCAAGGTCGCCGGGCGGCGGACGATCTTCGAAGGCGAGTGGCAGCAGGCACCCTACCCCAGCCATGTCCACAATGGACACAAGTTCGCGGTTCTCGTCGAGGACCCGGAGATCGCGCGGCTGGTGCTGGACCGGGACACCGGCGAGGTGCTGGCCCTGGCCGTGGGCGAAGACCCGGATCTGGTCAACCGGTCGCTGGACCGGTTCGTCGCGTCGGCTCAGACCTTCGAGGCGGCGTGCGACGAGGCCGAGTCGATCGACGAGGACGACGACGAGGCGCTGGAGGCGAACGGCGAGCGGGCGTTGGAGGCCATCCGCGCGGTGGACCCGGACGCGGTGCGCGGCGAGAACCAGCTCTGGTCCACGGCAACCGAGGAACTCGGCTACGGCAGGTAGCGGGCGCCTCAGCCGCCCGAATCCGCTCGACCCACCGACGTCGCCGACGTCGTGATCTTGCTTGCTACTCTGCGCTACGCCGTAGTCGGTCGTCGGCGCGATGCTGCTCCGATCGGCTGATACCCGAACGGGACGGTTGACGTCGGGGTGGGGCACCGGGCTGTAGTGGGTTCATGATGCGTGTGACCGAGGGGCGGCCATGATCAATCGTGCGGATAGCGCATTCCTCGTCAGATCCGAGTCGCCATCGACGATCGGGCGGACACTTGCCGCCATCGGGCGCGACCAACCTGTTGTGTACGACGAGTTGATGGCCGCACCGTTGGTGTTGCGCCACCGGGATGTCTCCGTCGCCATGCGCGACAGCACCACGTTCAGCACCGAGTTCTACGGCGTTGGCCCGATGGCCATGGCGATGATCGCCCACAATGGCCCGGAGCACGCCCGGCAGCGCCGCATCCACAACCGGTTCTTCAGCCCGGTGGCCAGCGCGCGGTACGCCACCCGCGTCACGCCGATCGCGGACCGCGTGTTCGGCGCGCTGGCTGGCCAGGCTCGCACCGAACTGGTCGAGGACGTGCTGGTCGGGTTCCCGATGGCGGTCTTCCTCGATCTGCTCGGCGTTCCGAACGAGCTCGGCGACCAGGGGCTGAACTGGGTTCGCGCCATCGTCACGTGGATCGGGTCGCCGATGAACGACGAGTTGGTCGGGCCCGGCGAGAAGGCGTACGCCGAGCTCAGCGAGTACACCGGCGCGCTGGTCGAGCGCGAGCGGGTGAACCCCAGCGACAACCTGCTCGGGGAGATCATCCGGGCGCACCTGACCGAGGGCGGGTTCTCGGTCGAGGCGTGCTCGACGGCGGTGGTGAGCCTGCTGCTCGGCGGGTTCGAGACCACGATCCAGATGCTGTCCGCGACGGTCGCCTCGCTGTTGCTCAACCCCGACGCGCTGGCCGCCGTGCGGGCTGACCATTCGCTGATCGACGCGGCGGTCGACGAGGCGTTCCGGTGGGCGAACCCGTCCGCCGGCCTTTACCGGCTGGTGCGGCGGGACGTGGAGTTCGCCGGCACGCGACTCGAGGCGGGCAGCATGGTGTTCCTCTGCATCGCCGCCGCGCATTTCGACCCCGATGCCCACGCCGCTCCCGAGCGGTTCGACCTCGGCCGGGGCGCGAGCCACCTGGGGTTCGGGCTCGGTCCGCACTACTGCGTCGGCGCGCCCCTCGCCATGATCGAGGTCCGGGCGGCGCTCGCCGCTCTGCTGGATGCCTGCCCCGACCTGCGGCTCGACCCGGACCGCCCGCCGAGTTTCCATTACGGTGCACGTGGGTTCGTCCAGCATGGCACCGATGCCCTTCACGTACTGCTGTCCAGGTAGCCGGCCTGTTGTGGCCCATTGTGGTCATGGGCATTCCGGAATACTTGACCATTGGGATAGCCTCGCTTTCGGTTTGTCGTCTCTCGGAAAGCGCTGGCCTGATGCAACCTCCGCACCGTCGCCCGCTGTCCGACCTGACTGGTCTTATGCCGCTGTTCGCCACGACGAACTGCGCTGATCCGCAGGCGGTCTACGGGCAGCTGCGGGAGCGGTGGGGTGAGGTGGCCCCGGTCGAGCTCGAGCCGGGCATCCACGGCTGGCTGATCATGGGTCACCACGAGCTGTGCCAAGTGGTACGCAATGAGCGGCTGTTCTCCCGCGATCCCAACAACTGGCGCCTGTTCGCCGAGGGCGCCGTACCTGCCGACTCCGGGCTCGGCCCCATGATGTTCCCGCGGGACAACGCCTACTTCGCCGACGGTGAGGAGCACCGCAGGCTCCGCGCGCCGGTGGACGACGGCCTCGCCGCCCTTGACGAGCACCGAATGAGCCGGTTCGTCCGGGCCACGTGCGCGAATCTGATCGACGAGCTTTCCGGCCGGGGCGAGGCCGATCTGGTGTCCGACTACGCCGCGGTCGTGCCGATGCTGACCGTGGCCGGGCTGTTCGGCATCGGGGTGGAGGAGGGCCACCGACTGCGCGCGGCGGTGATCGCGCTGGTCAGCTCGGCCGCCGACTCCCAGGCGCCGGCACAGGACATCGAACGCATCCTGACCGGAGCCATAGCCGCACGGCGGGCCGAGCCGATGGACGACCTCACCACGGCGTTCCTGCGGCACGCCAACCTGCACACGGACTACGAGGTCCAGCAGGCGATGGTGATGACGATCTCCGCCGCCTACGAGGCGACCATGAGCTGGATCGCGCAAACCCTGCGACTCATGCTCGCCGACCACCGGTTCGGCGGCCGGCTGCGCGGTGGCCGGCTCGGCCTGGACGACGCGCTCGACGAGGTGCTGTGGCGCGATCCGCCGGTGACCAACATGCCGGCCAGGTACGCGCTGGTGGACTGCGAGCTGGCGGGCATGCCGATCCAGCGCGGGGACGCGTTGGTCCTCGGTCTGGCCGCGGCCAACGCTGATTCCCGGGTACACACGGACGACCCGTGGCTGGAGGTCGGCAACCGCTCACATCTCGCGTGGAGTGCCGGACCGCACGCCTGCCCGGCCCAGCGTGCCGGGCGCATGATCACCCAGATAGCGGTCGACACCGCGCTGCACCGGCTCCACGGCGTGACCTTGGCGATCCCCGCCGACGAGATCGAGCTCATGCCGTCCCCATGGACGCGCTGCCCCGCCAGCCTGCCCGTGTCTTTCACGCCGTCCGGCCCGGCCGGCGAGCCGGCGGCACGACGCTGGCGTTAGTCGTGACCATGCAGGCGCCGGGTGTGCCGGTCCCCGTGACGACGGGCCCGATTCGTGCTGGTTCCTTCACCGCGCCGTAGATCCGGTGATCAGGTGATGTCGCGCTTGATCGCGGTGCGGACCGCGACGGCGGTCAGCGCTACGGCGTAGGCGGTGATCAGGAGTCCGCCTTGCCATGCGTTGAGCAGGTTCGCGCCGTCGGGCGCGCCGAAGGCGTGGCCCCCGCTGAAGGTGAGGGCCTGGACGGCGCCGCCGGGAAGGTAGGGGAACAGGCCGCGGGTGGCGTCGATGGTGTTGATGATCGGTTCCAACGCGAACAGGTAGATCATCAGGCCGGCCGCGGCGGCCACCTGGCTGCGGAGCAGGGCGCCGAGGCCGACGCCCAGGGCGGTGACGACGGCGATGGCGGCGATCCCGCCGACCACCGCGCGAGTGACTCCGGCGGCCCCGAGCTGGCCGTGCAGGAAACCCCGCTGCGCGAGCCACGGTGCGGCGATGGCGGTGCAGACCGCCATTACCAGGACCCCGACGACGAACCCGTAGCCGAGCAGGGTGAGGAGTTTCGCGGTGATCACGGTGGCCCGGCGGGGCACGGCGAGGTAGGTGGCGGTGGCGGTGCGGTGCCGGTATTCGCCCGCGACGCAGGCGATCCCGGCTACGGCGGTGAGCAGGTAGCTCGTTTGGACGGCGCCGGTGAGCGCTCCGGTGAGGACGTCGGTCGCGGTCATGTCCCGTGGCTCGGCGCCGGCGACGCTGAGGGCGGCGATGACGGCTCCGACGATGATGGACAGCGCACCGAGCACGAGCCATGCCCGCGTGGTGACCAACTTGCGGACTTCGACGCGGAGTGCGGTGCCCAGTTCGCTCGGTGCGAGTGCTCCGGGGCCGTCGACGATCGCGAGGGTCTTCATTGGCTGACTCCTGAGGATTCGGCATCGGGGAGTGGGGAGTCCGGTTTCCGGCCTGGCGCGGTGAGCGAGAAGTACAGCCGCTCGAGGTCGAACCTCTCGGTCCGCAGCTCGGTGAGGGTGAGGCCGGCGGTCGCGGCGCGGTTGGCGACGACGTCGGCCGGCACGCCGCGGATCTCGACGCGGTCGGGTGGGCGCAGCTGGGTGTTCGCGGTTGCCGGCAGGGTGGCGATCAGCGCGTCGGGGTCGGCGCAGCGGGCGTGCACGGACTCGCCCGCCGCGTGCGCCAGGTCGCTGACGAGCCCGGACTCGACGAGTCGGCCCCGGTTCAGGATGACCACGGCGTCGGCGATGTTCTGCATCTCGGCGAGGAGGTGACTGGAGACGAGGACCGCGCGGCCACGGTCGGCGTAGGTCCGCAGCACGTCGCGCAGCCAGCGGATGCCATCGGGGTCGAGCCCGTTGGCGGGTTCGTCGCAGATGAGCACGGCCGGGTCGGCGAGCAGCGCGCCGGCCAGGCCGAGACGCTGGCGCATGCCGAGGGAGTAGCCGCGCACCTTCTGCCTGCTGGCGTCGGTGAGCTCGACGAGGTCGAGTACCTCGTCGACACGGTGGTCGTCGACACCGGCCGCCGGGGCGTAGGTGCGCAGGTGGTCCCTACCCGTGCGGCCGGGGTGGAAGCCCGTCGCCTCGAGCATGGCGCCGACTGCGCGGCTGGGGGTTGCGAGCTCGGCGTAGCGGCGTCCGGCGATGGTGGCGGTTCCGTGTGACGGCGTGATCAGTCCCAGGAGCATGCGCAGGGTGGTGGTCTTTCCCGCGCCGTTGGGGCCGAGGAATCCGGTGACCTGGCCGGGGTCGACGGTGAAGCTCAGGTCGTCCACGGCGGCTTTGCGGCCGAATGTCTTGGTCAGGCCGGACACGACGATCCGTGCGTCGTTGCCTAGGTCGGGGAGGGGTTGCATGGCGGTAGTCTGGGTTACAGTTCGACCAGAGTCAAGACACTATGTCCAACTGATTAGACAGTTTGTCGAAATGAGGGGTCAGTGGCGTCATCGACATGGACCAACACCGTGACCGATCACAAGGAGCGTCAAGCGCTGCACATCGGCCGTACGGCCATGGAACAAGCTGCGGCACAGGGCCTGGCCGCGGTGACCATGAGCCGGCTCGCCACCACGGCCGGCGTGTCCAGGGCGACCCTGTACAACTACTTCCCGGACGTTGAGGCCGCCATCACCTACTACCTGGTGGCGCAGGCCAAGGAGTTCCATCGCCGGCTCGCTTCGGCGGTGGAGCGGGAGCCCACCGCATGGCGCAAGCTCGAGTGCTACGTCCGGGAGCACGTCAACTACGTCGCTGAGGATGACCATCGGTCGGCGGCCGCGGCGATGGAGACCGGCGCGGTGTCCCCGCGGGTGGGTGAGAAACTCGGCGAACACCTTGCCGGGCCGAGAACACTGCTCGCCGAGATCCTCGGCAACGGCCGCGCCGACGGAAGCTTCGGCGACAGCCTGGATGTCGACGCGACCACCGCGTTGATCCAGAGCATGCTTCACGCCGCCCACGACCTGCTGGCACACGGCGGGCGTTCGGTCGAGCAGACGAACGCCGCCGTGGTGCGCCTGCTGGATAACGGCGTGCGCCCGGCGAAGCCCGGCGGGAGGCCGACGGCGAACCGGCGGTGACCGCGGCATTCCGGCTCCCGCGCGTGCGGGCGGAGCTCCAGGACGACCGGGATCACACCGCCCGCGCCGCGGTCGAGCGTGCGCGGGACAAACTGGAGCGCAGGCTCGACCGCGAGCTGAACTGTGCGTCAGGCCGGGTACTTTCAGCCGGTGATCGTGAACGTGGTCGGTGAGTCGTTCTGTGTGGCGATCTGGCCGGGGAGCAGGTTCTGCACGGTGTTACCGGTGAAGGTCCCGGTTCCGGTGACTCCGGTGGGGATCCAGATTCCCTGCTTGGCGGGATGGTCGATCGTGTTGTTCGTCAGCGTGACCCTGATGCGTGTTCGGTCGATGTGGAGGCCGGCGCGGAGGGAGCCGCGCAGGATGTTGTTGGTCATGGTGACGTTCGTGTAGGCGTTCGGGAACAGCGAGGTGCTGCCGGGGGAACCGATGTGCACACCGCTGCGGATGCCGTTCCAGCCGCCACCGCCGAGGAGGACGTTTCCGCTGACCGTGGCGGATTCCAGGGGGTGTCCCGTGTCGCCGTACACGCTGATGTCCATGGCGTTGTTCGATGACACGCTGTTCACCAGGTTGTCCCGTACCTCGACGTTCTGCCCGCCGGCGATCCGGATGCCGTTGGCCCACCAGGGTGCGATCGCGGTGTTGTTGAGGATCTTCGCGCCGTTCACCTGGCCGTTGGTGCCGCTGGCGCCGGCGTCGGAGTAGGTGGCGAAGGAGTCGTCACCGGTGTTCCTGGCGAAGTTGTTGCGGACGGTGATGTTGCGGCCGAGCTTGTCCGGGTTCGGGGTGTTGCCGTTGTTGATGTTGAAACCGTCGCCGTAGGTGTCCACGGCCCGGCTGTTCTGCACGGTGCCGTTGGTGCCCGACAGCCAGTTCGCGTCGATGTGTCGCGTCCAGATCCGGTCGATGAGCCAGCCGCCGGCACCGCCGGCGTTGATTCCGTAGTCCGAACCGCCGGTGCCGCCGACTCCCCGCCAGATGGCGTTGGTGTCGATCTGCAGGTCTGTCAGTGTGGTGCCCGAGCCCACCGTGATCTGCGAGCGCCAGGAGTTGGCCGGCAGCGGGACCTTGCGGTAGATGGTGGTGTACCACATACCGGCGCCCTGCACCTTCACCCCGGTGAAGTCCAACGGCGTGGGAACCAGGCTGTTCGTCAGATAGGTGCCCCGCGGGATCCACACCGACTTTCCCTGTGAGCGGGCGGCGTTCACCGTGTTCTGGATGGCGACCGTCGAATCTTTCCCGAAGTTCGGATCCGCGCCGTTGCTGATGACGGAGATCGAGTTGGCCGGTTGGGCCAGCGCTGCCCCGACGTTTTCCAGATCAACGGAATCGACGTGGTAGACGGCCGCCGTGTTGGCCGCGTCCTTCTGGAGCTTGATGGTGCTGGCCGTGCCGATGGGCGCACCCGCGACCCAGACGGGGAACTCGTTGTAGAAGCGGTAGGGAATGCCGCCCGCGCGAGGGTCGTCCGGGTTGGTGGTCGCGCCTCGGTAGTTCCATGCCTGGCGGGAGCTCAGCGTGATCGCCTGGCGGAACACGTTGTTCACGTACAGGTTCAGCGTCGCTGTGATGCCGCCGCCCGTCGGCGCGTCCGGGATCGAGGCGCGGACCACGAGAGCGTTGGTGGTCCTGCCCGAGTTGCTCGGGATGGTCACCGAGTCACCGTTGGCCTTCAGCTCGACCAGCGCGTAGCCCGAGGCCTCGGTCTCCAGGGTGGCGGCGGTCGGTGCCGGCGCGCCCGGACTGATGGAGCGTCGGCGCGCGGCGCCGCCGAGCGTCCCGGATTCGGCTTCCACGGTCACAAAAGGTGTCGTGGCACCCGCCGCGGCAATCAGCTCGGCATCAGCCGCGGCAACGACATCCGCGCGAACGTCGTTGCCCGGACCAACGGACAGAGCGCCGGCGGCGAGCAACGCGACGCCACACAGGACGGACAAGGTTCCTCGGTACATGGGTCACCCCTTGATCGGATCAGTGACTGGCAGGGACCAGCGGGCTGCGAGCGGGTACTTCCCCCGAAGTGCTCGGGATCCGCCGACCGCTCGGTACCCGGCGGTCGGCCTCCTCTGAGGGTCAGGCGGTGATGAGGAACGCGTCGATCATGCCCACTCTCGTGCTGCGGTTGACGATGCGCATGGTGTGCCGGCCTCGCACGGGCACGGCGACGGGCAGGAGGCGGTTCAACCTCATGGAGCACCTTCCGAGGCAGGGGGTGAAGGTGAACACGG
>NZ_DASWSJ010000229.1:0-35807 GCF_036402745.1 Actinophytocola sp. | reverse complement strand
CGACCGGCTCGTCCGCCACCACGCGGCCGAGGCCCTCGAGAGACGGAACAGGTAGGTTCGCCGCACGTCACCGGCGTCTACTCGATACGGTGCACCTGTGAGGGGAATCCTGCTGGCCGCGACCGCCGTCGCGATCATGGTCGTCGTGTCGGCGTGTGGGGGCACCGTCGACACCGCCAAGGTCACCTACACGCGCACCACCGTGCCCGCCGGCCAGGCCAACACCGCGACCGCGACCGGTGCCCCGCGGTCCAACGACCCGGCCTTCACCGTCGAGAAGCTGCGCACGCTCGACCCGTGCAAGCTGCTCACGAACGACATCCTCGCCAGCGTCGGCAAGCCCGCCAAGAGCAACCGCAACGACTTCGGTGAGTGCTCCAACTACATGGCCGACCCCGACGGCTCGGACCTCAACATCACCCTCACCGTCGGCGACAGCATCACCAACGCCACCGACGCCCAGCAGAACATCGGCGGCCTCCCCGCCCTCGAGAGCGAGCTCGACTCCGGCGACGCGTGCTTCATCACCGTCGTCACCTCCACCTCGCCCAACTTCGGCATCGTCATCCAGGCCGGCGGCGCCGCCAAGGACCTCTGCAAGGCCGGCCGCACCGTCATGACGGCTGTCGTCGACCTCATCCGCACCAACCCGCCCGAGTACGACGTGGCCAAGGGCACCCTGCTCGACCTCGACCCGTGCCAGGCCCTCGACCGCGCGGCGATCACCCCCGCGGTCGGCACGGCCGACGAGGGCTCGCCGTACAACCTCCACTGGTGCAACTGGAACACCGGCACCGCCAGCCTCGGCCTCTGGTTCCGCGTCGGCCTCGACCCGAAGACAGGCGCCAGCGACGCCAAGACGGTCGACCTCGGCAGCGGCGTCACCGGCTACCAGAAGGCCACCGCCTCCGGCGTCGCGAGCTGCGAGCTCCAGTTCGCCCACCGGCCGTTCGGCAGCGGGGACGCCGAGATCGTCCACCTGTTCTACGACAAGCAGAAGCCCGCCAAGGGCGAGGACCCGTGCGTCGCCACCCAGGCGCTCGCGAAGACGTTGATCTCCACCCTGCCGAAACCCTGACGCGCGACCCTGTTCTCGTCGCACAGGCGGGCGGCCTCACCGGCCACCCTGACCTCGCGGCGACCCCGTGAGCCTGGCCACGACCGGGCGGCGCGCTTAGTTACTGGCAGGTAGCATCCGGCCTACCCGGTTTGTCGGTCTCCGGAGGTAGCGATGGCGCGCGAGTTCGGATGTGTCGGAGTGGTCGGGCTGGGCACCATGGGTGCCGGGATCGCCGAGGTGGTGGCCCGCACGGGCATCCGGGTGATCGGGGTCGAGCTCGACCAGGACTGCATCGACCGCGCCCGCGAGCACGTCGAGCACTCCACCGAGCGGGCCCTGTCCGGCGGCAAGCTCGACGCGGAGGCGCGCGCGGCGCTCCTCGACCGGATCAGCTACACCACCTCGCTCGCCGACCTCGCCGACGTGGACCTCGTCCTCGAGGCGATCCCGGAGAGCCTCGAGCTCAAGGCCCAGGTGTTCACCGAGCTCGAGGAGGTGTGCCGGCCGGAGGTCATCCTCGCGTCGAACACGTCCTCGCTGTCGGTCACCGAGATCGGCGTGCACACCGGCCGGCCGGGCAAGGTCGTCGGGCTGCACTTCTTCAACCCGGCGCCGGTGCTCAAGCTCGTGGAGATCGTCCGCACGGTGGTCACCGAGCCGGACGTGGTCGCCGACGTCGAGGCGTTCGCCCGCACGCTCGGCAAGGAGCCGGTGGTGATCGGCGACCGGGCCGGGTTCATCGCCAACGCGCTGCTGTTCGGCTACCTCAACCACGCGGTGTCGATGTACGAGTCCCGCTACGCCACCCGGGAGGACCTGGACGCGGCGATGCGGTTCGGCTGCGGCTACCCGATGGGGCCGCTCGCGCTGCTGGACCTGATCGGGCTGGACACCGCCTACGAGATCCTCGAGACGATGTACCGCCAGTCGCGCAACCGCTTGCACGCGCCGGTGCCGATCCTGCGGCAGATGATCACCGCGGGGCTGCTCGGCCGCAAGTCCGGCCGCGGCTTCTACAGCTACGACGGCCTCGACTCGCCGGCCGTGGTGCCGGACGTGCTCACTCCCGTCCCGGTGTCCGCGGCCGAGGTGTCCACACGGGACGTTCAGCGGGTCGGCGTGGTCGGCACGGGCACGATGGCCACCGGCATCGTCGAGGTGTTCGCCAAGAAGGGCTTCGACACCGTGCTGCGCGCGCGGTCGGCGGACAAGGCCACCGCGGCGCTGGCGGCGGTGCGCAAGTCGCTGGACCGCCAGGTGGTCAAGGGCCGGCTGTCCGAAGAGGACCGTGAGGCGGTGCTGGGCCGGATCCGCGGCGTGGTCGAGTTCGACGAGCTGGCCGACTGCGACCTCGTGATCGAGGCGGTGGCCGAGGAGCTGTCGATCAAGCGGGCGGTGTTCGGCGCGCTGGACGAGGTGGTGAAGCCGGGCGCGGTCCTGGCGACCACGACGTCGTCGCTGCCGGTGATCGAGTGCGCGGCGGCCACCTCGCGGCCGGCGGACGTGGTGGGGCTGCACTTCTTCAACCCGGCGCCGGTGATGAAGCTGGTGGAGATCGTGTCGACGATCGCGACCGCCGAGGACGTGGTGGCGACCGCCCGTGCCGTGTGCCAGCGGGTGGGCAAGCACCCGGTGCACTGCGCGGACCGGGCCGGGTTCATCGTGAACGCGCTGCTGTTCCCGTACCTGAACGACGCGGTGAAGATGCTCGAAGCGCACTACGCGGAGGCCGACGACATCGACACCGCGATGAAGGTGGGCTGCGGGCTGCCGATGGGGCCGTTCGAGCTGCTCGATGTGGTGGGGCTGGACGTGTCGCTGGCGATCGAGCGCGGGCTGTACTACGAGTTCCGCGACGCCGGGTTCTCGCCGGCGCCGCTGCTGGAGCACCTCGTGACCGCCGGCCGGCTGGGCCGCAAGACGGGCAAGGGCTTCCGGGACTACCGCTAGCTCAGCCGCAGCCGCATGCGCCGCCGCAGCAGCCGCCCCCGCCGCCCGCGGGCATCCGGGCGCCCTCGCCGCCGGCGGCGCCGGTGAGCGCGATGGTGGACAGGAGCTTGACGGTGTTGCGGTGGCCGTCCGGGCAGGGCGCGGGGTCGGCGGAGGCGCTCATCGGACGCTGGACGTCGAAGGTCTGGGCGCAGTCGTGGCAGCGGAACTCGTAGGTCGGCACGAGACCATTGTGCCTTGCCGCTACCGTGACCAGTCGTGCCTCGCCGTAACCGGGACCGGCGCGCCCGCCGCACGGAGCCGCCGCCGCCCGCTCCGACCGGCGGCTGGCAGCAGCTCGAGTCGGCCGCGGACGGCGACTGGCTGGTCCGCCGCGTGTCCGGCACCCAGACGGCGAAGACGTACCGCTGCCCGGGCTGCGACCACGAGATCCGCCCGGGCACCGCACACGTGGTGGTGTGGCCGGCGGACGAGACCGGGGGCGTGGCGGACCGCCGCCACTGGCACGAGTCCTGCTGGAACGCCCGGCACCGGCGCCGCCCGACGAGCAGGTTCTGGTAGGTAAGGACCGCCGCGGCGGCTGCCGTCAGGGACCCTTCTCGTCGCTCGCAGCGACCAGCTGATGACCACGACCTCGGCCAACGCCCGGAGCGCCAACGCCGCACCAACCACAACACCGACGAGCACCATGTCACCCACGGCGGGCGCTCCTCTCTTCTTGGACACCGGCCCCCCAGCCGGTTCGGCCGGCCATCGCGGCCCCTGGTCGCGGTGTGTCGGCCGAGCAAGAAGCGGAGCTGCTCGCGATCTGTAGTTGTTGCCGTTTCAGGATGCCTCAGGCCCGGCCGCCCGGCAACGAAGCGCACTCAGCCGGGCCTTTCGAAAAAATCTTGAAGCCGGATGTCTGTCCGGCCGTCGCTGGTTCGACGTGTCAGTGAAGAAGCCCGACGGCACAGATCGGAGAAGCCGATGTCGCACCCACTCGGTTCGCTCGCGGACAACCTGACCGCGTACGCGATCTACGCGACCGCGCAGGCCGAGATGCGGCACGCGTACTCGCTGATCGATGCCGGCGAGCTCCTCGCGGCGGCCGCCGAGATCGAGTCGGCGGCGCGGGCTGCCGACGTGCTGGCCAACGTCAGCGCGTCGGGAGCCGTGGAGCGCACCGCGCACTGGCGGCGCGTCGCCACCGCCCGGCGGCAGTTCGCCGAGCGCGCCCGGGCGCACGCCGCCCAGCCCCGGCTCGCCGCCGCCTGACCTCGCAACCAACCACGAGAGGACACCCCGAAATGACCGCGACCCTGCGCGAGACCACGTCCACGACCCAGCAGCCCGCCACCGCCCCCAAGCTCCAGCCCGTCGTCCTCGGCGCGACCCGCGTCGTCGTGTCGTTCCTGTTCTTCTGTCACGGGCTGCAGGGCCTCTTCGGCGCCTTCGGTGGCGTCGACGGCCAGGGCGGCGCCGTCCCGTTCGGTGTCTGGCCGGGCTGGTGGGCGAGCGCGATCCACCTCGTCGCCGGCGTGCTCGTCGGCCTCGGCCTGTTCACCCGCTCCGCGGCCCTGCTGTGCTCGGGCGCGATGGCCTACGCCTACTTCACCGTGCACCAGCCGATCGCGCTGCTGCCGCTCCCCAACGGTGGTGAGCCGGCCGCGTTGTACAGCTGGATCTTCGTGCTGATCGCGGTGCTCGGCCCGGGCGCGTTCGCCCTGGACAACCTCCGGCGGCGGGTCAGTCGCTGAACGAGCGGGCTGTCGCGCATGCCGCGGCAGCCCGTTTTCGTCTGCTGAGCGCATCGCGAGTTGCGCCTCCGCCGGGCCATCGTCGGCACTACCGCCGCCGGTGGCTCGGTGCGGTCGGCGGTGAGGGCGGCGCCGCCGGGTCAGCCGCTGAACGAGCGGGCTGCCGCGAGGAACGCGTCGTTCTCCTCCGGCAGCCCGATCGTCACCCGGGCGCCCTCGCCGACGAACGCGCGGACGACGACCTTCTGCTCCAGGCAGTGCTCGTTGAACGCGGCCGTCCGGTCGCCGAGCGGCAGCCACACGAAGTTGGCCTGCGACGCGGGCACCTCGAAGCCCAGGTCCAGCAGCGCCGCGTGCACCCGCTCGCGCTCGACGGTGACCGGCTTGCACCGGGCCAGCAGCTCGTCAGCGGTGTCCATGGCGGCGATCGCCGCGGCCTGGGCCACCCGCGAGACCGAGAACGGGATGCCGACCTTGCGCACCCCACTCGTGATCGCCGGCGGCGCGACCGAGTAGCCGACCCGCACGCCGGCCAGGCCGTACGCCTTGGAGAACGTGCGGATCACGGCCAGGTTGTCCCGGCGGTCGGCCAGCGCCAGCCCGTCCGGCAGGTCGGGTTCGGTGACGAACTCGCGGTAGGCCTCGTCCAGCACGACGAGCACGTGGTCGGGCACCGCGTCGAGGAAGCGTTCGAGCTCCGCGGTGTGCAGCGCGGCGCCGGTCGGGTTGTTCGGGTTGGCGATGAACACGAGCCGGGTGTTGTCGGTGATCGCGGCGAGCATCGCGGCGAGGTCGTGCCGGTAGTCGGCGGTCAGCGGGACCCGCACGGGCACCGCGCCGGCGATCTGCGTGACGATCGGGTAGGCCTCGAACGAGCGCCAGGCGAACACGACCTCCTGGCCGTCCGTGCACATCGCCTGCACGAACTGCTGGCACAGGCTCACCGACCCGCAGCCGATCGCGAGCCGCTCCTCGGGCACGCCGGTGTAGGCCGACGTCCGGGCCAGCAGGTCGTCGTTGGCCATCTGCGGGTACCGGTTGGCGCTGGCAGCCGCCTCGGCCATCGCGGCGAGGACCGACGGCGGCGTCGGGGTGGAGACCTCGTTGCTGGACAGCACGATCGCGCCGGGGATCTTGCGCCCGGGGATGTAGTCCGGGAGGTTGGCGAGGTCGGCTCGGACGGTTGGGGCCATGCCCCGCATCATGTCATCCGGCGGTGTTGGATGGTGACGTGCACTTGAGTGATCCGATCGTGCTGCTGCACGCGTTCCCGGTGGACTCGCGGATGTGGGACGGCGTCCGGCCGGCGCTCGGCGAGCGGATGATCACGCCGGACCTCCCGGGTTTCGGCTCCGCGCCGCCGGTCGACGAGCCCGATCTCGGGCTCGCCGCCGCCGCGGTGCTCGACCATCTCGACCGGCTCGGCATCGAGCGGGCGATCGTCGGCGGATGCTCGATGGGTGGGTACGTGGCGATGGCCCTGCTGCGGGTCGCGCCGGCGCGGGTGAGCGGGTTGGTGCTGGTCAACACGAAGGCGTCGGCCGACACCGAGGAGGCCCGCCGCAACCGCTTCGCGATGGCGGCGCGGGCCGAGTCCGCCGGCATCGGCTGGCTGGCCGACGAGATGCTCACGACGCTGCTCGGCCGCACGACCCTCGAGAAGCGCCCGGAGGTCGAGGTGACGCTGCGCGAGCTGATAGCCGGCCAGAAGCCGGCGGCGGTGGCGTGGGCGCAGCGGGCCATGGCCGGCCGCCCCGACTCCTTCGACGTGCTGCGTGGGGCCGGCGCCGAGCTGCCGGCGCTGATCGTGCGGGGCGCGGAGGACGCGCTGATTCCACGCGCGGAGGCCGACCTGATGGCCGGCGCGTTGCCGCGGTCCACCGTCGTGGAGTTGGCCGGCGCCGGACACCTGGCGCCGCTGGAGATCCCGGCCGAGTTCGCCGCGGCCGTGTCCCGCTGGCCCTAGCGGCGGCGGCGCTTCGAGCGGCGGGGGCGGTCGTCGTCGGGCTCCAGGGGGATGTGCGGTTCCTCGTCGGGGGTGTCGCCGACCAGGGCCAGGAGCTCGGCAGTCAGACGCTGCGCGGACTCGGCCAGCGTGGGCGGCTCGTCGCCGGCCCGGCGCAGGGTCCACGAGCGCAGTCGGGCGTAGCCGCGCACCGACGTGGGCCGGCGCGGACGGACCGCGTAGGCCTCGTTGTCGGCCAGGGCCTCGGACAGCTCGCGGTCGATGAGGACCGTGCCGGGGCGGGCGATGCCGGTGAGCCGACTGGCGATGTTGACCACCGAGCCGTAGATGTCGCCGAACCTGTTCAGCACCCGGCCGAGCGCGAGCCCCGCACGCAGCGACGGCACACCGGGGTCCTGCTCGGCGCGCTCGAGCAGGGCGAGCGCGATCTCGGCGCCCTCGGCGGGGGAGTCGGCCACGAAGAGGACCTCGTCGCCGAGCATCTTGACGATCCGGCCGTGGTTGTCGGCGACGACCTCGGCGGCGAGCGCGTCGAACCGGTCGACCACGGCGACCAGCTCGGCCTCGGTGGACCGGCGGGTGAGGCTCGTGAAGCCGACCATGTCCGCGAACCCGACGACCTGCCGGCGCTCGTCGATGTCCTCGTCCGGCGACACCAGATTGCGCACCGAGTACGCCGCGAGGTGCCGCCGCCACACGAAGTCCTGCAGCTGCTCCATGTCCGGCGCGAGGTGCTCGACGAGCCGGGCGAGCTGGCGCTCGTCGGCGAGCTCGGGGTTGGCGGCGACCACGTCGCGCAGCATCAGGACCTGCGACTCTGCGAGCCGCGACATGTGCTGGCCGATCATCCGCGCGCTCGCGATCGCGACCCCGGGCTCGATGATGCCGGCCTGGATCAGGTCGTTCGCGATGCGCAGGGCCCGGATGTCGCCCTCGGTGAACACGGCGTCGCCGTCCGCGGCCGTGGCGAAGCCGAGCGCGCGCCACAGTGCGGTCGCCCGCTCGAGGGGGACGCCGGAGCGCTCGGCGACCTCGGTGCGGGTGTACTGGCGGGCGCCGCCGAGGAGGATGTCCTCGATGCGTTTCTGCAGGGCTTCGACCTGCTCGCCGGCCCGCGGCCCGGTCACGTCGTGTGGACGATGAGGACGTCGACCTTCGACTTGCGGGCGGCCTCGGCGGGCACGGAGCCGAGGATGCGCCCGGCCAGCGTGTTGAGCCCGCGGTTGCCGACGACCAGCAGGTCGGCCGAGCGTTCCTGGACCACCTTGGTGAGCGTGGGCACCGGCTCGCCGTCCACGACGACCGTGTCGATCTTCGTCGCGCCGGCCTTCTTGGCCCGCTCGGTGGCGGTGCGCACGGAGTCCTCGGCCGGTGTCGAGCCGACGACCTGGTAGGCGACGTCGTCCCCGAGCTCGTCCTGGGCCTTGGTGACGTCGTCCGGCCGGGCCGGGTGATAGGCGCACGCGATGACCAGTGTCGCGCCACTGTCCGCGGCGATCCGTGCGGCACGATCGACCGCGAGGTAGGAGGAGTCCGAGCCGTCGGTGCCGACGACCACAGTTTGGTAAGCCGCCATGTTGCCTCCCGTTATCTACTCGCCGGTAAACCTACCGTGTCCCGCAACGGGGGCGCAGAACGTGGTTGGGTGATCGCCATGGACGTGGCGGGGATGCTCGAGGTGGCCGTCGACGAGGCCCGGCGCGGGCTGGCCGAGGGCGGGATCCCGATTGGTGCGGCGCTGTTCGGCCCGGCCGGGGAGCTGCTGGGTAGCGGGCACAACCGTCGCGTGCAGGATGACGACCCGTCGATGCACGCGGAGACGGCGGCCTTCCGCAACGCGGGCCGGCGGCGGCACTACCGAGACACCGCGATGGTGACGACGCTGTCGCCGTGCTGGTACTGCAGTGGGCTGGTCCGCCAGTTCGCGATTCCCCGCGTGATCATCGGCGAGGCGCGGACGTTTCATGGCGGGCACGACTGGCTGGCCGAGCACGACGTGGAGATCACCCTGGTCGAGGATCCGCGGTGTGTGGACCTGATGACGGAGTTCATCGCCGCCCACCCGGACCTGTGGTACGAGGACATCGGCGAATAGACGCCTCCGGCCCCCGGTATCAAGTTTACGGCGCCCCACCGACAATTCCGGCGCGCGTGTGATCGAGCCTGTGGACAACCGCGCGTTGAATCGGCAGGCGGCCTCCGGCCCCCCGGAATCCAGCGTAGTGCCGCCCACCGACAATTCCCCCTGCCGACGACCCAGCTGTGGACAACCGGCGGGCTCAGGCCGCCTATCCACAAGGTGGCTCGACGCCAACCGAAACTGTCGGTGCCAGCCGATAGGCTGGATCCCGGGGGCCGGAGGCCATGCCTTGGGGAGGTCAGGTCTGTTGTCCACAAGCTCGCTCGCCCGCGGCCGAAATTGTCGGTGTCCGTCGGTAAAATGGATACCGGGGGCCGGAGGCCGCGTTCCAGCGCAGTTCAGCGCGCCTGTCCACAGGCTCGCCCGGCACGGACCAGAATTGTCGGTGCCAGTTCGTAGAATGGATGCCGGGGGCCGGAGGCCCGTGCCGACGCAATTCAGGTCACCTGTCCACAGGCTCCCTCGGCACGGACCAGAATTGTCGGTGCTCGCCGGTAGAATTGATTTCGGGGCCGGAGGCCGCACGCCTGGGCAGCTGACGCAGCCTGTCCACAAGACCGTCCGGCGGCGGCCGGAATTGTCGGTGCCGGTCCGTAGAATTGATACCCGGGGGGCCGGAGGCGCCAGCCATCCACAGGCGCCGGCCGGAATTGCTGGTGGTCGCCGGAGGTTGCGCAGGCGGCCTACCGGGCAATCCGCTTCGTCGCGGCCTGGGACACCTCGACCGGGATGTCGTCGTTCGAGCCGCCGGCCTCCCAGGACTCCTTCGGCGGGCCCGGCATCGGGTGGCGCTCGCGGGGTGCCGGGCTCGGCTTGTCCGAACCCTCCGCCGTCTCCTCGGGCAGCGGCTCGAACGCCGGCGCGGCCATGTCCAGGTGCTCGTGCGCGTCGGCCACCAGGTCGCGGGCCGATGCCAGCTGCTCGGCCACCTTGGTCCGCAGCTTCCGCAGCGCGTCGACCCGCTGCGCGGCATGGCCGATCCGCCGGTTGGCCTCCTCGGTGGCCACCCGCACCCGCCGGTGCGCCTCGTTCGACGCCTCCTGCAGGCGGGCGGTCGACTCGGTGATCGCCTCGTGGCGCCGCCGGTTGGCCTCCTCGGTGGCCTCGCGCACCCGGCGCTCGGCCTCCGACTTGGACGTGGCCTCCTGCTCGGCCAGCGCGCGCATCGACTCGGTGCGCCGCGACGCCATCGCGATCTCGAAGTCCTCCTCGACCGCGACCCGGCGCTGCTCGGACTCGGTGTCGAGCCGGGTGCGCTCGGACTCGGCGGTCGCGGTGATGTCGGCGGCCTCGGCCGTGGCCTTCTCGATGACCCCGCGGTGCTCGGCCTCCATCGCGGCCCGCCGCTCGTCGAGCTCGGCCAGCTGCTTCTCGTACTGCTGGCGCAGCTGCGCGGCGTCGGCCTCGGCCTTTGAGCGGATGTGGTCGGCCTCGGCCTGGGCTTTGGCGTTGACCTCCTCGCGCTCTTCCTGCGCGAGCTGGAGCATCCGCTGCAGGCGCTCGGACAGGCCCGCCATCGTGGTGGGCGGCAGCGAGAGACGGTCGATCTGACCGCGTAGGTCGTCGATGGTGGTGCGAGCCACCTCGAGCTGCGCGGTGAGCTCCGCCGCCTGCGACGAGGCCGCGTTGCGGTCGGTAGCGAGCAGCTTCAGCTGACCGTCCAGCTGCTCGAGATGCTCCTCCACCTGCACGCGGCTGTAACCGCGCTTCGTGATGTCGAAGCCGGCACCCAACGGTACGAGATCGCGCTCCTCACCTAACGCCATGCGCCCACGCTACCCTGCGCCGTCCGGCGAGGTGACGTGTGTGGCAAAGACCCTTTACACGCCGCGGAAACGGTTGATCTCCGCGAGGTGGCGCTCCCGCAGCCCGTGGTCGTGCACGCCGAGACCTTCCTCGGGCGCAAGGCACAGCACGCCGACCTTGCCCTGGTGCACGTTGCGGTGCACGTCGTTGGTGGCCTGCCCGGTCTGCTCCAGTGGGTACACACTGGACAGTGTCGGGTGGATCTTCGCCTTGGCGATCAACCGGTTCGCCTCCCACGCCTCGCGGTAGTTCGCGAAGTGCGAGCCGATGATCCGCTTGAGGTTCATCCACAGGTACCGGTTGTCGTACTGGTGCATGAACCCGCTGGTCGACGCGCACGTCACGATCGTCCCGCCGCGCCTCGCCACGAACACGCTCGCGCCGAACGTCTCCCGGCCGGGGTGCTCGAACACGATGTCCGGGTCGTCACCGCCGGTGAGCTCGCGGATCCGGGCGCCGAACCGCTTCCACTCCTTCGGGTCCTGGGTGTTCTCGTCCTTCCAGAACTTGTAGCCCTCGGCGCTGCGGTCGATGATCAGCTCCGCGCCCATGCGGCGGCAGAGCTCGGCCTTCTGCGGGCTGCTCACCACGCACACCGGCGTCGCGCCGCCGTTGAGCGCGAACTGCGTCGCGTACGAGCCGAGGCCGCCGGACGCGCCCCAGACGAGGACGGTGTCGCCCTGCTTCATGCCGGCGCCGTTGCGGGAGACGAGCTGGCGGTAGGCGGTCGAGTTGACCAGGCCCGGGCAGGCCGCTTCCTCCCAGGTCAGGTGGGCCGGCTTGGGCATCAGCTGGTTGGACTTGACCAGCGCGAGCTCGGCGAGGCCGCCGAAGTTGGTCTCGAAGCCCCAGATGCGCTGCTCGGGGTCGAGCATCGTGTCGTTGTGGCCGTCCGGGTGCTCGAGCTCGACGTTGAGGCAGTGCGCGACGACCTCGTCGCCGGGCTGCCAGGCGTTGACCCCGGGCCCGGTCCGCAGCACGACGCCGGCGAGGTCGGAGCCGACGACGTGGTAGGGCTGGTCGTGCCGCTTGGCCAGCGGAGATGTCCGTCCGTAGCGGCGCAGGAAGCCGAACGTGTCCATCGGCTCGAAGATCGACGTCCACACCGTGTTGTAGTTGACCGCGCTGGCCATGACGGCGACGAGCGCCTCGCCCGGCCCGAGCTCAGGCGTGGGAACGTCGTCGACGTGGAGGGACTTTCGCGGATCCTTGTCCTGAGTGGACTGACCGGCGAACATCTCCACCTCGTCGGCGTGCACGGTCACGCCCCGGTACGACTCGGGAACGGGCAGCGAGCCGACCGCGGCCAGGTCACCGGCGAGTATCGCATCGAGGATCTTCCGCATGCGCAGCAACGCTACCGACCGGTAACGGTACAGAACCACAGACTTGAGGGCTGGGTCACTCGAAGGAGCACCCACTGAGGGCCGGTGGTGATGCGGAGCGAGCCAAGGGCGCTAGCTCGTGGGTGAAGGGCCCGGCCGTTCCCCAAGCACCACGGACGCACCCCGAAGAACCCGCCGAACCCGAGTGCCAGCGACCCCGGAACCGGCCGAACTCCGAGTGCCAGCGACCCAGAACTGCACCGAACGATGGGCGCCGGCAAGAGCCGCGCCGCAGGGGGCGCGGCCTCCGCCCCCCGGTATCCATTCTACGAACCAGCACCGACAAAACCGGCCCGCCGCGAAGCGCCGCCTGTGGACAACCCGGACGCTGCCCAGACGCCACCCCGGACGCCACCCCGGACGCCCTCCCGGACGGCCCACCCAGACGCCGTTCCACGCGCCGCCCCCGACGCTCAGCCGCCGCCCCAGCCGCCGCCCGGATTGTGACCCATCAGACGCGGAACAGAGTTTGACCGGCCGGCCAATCAAGCGCATCATCAATGGTGAGGCTCCATTCACACGGAGGTGGTCTCGATGACGAATCCATCCGCAACTGTCCGGCCGTGGACCAGGCCGCATGACTGGGCGGAGGTCGTACTGGGTGTCGTGGCGCTGTTGTCGCCCTTGTGGACGAACACGGACAACGCCGCGATGTGGACGATGATCGTTCTGGGGGCGCTGGTCGCCCTGGACGGGCTGGCCTCGTTGGCCGTGCCCGGGCAGGTCTACGGCGAGGGGATCCAGATCGTGCTCGGCGTGTTGATGTTCGTCTCCCCCTGGGTGATGAGCTACACCGGGTTCAACGGTATCTCCTGGACCTCTTGGATCATCGGCGCGCTGACGGTCATCGCCGGCGCGGCCGCCCTTCCGGTCGCCCAAGCGGCGCACCGGGCCAGCGGCGGAATGGCCGGACAGCACTGAACCAAGGCTGACCGACCCCTTCGGTAAACCGCACGCGGTCCATGGCGTGGCCTTCCCGGGTTACGTTGTGGGCCGCGCGCCTTGCGAGAAGGGGCAGCACGATGCGACTGACGAAGAAGAAGACCGACCCGTCCGCCCGCGAGCGGATCCTCGCCGCGGCCGAGGAGCTGTTCGCCGAGTCGGGGTTCGACGCCACGCCGACCTCGAAGATCGCGGCGCGGGCCGGAGTGCCCAAGGGGCTCGTGCACTACTACTTCCAACGCAAGCCCGACCTGCTCGGTGCGCTCGTCGAGCGGCTGCCGGACGAGCACATCGAGACGGCGGGCGTGGTCGTACCGGGCGACGTCGCGGCCAGCCTGCGCCGGCTCGTCGCCGAGCTCGACGCGCGGATGCGGGCCTCCTACCTGCTGTCCCACCTGCTCTGGCGGGAGGCCGACACGCACACCGCCGTCCGCGACGCGCTGCAGGCGCGGTTCGGCACGGTGGTCGACCAGGTCCGCGCCGTGATCATGGCGGCGAGCACCGGCAGCCTGCCGGTGGCCGCGGTCGACACCGCCTCGGGGCTGCTCGCGCTCGCGGTCAGCTACCGGCACTCGGTGGCCCGGCACGGCGTGTCCGAGGACGTCGCGAGCTCCGAGACCATGGACCGCGAGGTCGACTTCGTCGCCGGCGCGCTCACCGGTCCGTCGGCGCCGGCTCCACTAGCTCAATGAGCACGCCGCCGGCGTCCTTCGGGTGCACGAAGTTGGTCCGGCTGTTCGCGGTACCGGCGGCGGCCTCGTCGTACATCACGCGCAAACCCTTGGCCCGCAATGCCTCGCTGGCCGCGTCGATGTCGGAGACCCGGTAGGCCACCTGCTGCACGCCGGGCCCCTTGCGGGCCAGGAACTTGCCGATCGTGGTGTCCGGGCCGAGCGGCGCGAGCAGCTGCACGGCGGTGCCGGCGGCGTCGCCCGGCGGGTGCAGCATCGCCTCGCGCACGCCCTGCGCCTCGTTGACCTCCTCGTGGGTGAGCTCGAAGCCGAGGACGTCGCGGTAGAACGCGATCGCCTCGTCCATGTCCGGCACGGCGATGCCCACATGGTCGACGGCGGTGACGTACGACTTCAGCTCGTCCATGCCTGACAACGTAACGCCGGAGCACGCCCGGTGCCTGTGCGGCTACTCACATCGCGCGGTGTCGGCGGACGCGGTCCCGGGTATGGTCCGAAGTTAACGCCCGCTAGCAACTGGAGGCTTGTCGTGTCCGGTTCCGTCATCGTCGCCGGGGCGCGCACCCCGATCGGCCGCCTGCTCGGCTCGCTCAAGGACTTCACCGGCGCGCAGCTCGGCGGCGTCGCCATCAAGGCCGCGCTGGACCGCGCCGGGGTGGCGCCGGAGCAGGTGGAGTACACGATCATGGGGCAGGTGCTCACCGCCGGCGCCGGGCAGATTCCCGCGCGCCAGGCCGCGGTCGCCGCCGGCATCCCGATGGACGTGCCCGCGCTGACCATCAACAAGGTCTGCCTGTCCGGCCTCGACGCCATCGCGCTGGCCGACCAGCTCATCCGCGCCGGCGAGTTCGAGATCGTCGTGGCCGGTGGGCAGGAGTCGATGACCCAGGCGCCGCACCTGCTGCCGAAGTCGCGCTCGGGCTTCAAGTACGGCGACGTGACGATGATCGACCACATGGCCTACGACGGCCTGTTCTGCGCGTTCGACCAGGTGGCCATGGGCGCGTCCACCGAGAAGTACAACTCCCGCTACGGGCTCACCCGCGAGGAGCAGGACAGCTTCTCCGCCCGCTCGCACCAGCGCGCCGCGGCGGCGATCTCCGGAGGGCTGTTCGCCGAGGAGATGGCGCCGGTGTCGATCGCGCAGCGCAAGGGCGACCCGGTCGTGTTCGACACCGACGAGGGTGTGCGCGGCGACACCACGGCCGAGGGGCTCGCGAAGCTGCGGCCGGCGTTCTCCTCGGACGGCACGATCACCGCGGGCTCGGCGTCGCAGATCTCCGACGGTGCCGCCGCGGTCGTCGTGATGAGCAAGGAGAAGGCGCGGTCGCTGGGCCTGCCGTGGCTCGCCGAGATCGGCGCGCACGGCGTGGTCGCCGGGCCGGACGCGAGCCTGCACGAGCAGCCGGCCAACGCGATCAAGGCCGCGCTCGCCAAGTCCGGGCAGTCGGTGTCCGACCTCGACCTGGTGGAGATCAACGAGGCGTTCGCCGCCGTCGGTGTCGTGTCGACCAGGCAGCTGGGCATCAGCGAGGACATCGTGAACGTCCACGGCGGCGCGATCGCGCTGGGCCACCCGATCGGGGCGTCCGGGGCGCGGCTGGCCGTGCACCTGGCCTACGAGCTGCGCCGCCGCGGTGGCGGGCTGGGCGCGGCCGCGCTGTGCGGCGGGGGCGGGCAGGGCGACGCCCTGCTGCTCAAGGTCTAGCTTGTCCTCTGTGGACATCTCGGCGCTCGTCTCGGACGCCCGGGCCGGCCGGCCGCGGGCGGTCGCCCGGCTGATCTCGCTCGTGGAGGACGAGAGCCCACACCTGCGTGCGGTGGCGGCGGCGCTGACGCCGTACGTCGGGCGGGCGCGGGTGCTGGGGCTCACCGGGCCGCCCGGGGTGGGCAAGTCGACGTCCACGTCGGTGCTGATCTCGGCGTTCCGCGAGCAGGACCTGCGGGTCGGTGTGCTGGCGATCGACCCGTCGTCGCCGTTCTCCGGCGGGGCGCTGCTGGGTGACCGGATCCGGATGCACGACCACGCCACCGACCCGGCGGTGTTCATCCGGTCGATGGCCACCCGTGGTCACCTCGGCGGGCTCGCCACCGCGACCCCGCAGGCGCTGCGCGTGCTGGACGCCGCGGGCTGCGACGTGGTGCTGATCGAGACCGTCGGGGTTGGACAGTCCGAAGTGGACATCGTCGGTCTTGCGGACACGACCGTCGTGTTGTTGGCTCCGGGGATGGGCGACGGGGTCCAGGCGGCGAAGGCCGGCATCCTCGAGGTGGCGGACGTGTTCGTCGTCAACAAGGCCGATCGGGACGGCGCCGCGCAGACCGTGCGGGACCTGCGGCACATGATCTCGCTGGGTTCCCACTCGTCCTGGCGACAGCCGATCGTGCGTACCGTGGCATCCGCCGGGGAAGGGGTCTCCGACGTCGTGGCCGCGCTCGACGCGCATCGGGAGTGGTTGGTTTCGCACGGGGAGTTGGCGGGTCGGCGGGCTCGGCGGGCTGCGCGGGAGATCGAGGCGATCGCGGTGGCCTCTCTGCGGTCCCGGTTGGATGGGGAGGCGCTCGCGGGGTTGGCCTCGAAGGTCGCCGCGGGGGAGTTGGATCCTTACTCGGCCGCCGACTTGCTCATCGCTGACCTCTGACGTTCTGGTTGTCCACAGGGCGGTCTCTCGCCGCCGGTTCTTGTCGGTGGGCGTCCGTAGGATGGATCTCGGGGGGCCGGAGGCCACGGCCGTCAAGTTCGTCGGTGCTCGTGGTTACCATCGGGCCGTGACGATGCCGCCAGGGATGCCGCCAGGGGGACCGCCGTTTCAGCCGCCGTATGGAGGGCCGCCGCAGGGTGGGCCACAGGGTTACGGGGCGCCGGGTTACGGGGCGCCGGGCGGGTACCCGCCGCCACCGCCGGGGTATCCGCAGGCGGGGCCGCCGGCTGGGCCGCCCGGGTATGGCCCGCAGCCTGGCTATCCGCCGCCCGGCCACCCGATGGCGCCCGGGCCGACGGGGGCGGGAGCCATGGCGCCGGGCTACGGGCCGGGTGCCGTCGTCATCGACGTGGGTGGTGCCGATGGCAAGAAGGCGGTCATCGGGGCTTCGGTGGCCGGGGGGATCGGGCTCATCGCCGTCATCTCGGGGCTCATCGGGGCCGTCGACGGGGGTGCGGGGGCGGCCATCGCGGCCATCGTCATCGGGGGCTTGTTCCTCGTCCCCGTCGTGTTCGTCGTCGTGGGACGGAAGAAGGTCTTCCGGCCGCGAAGGCTGGTCCTCGAGGCCGCCGGTATCCGGTGGGACGACCCCACGGGCGCGCCCTGGGCGGTGCCGTGGGCCGAGCTCGCCGCCGTGTCGATCTCCAAGCACAGGCCCATGGAGTTCAACCAGAGCGTCGGCGACAAGCTCGCCGGCGCCGCCTCGGACAAGATCGCGGGCGAGCGCGCGCACGTGCGGCTCGACCTCTTCCCCGGCGACCCCGGGTTCGCCGGCCGGCACCCGGAGATGGCCCACCTCTGGGAACGCCAGGGCGTCCAGAACGGCTACCGCATGCCGCTGGGCAGCAACGTCAAGTTCATCCCCCTCATCGCCCAGGGCGTGGGGCGCTTCGCACCGCACATCTACCGGGGGGTCGTCAACACCGAGGGGCGCATGGGCCTCAGCTAGCCGTCGGCGGCTGGCAGCGCAACGCCACGACATCGCCGGACACCGTCGCCGCGCCCGCGGCGTGGGGCAGCACGAACGTGTCGCCGCGGGCCACCGGCACATCGCCCGCGTGCTCGGTGTGCAGGACACCCGCCCCGGACATGGCCACCAGCACGGCGAACGACGGGGTCAGCTCCGCGCCACCACGGATCCGCTCCGCCCGGAAGAACCGGGACGCCGCGTCGCCGAACAGGTCGCGCACCGGCGCGCCCGTGTCCTCCTGGTGCCGCACGAGGGCGCCCATCCGCTCGCCGCCCCAGCCGCTCAGGTCGACACAACCCAGCGCCGTGTCGAAGCCGATGCCCAGGTGGCCGCCACCCTCGTCGTCGAGGAAGCCCTGCCACTCCAGCGTCACCGACAGGTCCGTCGGCTGCTGCAGCTCCACGATGAACACGCCCTCGCCGATCGCGTGCGGCACGCCGGCCGGCACGAACACCGTGTCGCCCGGGCGCACGGTCACCTCGTTGAGCGCGCCGAGCATCGCCGCCGCGTCCTGGCGGGCCACCCAGTCGGCCACGACGGGGGCGTCGAGGTCCTTGGCGAATCCGATGTGGACTGTCGCGGACGGGCCGGACGTACCGACGACGATCCACGCCTCGGTCTTGCCGTAGCGGGAGCCGAAGTGGGCGGCGGCGAACTCGTCGGACGGGTGGCAGTGCACCGGCAGCCGCTGGCCGGCGTCGAGGAGCTTCACCAGCAGCGCCGAGTCCGTGCCGAACCGCGCGATGTGCGACGCGCCGAGCCAGTTGTCGGCGTGCTCGGCGACAGCGTCGCGCAGCAGCTCCCCGTCCGGCAGCACCGTCAACCCGAGGTCCGGCCGGCCGTGCAGGGTCGTGCACGAGGCGACCCAGTCCTCCGGGCCGAACTCGCGCACCTCGTGCTCACCACGCAGCGCCGCGATGGCCGCCCCACCACGGTAGAACCGCTCGGGCTGGTTCGCGGGCAGGCGCACGGGCCGCAAGCCGTCCGCGTCGGTCAGAGCAGCGTCAGTGTCGGTCACGGGCCAACCTCTCCGGATCCACGGGGTACGAGCCGGACCGGGAGCACGATCCGGCGGGGTGGCGAGTCGTCGCCGTCCAGCCGCGCGAAGAGCAGCTCCGCGGCCGCCTTGCCGAGCACCGCCGGGTCCAGCGCGACCACGCTCACCGGCGGGTCGAGCAGGTCGGCGAGCTCGAAGTCGTCGAAGCCGACCAGCGCCGGCCGGGTGGACACACCGGCCAGCGCGCGCAGCGCCAGGACGGTGATCCGGTTGTTGCCGGTGATCAGCGCGGTGGCCGGGCCGGGCCCGCCGAGTATCCGGGCCAGCGCCTCGGCCACCCCGGCGGGGCTGGGCGGGGCCATGGCGACGAGCCGCTCGTCGTAGCGCACGCCCGCCGCCGTGCAGCCCTCGCGGAACCCGCGCAGCCGCTCGGCCGCGGTGTAGATCGCCGGCGCGTCGCCGAGGAAGCCGATCCGCCGGTGGCCGTGCCGGGCCAGGTGCGCGACCGCGGTGGCGGCGCCCTCGACGTTGGCCACCAGCACGGTGTCGACGAGGACGTCACCGGGCGGGCGGTCGACGAACACCACCGGCGTGCCCGACGCGATCTCCGGCAGCAGGTAGCCGTGCCGGGCCCCGGCCGGGACGACGATCAGCCCGTCCACCCGCCGCGCGCAGAACTCCAGCGACAGCTCGCGTTCGCGGCCCGGGTCCTCGTCCGACGACCCGGTCAGCACCTGGCGGCCGAAGCGGCGGGCGACCTCCTCGGTGGCCCGGGTGAGCCCCGAGTAGAAGGGGTTGGCCACGTCCTCGAGCACGAGACCGATCGTGCCGGTGGACGAGCCGCGGCGCAGGTTGAGCGCGCCGACGTTGCGCCGGAAGCCCAGCCGCTCGATGGCCGCGAGCACCCGCTCGGCGGTGTCCGCGTGCACCCCTGGCTCGTCGTTGACCACCCGCGACACCGTCTTGATCGACACGCCGGCCAGCCGCGCCACGTCGCTCATCGTGGCCCGGCGGACCTTGCGCGGCCGCTGGTTGGACAACGTTGTCATGATGCCCGCGATTCGACTACGCC
Source organism: Actinophytocola sp. (assembly GCF_036402745.1). GTDB lineage: Bacteria > Actinomycetota > Actinomycetes > Mycobacteriales > Pseudonocardiaceae > Actinophytocola. The sequence goes on along the minus strand of NZ_DASWSJ010000229.1, from coordinate 16,386 downwards.
GCGGCTGGAGTTGTCAAACCCTTGACGTGGTTGGGGACTTTTCGCAAGGTGGTCTAGACCGCAAGCTCACCTCGACAAGGTTGTCAGGAGTGCTCGATGCGTACATCCCTGCAGCGCAGAAGGTTCCTCGAACTGCTCGGCGCCGCCGCCGGGCTCGGTGCGGCCGGGGTGGTGACCGCCCCGGTGGCCCTGGCCGCGCCACCCGCGTCCTGGCGGCCGGTGGCCGACGACGTGCGCACCGAGACCCGGTGGGCCTGGCGCCACTACGTCGCCCGCGCGTTCGGGCACGACCAGATCAAGCCGGTCAGCGGCGGGTTCGAGGAGTTCTTCGCGCCGGGCCGCCCAGTGGGCCTCACGATCGTCGAGGCCCTCGACACGCTGTGGCTGATGGAGCTCGACGCCGAGCTCGAGCAGGGCGTCGAGTGGGTCAAGGCCAACCTCCGGTTCGACATCGACGCGTCCTTCCAGGTGTTCGAGGCCAACATCCGGATGGTCGGCGGGCTGCTGTCCGGATACCACTGCACCGGCGAGCCCCGGCTGCTGGAGCTGGCCGCCGACCTCGCGGACCGGCTGCTGCCGGCGTTCACCAAGTCGCCGAGCGGGGTCCCCTACCGGTACGCGAACCTGCGCACCGGCGCGGTGAGCGGGCCGGAGACCAACCTCGCCGAGACCGGCACCTACATCACCGAGCTCGGCGCGCTGTCGCGGTGGACCGGCGACCCGAAGTACGTCACCGCCGCCAAGCGGGCGTTCGAGGTGACCTTCGCCAAGCGCAGCCCGCTGGACCTGCTGCCGTACGCGGTGCACGCGGAGACCGGCGAGTGGCTCAACAGGACCGCGACCGTCGGCCCGCCTGCCGACTCCTACTACGAGTACCTGTGGGACGGCTGGAAGCTGCTCGGCGACCCGGACCTGAAGTCCTGGTACGACACGCTCGTCGCCGGCATCCTGGCGCACCAGTCCGAAGTGGTCGGTGGGCGGCTGTGGTTCGCGCAGGTGGACGCGTTCACCGGGGCGATCGTGAGCCGCGAGCAGAGCGAGCTGGGCTCGTTCTTCGCGGGCCTGCTCGCCGAGGGTGGCGACGTGCGCGACGGCCGGCGCTACCACGACTCGTGGAACGTGGTGCAGGACCGCTACGGGGTGCTGCCCGAGGGCATCGACTACTCGACGCTCGCGGCCACCAGCAAGGGCAACCAGCTGCGCCCGGAGTTCGCCGACTCGGCGTTCAGCCTGTGGCTGGTGACCGGTGACGAGCTCTACCGGCAGCGGGCCAAGAAGCACTACGACCAGATGAAGCGCACCTCGAAGGTCCGCTACGGCTACACGATCCTCACCGACGTGACGACGAACCCGGTGGGGCGCGGGGACTTCTGCCCGGGGTACTGGTGGTCGGAGCAGCTGAAGTACTACTGGCTGATCTTCGGCGACGCGCGGCGGTTCGACTACCGCGACCACTACCTGTCCACCGAGGGGAACCTGCTCAAGGGGGCACGGAGATAGGTCGAGCCGGGTGCGCGTTGGCTGCGCGCACCCGGCTCTTCACCGCGGGAGACCTGTAGCCGGGCAGATCAGGCGGCGAGCTCGGGGATCAGTAGCCGCCGCCGGCGGGCGCCTGCTGCTGGACCGGGGCGGCGGACTTGCAGCCGGCCGGCTCGATCACGAACCAGGTGCCGCCCACACCGTGGCCGTTGGTCTGCCCGGCGTCGGTGTCGCCCGAGAACCGGTAGACCGGCCAGCCGCCGACGGTGACCTGCGTGGTGCCGTCGGCGCGCGCGACGCTGCCGACGAGTGCCTTGTCCACGCCGGTCACCTGCACGTCGCCGTTGTCGGTCACCGGCGGCCACTTCTCGGCGCACGCGCCGTCGCAGGTGGCCTTCGACGGCTTCTTCGAGTCCTTGGTGAACAGGTAGAGGGTGAAGCCGTCCTGGTCGGCGAGCGCGGGGCCGAAGCCGGGGAGGTCGGCGCCGACGATCCGGACCGGGCCCTGCGCGGGTTGGGCCGGCGCGGGCTGTGCTCGTTGCGCGGGCTGTGCTTGTTGTGCTTGTTGTGCGCCGGCCTTGCCGCCGTCCGGGGTGACCGCGAACCACGTGCCGTTCACGCCCTGTCCCTTGACCTCGCCGGGGACGGCGTCGTCGGCGAACTTGTAGACCGGCCAGCCGTTGACCGTGACCTGCTTGGTGCCGTCGCCACGGGTGATGTCGCCGACCACGCTCTGGTCGACGCCGCTGACCTGCACCGCCCCGTCGGTGGTGAGCGGCGGCCACTTGGTGGCGCAGGGACCGTCGCATTTGGACAGCGGCGGGTTGGCGGAGTCCATGTCGAAGCGGTAGAGGGTGTAGCCGTACTGGTCGGTGAGGATCTGGCCGAGGCCGTCGACCTGGACCGCGCTCAGCGTCACCGCGGGGGTCTTCGGGGCGTCGTTGGCGGCGGCGGCCTTGGCCGGCGCGGCGTAGGTGTCGGCGGCGGGGGACTGGGGGCCGGTGCTACAGGCGCCGAGCGTCAGCAGGCCGATGGCCGCGGCCGCCATCGGGACCGCGAGGTGCTTGCGAGACATGGGAACCCCTTGTGGGTCGGCTGGACCGCTCGCGCCCGTCTCGCGCGAGGGACCTACGCCCCTGTACACGGGAGCCACGCGCCCGCGGTTCACCCGAGTTCGTGGATCAGTCCAGCCGCGGCCCGAACCGGCTGGTCGCCGCGCGGAGCGTGCCGGTTCGACCTTCGGCTACATCGCGGGCTCCTTAGGTGGCGAATCGGCTCGTAGCCGGTCGTTTCCGGGGTGTGCTCGGTTATGTTCTCGCTCGTGATCGACACAGCAGGCGCGGCGGTGGTGGTCGAGGACCTCCGCAAGGCGTACGGGGACCTGAACGCGGTGGACGGGGTGTCGCTGTCCGTCGCCGAGGGGGAGTTCTTCGGCATCCTCGGCCCGAACGGGGCCGGCAAGACCACGACGTTGGAGATCATCGAGGGGCTGCGCGAGCCTGACTCCGGGTCGGTGACGCTGCTCGGCGAGAGCCCGTGGCCACGCAAGGTGTCGCTGCTGCCGCGCATCGGCGTGCAGCTGCAGGCGTCGTCGTTCTTCGAGAAGCTCACCGCGCGCGAGCAGCTCGAGACGTTCGCCTCGCTCTACGGCGTCGGCGCCGCACGGGCCCGGGAGATGCTCGAGCTCGTCGGCCTCGCCGACAAGGCGGACACCCGCGAGGACAAGCTCTCCGGCGGCCAGCGGCAGCGGCTCTCGATCGCCTGCGCGCTGGTGCACGACCCGGACGTGGTGTTCCTCGACGAGCCGACCGCGGCGCTGGACCCGCAGGCGAGGCGCAACCTCTGGGACGTGCTGCGCGCGATCCAGGAGCGCGGCAAGACGATCGTCTACACCACGCACTACCTCGACGAGGCGGAGATCCTCTGCGACCGGGTGGCGATCATGGACCGGGGCCGGATCCTCGCGATGGACCGCCCGGCGGCGCTGGTGCGCGGGCTGGACGCGCCGACCCGGGTGATCCTCGAACGCGGCTTACTGTCCATTTCGGACGCCGAGGCACTGCCCGGCGCGGACGTCGTCACCGAGGACGAGGCGTCGCTGACGATCTCCACCCGCAAGCCGGCCGAGGTCCTGTCCGCCCTCGCCGAGCGCGGTTCGCTGGCCGGGTTGCAGGTGCGGACCGCCACCCTCGAGGACGTCTTCCTGGAGCTGACCGGACGGGAGTACCGGGCGTGACCGCGTTCAAGAGCCTCGCGCTCGCCATGCTCAAGGGGTTCTACCGGGACAAGGCGACGTTGTTCTTCACGTTCGTCTTCCCGCTGATGTTCCTCGTCGTGTTCGGCCTGCTGTTCCGGGACGCGGGCGCGCAGAAGATCAACATCGGGGTCGTCGGCGAGGGGCCGGTGATCACCGCGCTGGGGCAGACCGGCGCGCTGGCGCTGGAGCACCACGACACCCTCGACGAGGCCGTGCGGAAGGTGAAGGACGGCGACCTGCCGGCGGTCGTGGCGGAGAACGGCGACCAGGTCACGTTCCGGTACGCCCAGAGCGACCAGACCCAGGCCGGCACGATCGCCGGGATCGTCCAGGGTGTGATCAGCCAGCTGAACCAGCAGGCCACGGGCGTGCCGCCGAAGTACACAGTGGACGGATCGAACGTCGAGGACTCCTCGCTCAAGCCGATCCAGTACATCATGCCGGGCATCATGTCCTGGGGCGTCGCGGTCACGGCGGTGTTCGGGGCGGCGCTGACGTTGGTGAGCTGGCGCAAGAAGCAGGTGCTGCGCCGGATCCGGCTGGCCCCGGTGCCCGCGTCGACCGTGCTGACCTCCCGCGTGGTGGTGACCATCGGGGTCGCGATCGTGCAGGCGCTGATCTTCCTCGGGATCGGCGCGCTGCCGGTGTTCGGCCTCAAGCTCACGGGCACGTGGGCGCTCGCGATCCCGGTGTTCCTGCTGGGCATCCTGGCGTTCTTCGCGATCGGCATGCTGGTGGGCGCGTTCTGCAAGACCGAGGAGGCGGCCACCGGCGCGGCGAACATCGTGGTGCTGCCGATGGCGTTCCTGTCCGGCACGTTCTTCCCGATCGACCAGTCGCCGGGGTGGATGCGGACGGTGTCGAACGTGTTCCCGCTGCGGCACATGAACGACGGGATCATGGACTTCCTGGTGCGCGGCCGGGACGCGAGCGCGCTGGTGGTGCCGTGCCTGGTGCTGACCGCGTTCATCCTGGTGGTGGGCACGATCGCGGCGAAGGTCTTCCAGTGGGAGGACAGCTGAGGCCGGGTGGCGGGATGCGCCACTCGCACCGGCAACCTGTCCACAGGCCACGCGCGGGCACCGAAACCGTCGGTGCCGCCGAATAGACTGGAACGCGGGGGGCCCCCGCGGCCCCGGGCGTGATCGCGGGCTGTCCACAGCCCATGGTGGCGCCCGCGAAACTGTCGGTGCCCGCAGGTACGCTGGTGACTGGGGGGCCGGAGGCCAAACCCGTTGCGCCGCCAGCCGGGGCCGGACCGGGCCGGGTGAGCCGGATGTCGGTCAGTCCTCGAAGTCGCCCACGGCCTTGCGGACCTTCGCCAGCAGGTCGGTCAGCTGGGTGGTCTGCCGCTCGGTCAGTCCCCGCAGACCGAAGTCGACCTCGGTGACCGCTGTCGTCGCCTCCTCGCGGCGGCGGCGGCCGGCCTCGGTGATCTCGGCCAGCGTCGTGCGGCGGTCGGTCGGGTGGGGCAGGCGTTTGACCAGGCCGTCGGCCTCGAGACGATCCACGATGTTGGTCACGCTCGTCGGGTGCAGCTGCAGGCGCTCGCCCATCACGCGCATCGGCAGGCTGCCGCGCTTGGAGAACGTGAGCAGCACCAGCGCCTCGTACCGGGCGAACGTGAGCCCGTGCGGCCGCAGCGCGGAGTCCACTGCGGACTGCAGTACCTGCTGGACTCGCATGATGCTGGTGACCGCCGCCATCGTGCCGGACGGTCCGACGCGCTCGCCCCAGATCTCGGCCGCGCGGGCGATGGGATCGAACGACAGCACTCGCTGGCTCATGGCGGTTGAAGTTACCAGTCGGTACCCGCGAAGGTGCCCAGGCACAGTTCCATTCGGGAGAGGATCGGGAGAGGAGCAGGCGTGCTAGTCGCATTCAGTGTGGCCCCCGCGGGCGGCGAGTCGGACAGCGTGAGCAAAGCGGTCGCCGAGGCGGTGCGGGTCGTGCGGGAGTCCGGCCTGCCCTCGGAGACCACGAGCATGTTCACCACGATCGAGGGCGAGTGGGACGAGGTGATGGCGGTGGTCAAACGGGCGGTCGAGGTGGTGCAGCAGCGCGCGCCGCGGGTGAGCCTCGTGCTCAAGGCCGACATCCGCCCCGGCCACACCGGCCAGCTCACCGCCAAGGTGGCACGCGTCGAGGAGCACCTGGCCGCCGATTAGGACCGGCAGGACCGACGGGCAGCCGCTCACCTACAGCCGCGCTCACGGGCCGTCCGCCCAGCTCACGGCCACCACGGAGCTCGTCGAGCACCTGCTGGCCCGGCCGACCGCGCAGATCGACGCGCTGGTCACGGTGAAACTCAGCGGCGAGGCACCGAGGCCGGCTTCTCCGGTGACTACGGCGCGACGATCGGCCTGCGGGTCCGGTTCTGAGCCGCTTTGCCGGTAGCCCCGACGGGTGATGTCGGGGACGTGCCAGGATAGCTATGTGACAAGGCCAGACCCACGTCAAACCGCAGCTCTGTCGGCCGCCCTGTCCGGAGCTGTCGATCTTTCCGCACTCAAGGCCCGGGCGGACGCGGCCAGACGCCCGCCGGCCGGGCAGGCATCCGCGCCACCGCCGTCGTCGTCCGGTCCGGAGGCCGGCCAGCAGACCACACCGCACGCCGCGGGTGACTTCGTCATCGAGGCCACCGAGGAGACGTTCCAGTCCGACGTCGTCGAGCGGTCGCTGCAGGTACCGGTCGTCGTCGACCTGTGGGCCGAGTGGTGCGAGCCGTGCAAGCAGCTGTCGCCGCTGCTCGAGCGGCTGGCCCAGGCCGGCAACGGCGCCTGGATCCTCGCCAAGATCGACGTCGACGCCAACCCGCGGATCGCCCAGCTCTTCGGGGTGCAGTCCATCCCCACGGTGGTCGCCATCGCCGGCGGCCAGCCGGTCGAGGCGTTCGCCGGCGCCCAGCCGGAACCGCAGGTGAAGCAGTGGATCGCCGGGCTGCTGGACGCCCTGCGCGACCGCCTGCCGGGCATCCGCGCCGCCGAGAGCGGGGTGGAAGCGCCGGAGCCGGAGCCCGAGCCCGAGGACCAGCGGTTCACCGCGGCCGAGGACGCCTTCGAGCGCGGCGACTACCCGGCGGCCGAGGCCGCGTACCAGAAGATCCTCGATGCCGAGCCGGCCAACGAGCAGGCGAAGTCCGCGTTGGCGCAGGTCCGCTTCCTCGCTCGGGCGGAGGCGGCGGACCCGTCGGTCATCGTGCGGGCGGACACGTCGCCGGAGGACATCGACGCCCAGCTCGCCGCCGCCGATGTGGAGCTCGCGTCGCAGCGGGTGGACCAGGCGTTCTCCCGGCTGTTGTCGGTGATCAAGCGCACCTCCGGCGCGGACCGGGACCGGGCGCGCAACCATCTGGTGGAGCTGTTCGGCCTGTTCCCGCCGGAGGACCCGAGCGTGGTCAAGGCCCGGCGGGACCTGGCCAGCGCCCTGTACTGACCGACCCCGGACACACGTCGGCCCCCCGGATCCGGGGGGCCGACGTGGTGTTCTTAGGCGACGGTGTCTTTAGGCGAAGTCCTTCGTGCAGGGCGCCGAGCCCTCCATGAAGCCGCGGCGGAACGCCTCCACCCGGGCGAAGCCGGCCTCGACCCGCTTGCCGTTGACGTCCGCGGCGATCAGGCTCTCCTCCTGCAGGAGTTCGGCCACCGCCTCGTCGAGGTCGCCGATGGCCAGGCGCAGCCGCCGGTCCTTGGCGTCCTCGTTGGTGAAGCCCGCCCACGCGCCGGTGAGGCACGCGGTCCGCAGCCCGGCCTTCTTGTCGTCGAGCGGCAGGCCCATCGACTTCTGGATGGACAGCGTGTAGCGGGACGCGATCTCGGCGAACGCGGCGAAGTCGCCGAGGCCGCCGCTGCCCTGCTGACCGGGCTGCGCGTTCGGGTCCGGCTTGGCAGCGAGCGCCTTGAGCGAGGCCGCGTCGAAGCCCACGGCGTTGTCGTCGGGGCAGTAGGTCACCGGCTTGGTCGCCTCGCCGGTCTTGCACGTCGAGCCGTTGCCGGTGATCTGCGGCTGGTCGGAGCCGTTGTCCTTGAACGCGTCGTTGAGGCTCTCCTGCAGTGCCTGCAGGTTCTTGGCCTCGGTCGGGTCGATGTCACCCTCGTTGGACTGCTTGATCTCCGCGTTGCTGCGCTGCTTCTCCGCGATCCGGCCGTCGATCTCGGCCGGGTCCATGTCCGCGCACCGCTTCGGGTCGTGGGTGAAGCCCTCCTGGAACGCGTAGACCCGGTCGAAGGCGAGGCCGTGCGCGCCCTCGGTCATGTGGTCGAAGCCCGCGGGGTCGCGGATGAAGAACAGCGTGGCGAGGATGTCGTTGAGGCCCTTGCCGGTGTTGATCTGGAAGTGCGCGGAGTTGCCCTCCGCGACGTAGCGGAAGAAGTTGCCCATGTAGCAGTCGGCCTGCTGCTCGCGCACGATCGTCGGCGTGCTCTGGCTCATGTTCGACTTCGCGCCGAGCCGGGACTGTATGGCGTGCCCCATCTCGTGGGCGAGCACGCCGACGACCGACATCGGGCCGAACTGCTTGTTGAGCATCGGCAGCAGCACGCCCCGGTCCCAGGCGATCGCGTCCTCGCCGCCGCCACCGCAGTAGAACGCGTTGACCAAGCCCGCGGTGCTGGTGCCGCAGATGGTGACGCCCGCGCCGTCTGAGTCGTAGGACACCAGGCGGGTGAGCTTGGTGAACTTCTCGTCGAACAGCGTCGGCAGCTGCTTGTCCCAGTAGTCGTAGAGGTCGCCGATCGCGTTGGTGGCGATCTTGTCCATCGCGCCGCCGTCCGCACCCTCGACCGTCAGCTTGGCGTCGTCGACGCCCTGCCGGGGCCCGCTGGGCCCGTTGCTGACCTCGAGCCCACCGGCGTTGGTCGGGTCGATGCCTCCCATGGCCGACGGCGTTCCCGCGACCGTCTGCCCCGCACAGCCCCCCAGCTGAGCGATCACCGCCGCGACCGAGGCAAGCCCCAGCCCGATCCGCCACAATCCCCGCATTGCATCCCCTCCGGTACCCGGACCAACCACGCTGGAGGCACCCTACTGGGGCCCCGCCTCGCGTGTTCGGCGAACCGGTGGAGTGCTGGGTTTCAGGCGCAGCGCAGGTAGGTGAGGTACGCGGCGGCCACCCAGCCGGGCCCGTAGGTGGTGTTGTAGAGGTAGCCGTTGGTGGGCGTGAGGCCGGTGGTGACGATCTGCGTCCCGTTGAGCAGGCTGCCGACCGTCGGGGCGGTGGGCGAGGGCTGACTGCGAATGTAGAGCGACGACCCGGGGTCGACGACGACTCGGTGCAGGTAGCCCCTGCTGCAGAAGGTGTTGGTGCCGACGGGGTCGGCGGAGGCGGCGGCCGGGGCCGCGGCGAGGCCACCGGCGAGCACGACGGCGAGGCCGAGGACGACGAGCAAGGACGTGGCAAACTTTCGCACCGAAACCCCCAGTGATTTCGCGAATTTGTTGCTGGAGCGACGTTAGCGGGGGAGCGGAGCGGTGTCCACGGGTCAGTCCAGGCCGCAGGACTTGTCGCCGTCCACGACGCCCTTGCGGAAGGCCCGGACGCGCTCGAAGCCCGTCGGGATGAACTTGCCCTTGATGTCCCGGGCGGCGTAGTCGTAGGTGAGCAGGACCTGGATGGCCTCGTCGAGGTCGCCCGGGGACAGGTACTGCTGGTCGAGGTTGAGCAGCGAGCCGGTGAACGAGCCGGCCAGGCAGACCAGGTCGTGCTGGGAGTTGCTGCCCTCCGTCGGCTTCCGCAGGTCGGTCAGCGCGGCCACGGCGAACCGGCTGGCCAGCAGCGTGCCGGTGGCGTAGTCGCCGATCTTCGTGTGGATCCCGGGCAGCTCGGTCTTGGTGTCGAAGTCGATCTTGGTCGCGTCCGGGCAGTACGCCACCGGGCCCTGGTCGGCGTTCGTGCAGTTCGGCCGGGCCTCGGTGGGGCTGAGGCTGGGCTCCTTCCACTGCCCGCCCCGCCGGGTGACCAGACCGCTGAAGTACGCGTTGAGCTTGGGCGTGATCGAGTTGAGCATCTGGTTGAACTCGAGGTTGCCGCCGCTCTGGGCGTCGGCCGCGTTGATGAAGCCCGTCTGGGTGAACGTGCGGTTGTCCATGCTCATCCCGGCGCACAGCTTCGCGCCCGAGTCGAACCCGTCCTGGAACGCGGACACCCGGTCGAACGCGTCGCCGTGCGCGCCCGCGTCGGTCTGCTGGGTGCCGATCGGGTCCCGGAACGTGATCAGCGACTCCAGCGCGGAGTCCAGCCGGTCCGTGGCGATCTGCAGGTAGGTGGCGTTGTCGTCGGCGACCCAGCGCACGAACGACCCGGCATAGCAGTCGGCCTGCGCCTCGATGAGGATCGTCGGGTACTTCGCCGGGTCGGCCCGCTGCTGCTCGATGGTGAGCCCGGCCCGCCGCTGCACCGCGTGCCCCATCTCGTGCGCCAGCACCAGCATCACCGCGGCCTCGCCGAACCGCTCCTTGAGCACCGGCAGCAGCGCCGCCCGGTCCCAGGCCATGACGTCGGCGGTCGGGCAGTAGAACGCGTTGCCCTCGACGTCGGTCGCCTTGTCCACGCACGGTGGCGCGGGCGCGTTCGGGTCGGTGGTGTCGACCGAGTAGTAACCGCCGGTCAGGTCCTTCCACTGGCCGCCGAACGTCTTCGGGAACGTCTCCGACCAGTACGACTTGACGTCCGCGAGCACGGCGGCGGCGAGCCGGTCGATCTCCCCGCCGTCGGTGTTCTTCACGAACGACGGGTCGATGCCCCCCGGCGCGTTGGGGTCGGTGTGCGAGACCACCGAGCCGGAGCTGGTCGGGCTGCCCGCGATGGCCGTGGTGCACGCCGTGAGGCCGGTGACCACGGACAGCAGCAGCACAGCGGAGACGCCGGATCGGATGCGCACGCGTCCAGTGTGCCCGCCCCCACCCACGTCATGTCGCCGAGCGGCGCAATCCGGCCACGTTCACCGCCGCCAGCGCCACGATCGCGGCCTGCGCACCAGCCCCGACCAGCAGCGTCGGCGCGGTGGTGCCGGGGCCCGCGAGCTGCCCGGCGATCGTGGTGCCGACGCCGAAGCCGGCCCACATGATGCTGAACACCCACGCGAACGCCTCGATTCGCTGCCCGGGTGGGCTCAGGTCCCCGACGAGGACCTGCTGCAACGTCTCCACCGGCCCGGAGAGCAGGCCGAACAGGGTGAACGCGGCGCCGACGGCGACCAGGCCCGCACCGGCCGGGCCGGCCGCCGCACCGGCCAGCAGCGCCAGCGCCGCGCCGGTGTGCAGCACGATCAGCTGGGCCCGCGGCCCACCCGGCCACGTGCGTGCCCCGTAGGCGATCCCGCTGACCACGCCGCCGAGCGCGAGAAGGCTCGTGAACACGCCCGCCGAGCCCTGCCCGGAGGCGGCGGCGACCGCGGTGACCTCGAGGCAGCCGAACGCGAACGTGTCCAGCGCGATCATCGCCAGCAGCAGCCGGATCCGGCCGTCGACCAGCGGGCCGAACATCCTCGCCGCACCGTGCTGCCGGGCGTGCTGCCGGGCCTCCGTGGGCTCGCCGACGCGGCGGATCGCCGGCGCGAGGGCCACCAGCGCGTCGCCGGCGAGCTTCATCGCGCCGGTGATCGCCATCGCCCCGGCCGGGGGCAGCACCAGCAGCAGACCACCCGCGATCATCGGGCCCGAGACGAACGTCGCGTTGTTGAGCGCCGCGTCGAACGCGTACGCGGTGGGCAGCCGGTCGGCCGCCACCAGGCTCGGCCACACGCCGCGGACCACCGGCCCGGCCGGTGGCACGGTGACGCCCAGCACGGCGGCCGCGAGGAACAGCACCTCGACCGGCGCGGTCGCCGCGAGCCCCGCGAGCAGCCCGGTGTAGGCGACCATGTGCCCCGCCAGCAGGGTGAGCAGGACCCGCCGCGGCTCCCTGCGGTCCGCGAGCCGGCCCCGCGCCGGGCCGACGACGGCGGTGCTCACCGCGAACACCATCAGCACCAGGCCGGCCTCGGCGTAGCCGTAGGACTGCGTGACCGCGACCAGGAGCGTCAGGTTGAGCATCGACGTGGTCACCCGGCTGAGCAGGACCGCAAGGGTCAGCCTGAGCACACCCGGCACGCCGAGCAGCTCACGGTAGCGGCGCAAGCTCTCAGATCTCGGGGGCCGGGGCCAGCCAGACCACGCCCTGCGGTGGCAGCTGCAGCAGCGCCGACGCGGGCTGCCCGTGCCACGGCTCCTCGACGGCGTCGACGCCGCCCAGGTTGCCCCAGCCGGACCCGCCGTAGTCCTGCGCGTCGGTGTTGAGCACCTCGCGCCAGCGGCCGGCCTGGGGGAGCCCGACCCGGTAGTCGCGGTGCGGGTGGCCGGCGAAGTTGGCCACGCAGGCCACCACGCTGCCCGGCCGCGACGGGTCGTAGCGCAGGAAGCTCGCCACGTTGTTGGCCGAGTCGTTGGCGTCGATCCAGGCGAAGCCCTCGGGCCGGGTGTCCGCGGCGAAGAGCGCGGAGTGGTCCTTGTACTGCCGGTTGAGGTCGCCCACGAGCCGCTGCAGCCCGCCGTGCAGCGGCTGCTCCAGCAGGTGCCAGTCGAGCGAGCGGCTCTCCGACCACTCCTGGGTCTGGCCGAACTCGCCGCCCATGAACAGCAGCTGCTTGCCCGGGTGGGCCCACATGAACGCGAGCAGCGAGCGCAGCCCGGCCGCCTTGTTCCAGTCGTCGCCGGGCATCCGGGTCCACAGCGAGCCCTTGCCGTGCACCACCTCGTCGTGCGACAGCGGCAGCACGAAGTTCTCGCTCCACGCGTACATCAGCGAGAAGGTGAGCTCGTTGTGGTGGTAGGAGCGGTGCACCGGGTCGTGGCCGACGTAGCTGAGCGTGTCGTGCATCCAGCCCATGTTCCACTTGAACCCGAAGCCCAGCCCGCCGAGATGGGTCGGGCGCGTGACGCCCGGCCAGGCGGTGGACTCCTCGGCCACCATGATGGCGCCCGGGTGGTGCTTGTAGACGGTGGCGTTGAGCTCCTGCAGGAACCGGACCGCGTCGAGGTTCTCGCGTCCACCGTGGACGTTCGGGAGCCACTCGCCTTCCTTGCGCGAGTAGTCGAGGTAGAGCATCGAGGCGACCGCGTCGACCCGCAGGCCGTCGATGTGGAACTCCTCGGCCCAGTAGAGCGCATTCGCGACCAGGAAGTTCCGCACCTGCGGACGGCCGAAGTCGAACACCAGGGTGCCCCAGTCCGGCTGCTCACCGCGGCGCGGGTCCGGGTGCTCGTAGAGCGGAGTCCCGTCGAACCGGGCGAGCGCCCAGGCGTCCTTCGGGAAGTGGGCCGGGACCCAGTCGACGATCACGCCGATGTTCGCCTGGTGCAGCGAGTCGACCAGGAACCGGAAGCCGTCGGGATCGCCGAAGCGCGAGGTCGGCGCGAAGTACGAGGTGACCTGGTAGCCCCAGGACCCACCGAACGGATGCTCCATCACCGGCATGAACTCGACGTGGGTGAAACCCAGCTCGTTGACATAGGCAACGAGCTCGTCCGCCAGTTCGCGGTACGACCGGCCCTTGCGCCAGGAGCCGAGGTGAACCTCGTAGACGCTCATCGGCTCGGCGTGTGCCTGGGAGGCCGCGCGGCGCTCGAGCCACGCGTCGTCCTTCCACTCGTACGACGACTCGGTCACCACCGACGCGTTCGCCGGGGGAGTCTCGGCCAGGTTCGCCATCGGGTCGGCCTTCTGCCGCCAGACTCCGTCGCGCCCGCAGATGTCGAACTTGTACCGCGTGCCGGGGCCGACGCCCGGCACGAACAGTTCCCAGACCCCGCTGCCGCCGAGCGAGCGCATCGGATGCGCCCGGCCGTCCCAGAAGTTGAAGTCCGCCGTCAGCCGGATGCCTTGCGCGTTCGGCGCCCAGACCGCGAAGGACGTGCCGGTCACCGAGCCGGTCGGACCGTCGTACCGGCGGACGTGCGCGCCGAGCACGGTCCACAGCTGCTCGTGCCGGCCTTCGCCGATCAGATGCAGGTCCATCTCGCCGAGCGACGGCAGGTAGCGGTACGGGTCGTCGATCTCCAGCGGGGGGCCGTCCGCGTAGGCAACCTCGAGCCGGTAGTCGGGCACCTTGTCGACCGCGAGTGAACCGACCCAGATCCCCTCGTACTCGTGCCGCAGCTCGACCCGCTGGTCGTCGAACACCGCGGTGACCGACTTCGCGAACGGCCGCAAGACCCGCAGTGTCACCGATCCGTCGCCGAGATGCGGCCCGAGCACCTGGTGCGGGTCGTGGTAGGTCCCGTGCACCAACCGCTCGAGCACCGAACGATCCACCGCGACCGCTCCGGGTCCCGCCTCAACCGGAACCTCGACCTTCTTCGGCGGCTCGGTCATCGGCTCGGACAACGGCCCGGACGACTGCCCGGACGACTGCCCGGACAACGGCGTGCCCACTTCGGTCCCACGCTCGTTCGATTCCATACACCCCATCCTGCCCGATCAGCACCTCATCTTCTGCACCCCGTACCCGACTGCTTCAGGCCTACACAGGCGCAGGCGGACGGCCCCTGCTCCAAGGCGTCGCGGACGGCGGCAAGCGGGTGGCGCGGGGCCAGGCGAAGCCGGACGTGGTGTGATCGGCTCGGCCGCTTACTCGCCGCTTACTCGCCGCTCAGTTGCGCGGCCGCGGCCAGCGGGATCGGCAGCCAGGTCGGTCTGTTCCGGGCCTCGTAGAGCGTCTCGTAGATGACCTTGTCGGCCAGGAACGCACTGAGCAGTACGTCCTGGTCGCGCGGATCCGCCCCCGCCACCTCGGAGTACCCGTCGCAGAACGCGCGGCGGTTCCGGCTCGCCCACTCGGCGGCCCGGTAGGCGATCTGCTGGTCGCCCTGGTGGTCGGCCAGCAGCGAGCGGGCCGCGTAGTCGAAGGACCGCAGCATCCCCGCGATGTCCTTGATCGGGGTGTCCAGCGCGCGCCGCTCGACCAGCGACTTGGCCGGCTCGCCCTCGAAGTCGATCAGCTTCCAGCCGTCGATGGTCCGCAGTACCTGACCCAGGTGGAAATCCCCGTGGATCCGCTGCACCGAGACCGGTTCGTCGTACGCCGCGAGCGCGTCGAAGGCGTGGCCGAGTCCGACGGCGTACTGGTCCAGCTCGGGCACCGCCGCGGCGGCCTTGTCCAGCCGGCGTTTCATCGCAGCCGCGTGCTGGACCATCTGGGCCGGCTCCCACACGTCTGTGCCGAGCGCCTTGGCCAGCTCGGCGTGCACCTCCGCGGTGCTCGCGCCGAGCCGGTACGACTCGGCGGCGAAATCCCCGCCGACCTCGTCGGCGTGCAGGTCCGCCTCGGCGTACAGGTCGCGGACCGAGGTGGTCGCGTACGACCAGCCGTCGGTCGCGTTCTTCTCGAACACCGTCATCATCGCCAGGTCGCCGGAGTCGGTGCCGCCGCCGGCCCGCGGCCAGGAGCCACGCGCCGATCCGAGCACCTCGGGAACCAGCTCGGAGCCCGCCTCGGTGAGCGCCGACTCGATCTCGACCCCGGGGTTGCTCCCGGGCTCGAGCCGGCGGAACACCTTCAGCAGTGCGGTGTCGCCGAAGACCAGCGAAGTGTTGCTCTGCTCGACGGTGAGGACGAGCGACTGCGCGTCATCCGGCACGACGGTGGAGTTCTCCGGCGCGTGCACCGGGTGGAACTCCAGTCCGTCCAGCCGGCGCCCGTGCGTGAGCGCGTCCAGCCAGTACGGCGTCGCCTCCTTGTCGTGCAGCGCGTCGTACACCCAGACCCTCGTGTCGCCGAGGTCCTGCTCGTCCCAGTCCCCGATCAGCGCGTGGCCGAGGTTGTCGACCGGCTCGCGGTGATAGCTGAGCGGCAGCTGGTAGACCCGGATTGCGTTCTCCGCCCCGGGCGGCCCGGCACAGTAGACGAACCCGATCCGGACCGCAGGCCAGACGCCCCCGTCCGACAGCCACACCGAGGTGGCCATCGCGTCGACGTTGACGTCGTGTCCCTTCTCACCGAACCATCGCTGGTTGGCGCAGAAGGACTGGACCTGGTCCAGATTCGAAGTCACGAAGAGCTCTCCTCACGTTCAGCCGGCTTGTTGACCGGCAGGCGGAACCAGTAGAAACCGTGCGCACCGAGGGTGAGCAGGTACGGCAGCTCGCCGATGGTCGGGAAGTGCACCCCGCCGAGCAGCTCGACCGGCTCCACGCCCTGCCATTGCCGAAGGTCCAGCTCGATCGGCTGCGGGAAGCGTGACAGGTTGTTCACGCACAGCACGACATCGTCACCGAACTCCCGCACGTAGGACAGCACGCTCGGGTTGGAACCGCCTAGATCAGTGAAGGTACCCATGCCGAAACACGGGTGCTGCTTGCGGGTCTGGATCATCCGCCTGGTCCAGTGCAGCAGACTCGACGCGTTCTCCATCTCGGCCTCGACGTTGACCGCCTGGAACCCGTAGACCGGGTCCATGATCACCGGCAGGCCGAGCTTGCCCGGTGTGGCGGTGGAGAAGGACGCGTTCCGGTCGGGGGACCACTGCATCGGAGTACGGACGCCGTCGCGGTCGCCGAGCCAGATGTTGTCGCCCATGCCGATCTCGTCGCCGTAGTACAGGATCGGCGAGCCGGGCAGCGACAGCAGCATCGCGGTGAAGAGTTCCATCCGGTTCACGTCGTTGTCGAGCAACGG
>NZ_DASWSJ010000228.1:0-14155 GCF_036402745.1 Actinophytocola sp. | reverse complement strand
ATGACCGTGCACTTCGTCGGGGCCGGGCCCGGTGCGGCGGACCTGGTCACCGTGCGGGCGCAGCGGCTGATCGCGGCGACGCCCGTGTGCCTCTACGCGGGCAGCCTGGTCCCGGCCGAGCTGCTGGCCGACTGCCCGCCGGGCGCCCGGCTGGTGGACACGGCCGACCTGACCCTCGACGAGATCATCGCCGAGCTGGTCGCCGAACACCGCCGGGGCAACGACGTGGTGCGGCTGCACTCCGGGGACCCGTCGGTGTTCAGCGCGGTGGCCGAGCAGGCGCGGCGGCTGGATGCCGAGGGCGTGCCGTACGACATCGTGCCCGGCGTGCCCGCGTTCGCCGCCGCCGCGGCCACGCTCGGCCGGGAGCTGACCGTGCCCGGCGTCGGCCAGACCGTGGTGCTCACCCGCGTCTCCGCCCGGGCCACGCCCATGCCGCCCGGCGAGGACCTCGCGTCGCTGGGCCGCGGCCGGGCCACGATGGTGCTGCACCTCGCCGTGCAGCGGATCGACCAGGTCGTCGCGGAGCTGCTGCCCAACTACGGGCCGGACTGCCCGGTGGCCGTGGTGGCCTTCGCGTCCCGGCCGGACGAGGTCGTGCTGCGCGGCACGCTGTCGACGATCGCGGGCCAGGTGCACGAGGCCGGCGTGCGGCGGACCGCGGTGATCATCGTGGGGTCGGTGCTCACCGCGGAGGGCTTCCCGGACAGCCACCTGTACTCCGCGGCGCGCGCCCGACCAGCTCCCCAGCCCGGTCGATGACCACGACGTCCACCTCGACCGGCGCGTCGCCGAGCACCGCCACGGCCGTGTCCCGCGCGGCCGCCGCGACGTGGTCGGCGAGGGGGATGTTGCTTGCTCGGGCAAGCTGGAACGCCTCGAGCGCGGTGTTGGCCGTCTCGATCCGGCGGGCGAGGTGATCGTCGCCGCCCGCCTCGCGCGCGCGGCGGGCGAGGGCGTCGAGGCTCACCTGGGACCGTCCGGAGTGGAGGTCGAGGTGGCCGTCGGCGAGCTTGGACAGCTTGGCGAAGCCGCCCGCGACGGTCAGCCGCGGGATCGGGTGCCGGCGCAGGTACTTGAGCACGGCGCCGGCGAAGTCACCCATGTCGAGCAGCGCGTCCTCGGGCAGGCCGTAGAGCCGCGTGACGGCGTTCTCCGAGGTGCTGCCGGTGCACGCGGCCACGTGCGGGTGGCCGGCCGCGCGCGCGACGTCGATGCCCCGCCGGATGCTGTCGATCCACGCGGAGCAGGAGTAGGGCACGACCACGCCGGTGGTGCCGAGGATGGACAGCCCGCCGAGGATGCCGAGCCGCGGGTTCCAGGTGTGCCGGGCCAGCTCCGCGCCGTCGTCGACGGAGATCTCGACGATCACGTCGGTGCCGCCGAGCTCCGCGAGCACGTCGCGCATGAGCCGGCGGGGCACCGGGTTGATGGCCGGCTCGCCGACCGGGAGGGGGAGGCCGGGCTTGGTGACCGTGCCGACGCCGGGACCCGCGCGGAACGTCACGCCGCTGCCGGGCGAGCCGGCCCGGACCGTCGAGCGGACCGTGGCGCCGTGGGTGACGTCGGGGTCGTCGCCGGCGTCCTTGACGACCGCGGCCATGGCGTCGGTGGCGGTGAGCTTGGTCTGGCTGAGCGCGAACGCGGGCGTGTGCCCCTTGGGGAGGGTGATCTCGACGGGGTCGGGGAAGGTGCCGGTGAGCAGCGCGGTGTAGGCGGCCTTGGTGGCCGCGGTCGCGCAGGCGCCGGTGGTCCAGCCCCGCCGGAGGGTCCCCGTGGTTCGCTCCGTTCGTCCGTCGCTCTCGCTCACGGGATCAGCGTGCCATGACTCGGTGTGTGGTGATCCTCGGCGGGACCGGCGAGGCCCGGCGGCTCGCCGAGCGCCTCGTCGAGCGGCCTGACCTGCGGGTGATCTCCACCCTCGCCGGGCGGGTGCGGGAGCCGCGGCTGCCCGCGGGCGAGGTTCGGGTCGGTGGGTTCGGCGGGCCGGAACCGATGGCCGGGTGGCTGCGGGCCGAGCGGGTCGACGCGGTCGTCGACGCCACGCACCCCTTCGCCGAGCGGATCAGCTTCTCCGCCGCCGAGGCCGCCCGGCTCGTCGGCGTGCCCCACCTGCTGCTGCGCCGGCCGGGGTGGACACCCGGCGAGGGCGACGACTGGCGCTGGGTCCGCGACCTCGAGGAGGCCGCCCGGGAGCTGCCCGGAGAGCGCGTCTTTCTCACCACCGGGCGCCAGGGGCTCGCCGCGTTCGCCGGGTCGGACCGGTGGTTCCTCGTGCGGTGCGTCGACCCGCCGGAGCCGCCGGTGCCCGCGCGGATGGAGCTGCTGCTCTCCCGCGGGCCGTACACAGTGGACGGTGAGCTGGCGCTCATGCGCGCGCACCGGGTCGGCGTGCTCGTCACCAAGGACAGCGGCGGCGAGCTGACCGTCGCCAAGCTCACCGCCGCCCGCGAGCTGGGCCTGCCGGTGGTGGTCGTGCGACGGCCGCCGGTGCCCGACGTGCCGGTGGTCGAGACGGTCGGGCAGGCGGTCAGCTGGCTGGGTAGTGCCGTGGCGTGAACACCCGCCGGGTGCCGTCCGGCCGCTCCACGACCCTCGTCCGCGACGAGCCCACGATCAGCAGGCACCGCATGTCCACCGTGGCCGTGTCGAGGTCCGCCAGCCGCACGATCTCGATCGACTCGCCCGGGCCGCCCACGTCCCGGCCGATCACCACCGGCGTGCCGGCATCGCGATGGGCGAGCAGCAGCTCCTTCGCCGCCGCGAGCTGCTGGCGGCGGCTCTTGGACGCCGGGTTGTAGATGGCGATCACGAAGTCGGCGGCCGCGGCGGCGGCCAGCCGCGCGGCCACCGTCGACCACGGCTTGAGCCGGTCGGACAGCGACACCGTGCAGAAGTCGTGGCCCAGCGGGGCGCCCGCCTTGCTGGCCACCGCCTGGGCGGCGGTCAGGCCCGGGACCACGCGGACCGGCACGTCGGCCCACCGCGGGTCGTCGGCCACCTCCAGCACGGCGCTGGCCATCGCGAACACGCCCGGGTCACCCGAGGACACGACCGCGACCCGGGAGCCGGCCCGGGCCAGGTCGAGCGCGAGCGCGGCTCGCTCGGCCTCCACCCGGTTGCCCGAGGAGTGCCGGCGCTGGCGCGGGTTGGGCGGGACCCGGTCGAGGTAGGGGCCGTAGCCGACGAGATCGTCGGCCCAGGCCAGCGCCTCCTGCGCCTCAGGGGTCAGCCAGGTCCGCCCGGCGGGGCCGAGCCCGACGACCACGACCTCGCCGACCCGGTCCGGCGCGGCCGCGGCTGTGGCGGCGGACCGGGTGCGCTCGGCCGCGAGCTTGCTGGGCAGCAGCGCGAGCGAGAAGTACGGCACCGTGTCGGGGTCCACATCGGACAGTGGGCCGGTGCGCTGGGTCTCCCACGTCGCCCGCTCGACGTAGAGCGCGTCGTCGAGCCGGCCGGCGTCGGTGAGCGCCTTGCGCACCTTCTCGAACGTCCGGCCGAGCTTGAGGACGGCGGCCGAGTCCGTGCCGGCGAGGCGCTCGGCCAGGACCTCGGGCGGCAACGTGCCGGGCAGCACGGTGAGGATCTCCTCGCCCTCCACGAGCGGGCGGCCGAGCACGGCCGCGGCGGCGCTCACCGACGTGACGCCGGGGACGACCTCGGTCCGGTAGCGGCCGGCGAGCCGCTGGTGCATGTGC
This sequence comes from Actinophytocola sp., assembly GCF_036402745.1. Taxonomy (GTDB): domain Bacteria; phylum Actinomycetota; class Actinomycetes; order Mycobacteriales; family Pseudonocardiaceae; genus Actinophytocola. The sequence goes on along the minus strand of NZ_DASWSJ010000228.1, from coordinate 10,457 downwards.
ATGTAGGAGCCGTAGAACAGCGGGTCGCCCTCGCAGAGCAGCACGACGTCGCGGCCGGCGTCGAGATGCGTGGCCAGCTTGTCGGCGCTGGCGGCGTAGAAGTCGTCGATCGCGCCCTGGTAGCCGCCGGGGTGGTCGGTGGTCTCCACGGTCAGCGGGTACACCAGCGGCTCCTCGACCTGGTCGCCCCGCAGGTGCCGCGCCGCGACGCCCCGCGCGATGCTGCGACCGTGCCGCGCGCTGTGGTAGGCGATCACGTCGGCCGCCTCGATGAGCCGCGCGGCCTTGAGCGTGATCAGCTCGGGATCCCCCGGACCGAGTCCGACGCCGTACAGGGTCCCGGTGCCCCGTGACAGGCGCTCCGTCGCCCCGCTCACTCCGCCTCACTCGCGATCGCGTTGACGGCGGCCACGGCCATCGCGCTGCCGCCGCGGCGGCCGTGCACCACCAGGTACGGCACGCCCGCCGGGTGCCCGGCAAGCTCCACTTTGGACTCAACGGCACCCACGAAGCCCACCGGCAGCCCCAGGATCGCCGCCGGCCGCGGGGCGCCCGCGTCGAGCAGCTCCAGCAGCCGGAACAACGCGGTGGGCGCGTTGCCGACGGCCACGACGGCGTCAGCGAGCCGGTCGCCCCACAGCTCCAGCGCGGCCGCGCTCCTCGTCGTGCCGAGCGACGACGCGAGCGCCGGCACGCGCGGGTCGGTGAGCGTGCACACGACCTCGTTGGCCGCGGGCAGCCGGCGCCGGGTCACCCCGGACGCGATCATCGTGGCGTCGCACAGCACCGGCGCGCCCGCGAGCAGGGCCGCGCGGGCCTTGGCCACGACGTCGGGGGAGTGGGCCAGGTCGTCGACGAGGTCGGTCATCCCGCACGCGTGGATCATGCGCACCGCGACCCGCTCGACGTCCGGTGGCAGGCCGGCGAGGTGCGCCTCCGCCCGGATGGTCGCGAACGACCGGCGGTAGATCTCCGCGCCGTCCTTGAGGTACTCGCTCATCGGTCCCCTCGCGTGTAGCCGTCCCCGGTCGCCACCATGTCGAGCACGTCGCCGCGTGGCCGGCCGCAGCGGCGGGCACAGCCCGACCAGTGCACCGGCAGGTCCACCCCGGGTACCGGCCCGGCATCGGCCCGCACGTCGGCGAGCGCCTTCGCGCAGCCCGGCCGCCCGGTGCACGCCGTCACCCTGGCGAGCGGCGCGCCGGCGTCGAGCAGCAGCCCGGCGGCGCGGAGCCGGTCGGCCGCGGGCCCGGCGCGGTCCGGCGGCAGGTCCACGACGACGACACTGCGCCACGGGGTGATGACCAGGTCGTACCCCGCGAGCGCGGCGGCCTGGGCCCGGTCGAGCCGGCCGAGCGGCGCGCCCGCGACGAGCGACACGCGCCCGTCGACCTGGTCGACGCGGCCGAGCGGGCCCCGGGTGACCGGCTCGCCGCTCAGCCTCGAAGGCGCCGGGTCGCCGACGCGGTCCGCGATGCGCCGCGGGCCGTCGGGCAGCTCGGCGAGGCGCCACTCGTCGGTGCGCAGCGCGAGGAACTCCCTGGCGCAGGCCAGCGCGAGCGGCACCGGATCACCCCGCAGGCCGCTGTCGGTGCCGCCGAGCAGGACCGCGTCGGGGCTCAGGATCGCGACGTCGGCACCCGACCACGCCACGTCGCCGCGGCCGTCGTCCACCGCGAACAGGAACCGGCCGGGCAGCCGCGCCAGCTCCGGGTCGCCGAGCAGCCCCGCGTCCAGCGCGGCCACCAGCGGGCGGACGTCGTCGGGCCGGTCGCGGCCGGTCAGCGGTGACGCGACGATGTTGCGCACGCGCTCGTGGGTGGCCGAGGGCAGCAGGCCCACCGCGGCGAGCCGGGCGCCGAGCGCCACCCCGTCGGCGAGGCCGCGGACCTGGAGGTTCGCCCGCGACGTCAGCTCGATCGTCCCGTCGCCCAGCTCGGCCGCCGCGTCGGCGACGACCCGGAACCGCGCGGCGGAGAGCTGGCCGCCCGGCACCCGGACGCGCGCCACCGCGCCGTCCGCGGCCTGGTGCACGGTCAGCACGCCGGGGCAGGCGTCCGTCGCGAGATTCCGGTTCGGCACGCACCGAATATAGAGTCGGCGCCTGTGATCCTGTTGCTCTCCACCTCCGACACCGACCTCCTGTCCGCGCGCGCCGCCGGGGCCGGCTACCGGCTCGACAACCCGGCCCGGCTCACCGTGGACGACCTGCCCGCCCTGCTCGACGACATCGACCTGGTGATCGTCCGGCTGCTCGGCGGGCGGCGGGCCTGGGAGGACGGGCTCGACGCGCTGCTCGCGGGCCCGCGGCCGGTCGTGGTGCTGGGTGGGGAACAGGCACCCGACGCCGAGCTGATGGAGCTGTCCACCGTCCCCGGCGGCGTGGTGGCCGAGGCGCACGCCTACCTCGCCCACGGCGGCCGGGACAACCTGCGCGAGCTGGCGCACTTCCTCTCCGACACCGTGCTGCTCACCGGGCACGGCTTCGCGCCGCCCGCGGCCACCCCGGTGTGGGGCCGGCTGGCGCGCACGCCGCGGCGCACCGGCGGCCCGGTTGTCGGCGTGCTCTACTACCGCGCACACCACATGGCCGGTAACACCGCGTTCGTCGAGGCGCTGTCCAGCGCGATCGAGGACGCCGGCGGCCAGGCGCTGCCGGTGTTCTGCGCCTCGCTGCGCACCGCGCCCGACGAGCTGATCGCGTTGCTGGGCACCGCGGACGCGCTCGTCGTGACCGTGCTCGCGGCCGGCGGCACCACGCCCGCCGCCGCGTCCGCGGGCGGGGACGACTCGTGGGACGTCGGCGCGCTCGCGGCCCTGGACGTGCCGATCATCCAGGGCCTGTGCCTCACCTCGAGCCGCGACGTCTGGGCGGCGAGCGACGCGGGTCTGTCCCCTTTGGACACGGCGACCCAGGTGGCGGTGCCGGAGTTCGACGGCCGGCTCAGCTCGGTGCCCTTCTCGTTCAAGGAGCTGGACGCCGACGGGCTGTCGGTCTACGTCGCCGACCCCGAACGGGCGGCGCGGGTGGCCGGGATCGCCGTGCGGCACGCCACGCTGCGGCACGTGCCCCCGGCCCAGCGCCGCATCGTGCTGATGCTCTCGGCCTACCCGACCAAGCACGCGCGGATCGGCAACGCGGTCGGCCTGGACACCCCGGCGAGCGCGGTGCGGCTGCTCAACGCCATGCGGGCGCGGGGCTACACCGTCGGCGAGCTGCCGGGCCTCGCGGCCGAGGACGGCGACGCGCTCATCCACGCGCTGATCGAGGCGGGCGGGCAGGACCCCGACTGGCTCACCGAGGAGCAGCTGTCCGGGAACCCGGTGCGCATCTCCGCGGCGGACTACCGCGCCTGGTTCGCCACGCTGCCGGCGGACCTGCGGGACGCCGTCGAGCGGCACTGGGGTGCGGCCCCCGGCGAGCTCTACGTCGACCGCTCCCACGACCCGGACGGGGAGCTCGTCCTCGCCGCGCTGGTGGCCGGGAACGTCGTCGTGATGGTCCAGCCACCACGCGGGTTCGGCGAGAACCCGGTCGCGATCTACCACGACCCGGACCTGCCGCCCAGCCATCATTACCTCGCCGCGTACCGGTGGATCCGGGATACCTTCGGCGCGCACGCCATGGTCCATCTCGGCAAGCACGGCAACCTGGAGTGGCTGCCGGGCAAGAACCTCGGCATGTCCGCGTCCTGCGCCACCGACGCCGCGCTCGGCGACCTGCCGTTGATCTACCCGTTCCTGGTCAACGACCCCGGCGAGGGCACCCAGGCCAAGCGCCGCGCACACGCCACGCTGGTCGATCACCTCGTGCCGCCCATGGCCCGCGCGGAAAGCTACGGCGACCTCGCCCGGCTGGAGCAGCTGCTCGACGAGCACGCCTCGATCGCCGCGATGGATCCCGCCAAGCTGCCGGCGATCCGGGCGCAGATCTGGACGCTCGTCCAGGCCGCCAGGCTCGACCACGACCTCGGCCTCGACGACCGGCCGCACGACGCGGAGTTCGACGACTTCCTGCTGCACGTCGACGGCTGGCTCTGCGAGGTCAAGGACGCCCAGATCCGCGACGGCCTGCACGTCCTCGGCGTCGCGCCGACCGGCGAGGCGCGGGTGAACCTGGTGTCCTCGATGTTGCGGGCCCGCCAGGTGTGGGGCGGCGAGGCGAACGCGCTGCCCGGGCTGCGCGAGGCGCTCGGGCTGGCCGAGGACGGTTCCGCGAGCCGCGGCACGGTGGACGAGATCGACGCCGCCGCACTGGCGCTGGTGTCCACAATGGAGTCCCGGGGGTGGCGGGTGGACGCGGTGGCGGACACGGTGGACGGCACGGTGGCCCCGGCGGTCGCCGAGGTGCTGCGGTTCGCCGCGACCGAGATCGTGCCGCGGCTGGCGAGGACCACCGACGAGCTCGACCACGTGCTGCACGCGCTGGACGGCGGGTACGTGCCGGCCGGGCCGAGCGGCTCGCCGCTGCGCGGGCTGGTCAACGTGCTGCCGACGGGTCGCAACTTCTACTCGGTCGACCCGAAGGCGATCCCGAGCCGGCTGGCGTGGGAGACCGGCGTGGCGATGGCCGACTCGCTGCTGGCTCGCTACCGCGCCAACACCGGCGACTGGCCGCGGTCGGTGGGCCTGTCGATCTGGGGCACGTCGGCGATGCGCACCGCGGGGGACGACATCGCGGAGGTGTTCGCGTTGCTGGGCGTCCGCCCGGTGTGGGACGAGGCGTCGCGGCGGGTCTCGTCGCTGGAGGTCGTCCCGCCGGCGGAGCTGGGCCGGCCGCGGATCGACGTGACGGTGCGGATCAGCGGCTTCTTCCGGGACGCGTTCCCGCACGTGGTGTACCTGATGGACGACGCCGTGCGGATGGTCGCGGCCCTGGAGGAGTCCGAAGAGGACAACTACGTGCGTGCCCACGTCCGGGCGGACCTCGCGTCGCACGCGGACGAGCGCCGGGCGACCACCCGGGTGTTCGGCTCGAAGCCCGGGTCCTACGGTGCGGGCCTGCTGCCGCTGATGGACAGCCACAACTGGCGCGACGACCGCGACCTCGCCGAGGTGTACGCCGGGTGGGGTGGATTCGCGTACGGCCGGTCCCTCGACGGCCAGCCCGCCCGCGCGGACATGGAGGCCGCGTACCGCCGGATCGCCGTGGCCGCGAAGAACACCGACACGCGCGAGCACGACATCGCCGACTCGGACGACTACTTCCAGTACCACGGCGGCATGATCGCGACGGTCCGCGCGCTCACCGGCCGCGCGCCCGCCGCGTACATCGGCGACAGCACCCGCCCGGACGCGGTCCGCACCCGGTCACTCAGCGAGGAGACGGCCCGGGTGTTCCGGTCGCGGGTGGTGAACCCCCGCTGGATCGCCGCGATGCGCCGGCACGGCTACAAGGGCGCGTTCGAGCTGGCCGCCACGGTGGACTACCTGTTCGGCTACGACGCGACAACCGGCGTGGTGACCGACTGGATGTACGAGCAGCTCGCCCAGACCTACCTGCTGGACGAGGAGAACCAGAAGTTCCTGGCCGAGTCGAACCCCTGGGCCCTGCACGGCATCGCGGAACGCCTGCTGGAAGCCGCGGAACGCAACCTGTGGTCGGCCCCGGCCGAGGAGACGTTGCGCGCGGTCCGGTCCCTGTACCTCAAGACCGAGGGCGACCTGGAGTCCACCACCTAACCCTGCGCGGCCAGCGCGAACGCGACGAACGCGGCGAAGCCGAGGACCAGCGCGATCACCGCGGCCGCCCAGCCGCCGAGATCGCGGTCGCGCATGCCGAAGAAGGCCGCGACCAGGCCGCCGGCCGCGAGCACGAGGCAGACGACGCCGGGCACGCTGCCGGCCTGGCCCTGCCAGAGCAGCAGGCCCGCGCCGAGCCCCGACCCCAGCCCGCCGATGATCGCTGTCCACTCGCGCACGCTCTCCACCAGCGCACCGGCGACGGCCCGGCCGATCTCGCGCATCTCCGGCATGGGCGCCAGGATAACGACCCCGGCGTCAGGACGTGGCGAGATCACTGGTCCCGCCGGACGAGGACGGTCGTGCCCAGCAGGAGGGCCGCGGCGGCCCACGCGGCCAGCACGCCCAGGCCCGCCCACGGGGCGATGGGCAGGTGGTCCAGCCGGGTCGTGGCCTGGATGGCCAGGCCGGCGGTCATCGGGGACAGCTTCGCCAGCCGGGCGTGCCACTCGGGGTCGCTGACCAGGGCGGTGAGCGACGGGGTGATCAGCAGCAGGGCCAGCGTCGTCGTCAGGGCGGTGGCGGTCTCGCGGACGGCCGTCGCGATCCCGAGGGACAGCAGGGCTATCAGCATCAGGTACAGCACCGTGCCGACCGACGCGCGCAGGGTCGACGGGTCCGCCAGCGACAGCGGGGGATAGCCGTTGGCGGCGGTGAAACCGTTGCCCGGCAGGATGATCCGGCCGCCGGCCACGGCCCCCAGCACGCCGAGGGTGCCGGCCACCGCGACCGTCGCGGTCAGCACGGTGGCCTTCGTCAGCAGCACCGTGTGCCGCCGGGGCTGCGCGGCCAGCGTGAGGTGGATCAGGCCGGTGCCGTACTCGCCCGCGACCATCCCGACGGCCAGCACGATCACCGCGACCTGACCCAGCCACACACCGGTGAGGCTCAGCTTCGTCGTGTCCTCGAAGCACTCCCGCGGCGACGGGCAGTTCGACGTGTCGACCGTCAGCGTGGCCGCGACGCTCGCCCCGACGATGAACACCACGACCGCGAGGGCGAGCCACGCGTTGCTGGGCAACGTGCGCAGCTTCGTCCACTCGGCGTGCAGGGTGTGCCTCATGCGTCGCGCCGCCGCAGCCGCCAGCCGGCCGCGACCAGCACGACGGCCGCGTACCCGCACAGCACCCCGAAGCCCGCCCACGGGCCGATCGCCGTGTCGTAGCGCTGGACCGTCTGCTGGATCGCGAAGCCGGCCGCGGGCGTGAGCCGGTCCAGCCACACCGCCACCGACAGCGGCAGCCCGGTCGACACGACCTGCGGAACCAGCAGCAGGAGGAGGACCACGGTGATCGCGGCCGCGCTGCGCCGCACGAGCGTGGCGACGCCGAGGCTGAACACGGCGATCACGGCGAGCAGCGCCGCGGTGCCGACCACCGCCCGCAGCACCGGCCCGTCGAACAGCGACGGCGGGGTGACGCCGTGCGCGCGCTGGATCGGCATCGCCACCAGGAGCGCGGTGACGCTCGCCAGGAGCCCGGCGACGAACGTGGCCACCGCGAGCACGAGGGCCTTCGCCGCCAGGACGCGTTCCCGCCGCGGGCTGGCGGCGAAGGTCATGAGGATCGTGCCCCGCTTGTACTCGGCGGTGATGAACAGGACCCCGAGCGCCACGATCGCCATCAGCCCGAGCAGCACCCCGGTCAGCGTCATCTGCGTGACGTCCGGGCCGTACGACTCCGCCGGCCCGAGGTCCCCGGAGCCGCTGAGCGTGAACGTGCCGCCGGCCTCGGTGTAGCCGCCGCCGGGCAGCATCGACCGGTCGCGGTCCTGCCACGGCCCGGCCTGCGCGGGGTCGGCCCGCACGTTGTCGAACGTGGCCTCGCCCGTGGTCGGCCTCTCGTCGATGATCTCGCTGCCGAACTGGCGCTGCACCGTGACCGCGCCGGGCGACGCGACGAACATGCCGAGCACGGCATCGCCGGTGAGCCCGTCGACCTTCACCGTGCCGACCCGGGTCCACGCGTGGCCGTCGGCCGACTCGTAGCCGGTGACCGACGTGCCCGAGCGGTCCAGCCGCAGCCACCGGGGCGCGCCGGCGGAGCTGCCGGTGATGCCGCTGGTGGTGTCGGTCTGCATCCGCACGCCGTGGTCCGGGGTGACCATGATCGCCGCGTACGGCGCGCCGGGCTCGGTGCCCGGCCGGATCATCAGGCCCGCCTTGGCCGACTCGTGGCTGTGGGCCTGGGTGGCCACCCGGACGACGAGGCTGCCATCGCCCGGCAGCGAGCGGTACACGAGGTGGCCCTGGTCCTGATAGGCCGGCGGGGCGTCGGAAGCGTCGCCGCCCCCGGCCGTCGACCTGGCCGAGGCGGACGTGGCCGCGGAGAGCACGGCGACCAGGACGATCAGCAGGGCCGCGACGAGCATCGTCAGCATCCACCGGGGCACCGACCGCAGCTTGGTCCACTCGGCGAGCAGCAGCCGGTCGAAGCCGTCCCGGCCGGCCGGAAGGGTGCTCCTGTACGGGGTCATCGCGCGTCCCTCTCGCCGGCGAGCTCGCGGAACTCGACCGCGTCCCGGGTGAGCTCCATGTAGGCCTCCTCGAGCGACGCCTGGTGCCCGCCGATCCCGAAGAACGACACGCCGTGCTCGGTGAGCAGCGGGACGATCCGGTCGGCCGGCATGCCGGACACGGTCACCGCGTCGCTCTCGGTCGCGGCCACCGTGGCGCCGGCGTTGGCGAGCACGGTCATCGCCGCGAGCCGGTCGGCGGTGCGCAGCACGACGCGGTCGCCGGACACGGCCGCGAGGAGGTCACGCACGCTGCTGTCGGCGATGAGCCGGCCGCGCCCGATGACGACGAGGTGGTCGGCGCTGCCCTCGAGCTCGCTCATCAGGTGGCTGGACACGAGCACCGCGCGGCCTTCGGCGGCCAGGTCCCGCAGCAGGCCGCGGATCCACCGCACGCCCTCCGGGTCGAGGCCGTTGACCGGCTCGTCGAACATCAGCACCGGCGGGTCCCCGATGAGCGCCGCCGCGATGCCGAGCCGCTGGCGCATGCCGAGGGAGAACCCGCCGGCCGGGCGCGCGGCCACGCTCGCCAGGCCGACCTGCTCGAGCACGTCGTCCACCCGGGTGGCCGGCAGGCCGCCGGCGTGCGCGAGCCACAGCAGGTGGTTGCGCGCGCCGCGGGCCGGGTGCAGCGCGGACGCGTCGAGCATCGCGCCGACCTCGCGCAGCGGGCTGCGCAGCTGGTGGTAGGGCCGGCCGCCGACGAGCGCGGCGCCCGCGTCGGGGCGGTCCAGCCCGAGGATCACCCGCAGCGTGGTGGACTTGCCGGCGCCGTTGGGGCCGACGAACCCGGTGACCTGTCCCGGGTGGACGGTGAACGAGAGACCGTCGACCGCGACGGTGGGGCCGTAGCGCTTGCGCAGCTCGCGGACCTCGATGGTTGCCTCCATGCCGACGAAGGCTACGAATCCGGCGGCGCGCGGTCGTCCCGCCGCCGAGCCGTCTTCGGGTCCCTCGTCCGGGGGACGCGGCGAGCGTGTGTCGGGGGACGCCCGATCGGCCTGTCTACCGCGACAATGTGCGCGTGCGGAAGTGGGAGCTGGCCGGGGCGGTGCTCGCCCTCGCCTCGGTGGTGGAGGCGCTCGTGCGCGCCGGGTCGCTGCTGGGCGTGGCGCTGCTCGTCGGCCTGTTCGCGACGGCGCCGCTGGCGCTGGCCCGCCACCACGCCGGTGCGGTGGCCGTGGTGATCACCCCGGCGGCGGCGTTGAGCGTCGTGCTCTACCAGGGGCCGAGCACCGGCGTGGTGGCGCTGGTGGTGATCTGGGTCGTGCTCGCGGCGCGCCTGGTGCGGCGGTGGCGGGCGGAGGCGGCGGAGCGGAACGCCTCGGCGCGGGCCGTCGAGAGCGCGCTGCTGGAGCTCACCGCGCGGGGGGAGCGGGCGAGGATCGCACGCGAGCTGCACGACGTGGTGGCCCACCACATCTCGATGATCTCCGTGCAGGCTGAGACCGCGCGGCTGACCACCCGCGGCATGCCCCCGGAGGGCGCCCGGCGGTTGCTGGCCATCGGTGACACCGCCCGGACCGCGCTCACCGAGATGCGCCGGCTCCTCGGCGTGCTGCGCGAGGACGCCGGCACCGAGCCGACCCGGTCGCCGCAGCCTGGGCTGCAGCAGCTGCTCGAGCTGATCGACGAGATGCGGGCGTCCGCGAGCGCCCGGCTCATCGTCAGCGGCCACGTCACGCCGCTCGACCCCGGCGTCGAGCTGGTCGCGTACCGGATCGTGCAGGAGGCGCTGACCAACGCCCGCCGCCACGCCCCCGGCGCCGCGGTCGACGTCGAGATCGCTTACACGGCAGACGATCTGCGGCTCACCGTGCGGGACAACGGCCCCGGCCCCTCGGGCGCCCGCGACGGCCACGGCCTCCTCGGCATGCGCGAACGGGTGGCGACCGTGGGTGGCACGCTGCGCACCGGCCCCGCACCGGTCGACGGCTTCCTCGTCGAGGCCCGGCTCCCGGCGTGAGCGGAGCGAACCATTCAGCACAGTGAGCGGGAGTGACGGAGCGTTCGCCGTCTGGACTGACGAGCGCGCGCAGGCGCGTCAGCGCCGAGCACGTGAGGAGGGAAGACGGCGAGTAGCGGAGGAGCGGAGCGAACCATTCAGCACAGTGAGTGGGAGCGCACGGAGCGTTCGTCGTCTGGACGTAGGAGAAGCGCAGGCGCGCCAGCGCCGAGCATCGCACGGAGGAAGACGGCGA
>NZ_DASWSJ010000227.1:0-18175 GCF_036402745.1 Actinophytocola sp. | reverse complement strand
CCGGCTGCCGATGAGCCGGAACGACCAACCCGCATCACGCACGTGCAAAAGCGCGTGCAGCTCCGGGAAGCGACGAAGGGCCTGCTCTTGCGTGATGTTCATTGGGTCTCCCGTTCCCCGACCTTGGATACCGGTCCGATGGCGGCCGTCGGGGAAGCAACGCCATCGGACCGGCCATTCGAGTGAATCACCGCGAGCCTTCAATGTGCAAGACTTCATAACGGGTTCTCGAGATGAATACTCGATTCGGCTAATCGCATTACGAATCGAGCGCTCGGATGCTTTCATATCGGGTGTAAGATGCCCCCAGATTGAGAGGTGAGCATGTCGGACACCGGAGCGTCGGGATCGACCGTGCCGCGCAGGCAGCTCGGCCGGTACCTGCGCGACCTACGAGGCAAGGCGCGGCTGACCGTCAAGGCTGCGGCGGCCGAGCTGGAATGGTCGGAAGCCAAGATCTGGCGCATCGAAACCGGACAAACGTCACTGCGCAGTCTTGACGTCGAAGCCATGTGCAGGGTGTATGGCGCGCCTGATGACCTGACCGAGGGCTTGATGGGTCTCGCCAAGGAGACCAAGGGGCGCGGCTGGTGGCACGCCTATGGCGATGTCATCCCCGATGGCTTTGACCTCTACATCGGTCTGGAAGAGTCCGCCTCACAGTTGTGCTGGTACTCCTCCGAGCTCGTGCCTGGTCTCCTGCAAACCGAGGCGTACGCCCACACGTTGATCCGGGCGGACAACGTCGGGGTCAGTGATGACGAGATCAAGCGGCGCGTCCATGTCAGGATCGCGAGGCAGGCGCTCCTGACGAGAGTCACCGCAGCGCCCACGGTAGAAGTCATGCTCAACGAGGCCGTGCTCTGTCGGCCAGTTGGCGGCGTCGAGGTCATGGCCGAACAGCTCGCCAAGTTGGCTGAGGTAGCGGACTATCCCAACGTCTCTATACGGGTAGTCCCCTTCAAAGCCGGCCTCCATCACGGGTTGATGTCCGGACCGTTCGTCGTCTTGCGCTTCCCGACCAACGGAGACGGGCGCGAGGCCGAACCGCCAACCGTCTACGTCGATGGCTTCACGGGAGCGCTGTACTTGGATAAGCCCGGTGAGATCGACCGTTATGACGGAGCGCTCCAAGCCATCCGTGACGTTGCGCTTAACGATGAAGACAGCAAGCGTCGCATCCTGATAGCAGCTAGGGAGCTGGAGTAGTGAGTAATCGAGACATGACCGGTGCCGTCTGGCGAAAGAGCAGCGCCAGCAACGGCCAGGCTGAGTGCGTAGAGGTGGCGTTCGTCCAAGATGCAGTCGCCATGCGCGACTCCAAGCGCCCAACCGGCGGAGCGCTGATGTTCTCGTGTGACGAGTGGCATACGTTCGTCGGGAGTGTCGGAGACGGTGGGCTCAACCGTCCGTAAGTCCGACAGCAAGAAGCCCGTCTTCCAACGTGTGCAGAGACGGGCTTTTGTCGCGCACTTCTCTGGCTCGTGAGCCGTAGTTGATCATGCGCGCGTCGCACAACCCAGCTCCGACCCACGAGCACGGTCAGCAGGGGGCATTCCGCCCCCGCCACACGACGTTTCAGCAGGTCACAGCCCTGTCTGCCGTGTGCCGATCCACACGGCGACGCACACGTCTAGATGATCATGAAACGAGCTGTTTCCCCTGGTAGACTGGTCTTTGTCAGGGTTACATAGACCATCGCACGACTCGTCCATGAAGAGGACGCCGTTGTGGGCCTGGCTGACGGCACCCGGTTTGGCGAGGCCGACGCCGCCCCCGACGAGTGCGGGCACGGAGGTGGAGTGGTGTGGGGCCACGAACGGCGGGGTGATGATCAGCGGTGAGTCCTGGGACAGGGCGCCGGCTATCGAGTGGATGGCGGTGACTTCGAGGGCTTGTTCGGCGGTTAGTGGGGGCAGGAGGCCGGGCAGGCGTTTGGCGAGCATGGTTTTGCCGGTGCCGGGTGGGCCGGTGAGGAGGAGATGGTGGCCGCCCGCTGCCGCGACCTCCAGGGCCCAGCGTGCCTCGGGCTGACCGAGGACGTCGGCCAGGTCGGGGATCTCGGTGGTGGTGGCGGACGGTGGTCGGGGCTCGGGGCGTTTGAGCACGTCGGACTCGCCGCGGAGCCAGGACAGGACCTCGAGGAGGGTGTCGGCGGCGCGGATGTCGAGGCCGGTGACGAGCGCTGCCTCGGACAGGGTGTGGGCCGGGACGACGGCTCGGGTGAGGCCGGCGCGGCGGGCGGCGAGCAGGCCGGGGAGGACGCCACGGACCGGGCGGATGCGGCCGTCGAGGGCGAGCTCGCCGATGAGGGCCATGCCGGTGAGCATGTTGGGTGGCACGCGGTCGGCGGCGGCGAGGACGGCGCAGGCCAGGGCGAGGTCGTAGCCGGAGCCGCCTTTGGGCAGGGCGGCTGGGGACAGGGCCAGGGTGACGAGCTCGCCGGGCCATTCCTCGTGGCTGTTGCGGATGGCTGCGCGGACTCGCTCCTTGGCCTCGTTGAGGGAGGCGTCGGGGAGGCCGACGATCTGGGTGCGTGGCCGGCCGCCGCCGATGTCGGCCTCGATCTCGACGGCGACACCGTCGACGCCGAACAGCGCGACCGACCACGCTCGGGCGAGCGGCATCAGAGGGGACCTTTCGGGGAGTGGGACGAGAGGGAGAGCCAGGTGGGCTCGTTGCGGCGGCGCGCCGGGCGGCGGCCGCGGATGCTCGGTGGCGCGCGGCACCAAGGCCTCGGCCGGTCAACAGAAGTCCGGCGGCCCGAGGTGGAAAGCGGCCCGGTGTATCGGCCGGCGAGGTAGCGGCCGGCCATCAGAAGGCGCCCTTGAAGTGTTGGATTCTCGGGGGTTCGCCGGGGGGCCAGATGATGGAGATGATGTCGAAGCGTTCGTTGCACCAGCCGACATTGTGGGTCGTTCGCCAGCGTCTTGACAGGCGGCGGATTCGGTTGGCCTTCTCGTCCGTCACCGCTTCTGTGGGATGGCCGTAGTTGGTGCTGGTGCGGGTCTTGACCTCGCACACGATGAGGCGCTCGCGGTCGGTGGCGATGAGGTCGAGCTCGCCTTCCGGGCAGCGCCAGTTGCGCGCCAGGACCACCAAGCCGTGGCGCTCGAGGTAGCGCGCGGCCAGGTCTTCGCCTCGGTCGCCTGTGCGTAGGTGGGCAGGCGTGGGGCGCGGGGTGGTGTCAGCCGTCATGGCTTCGACGTTGCCGCGTGGAGGCGGGGGGTGCCACCGGGTGGGTGTCAGCTGTGGACAGGTGGGTGGGTTGTGGACAAACCGGGGGCGAGGGGGTCGCTAGGGGCCGGGAATGTCGGTGGGGTGTGGTATCAGGCGCCGAACGGGCCTTCTTCGGGGAGCCGGAGGTCGGGCTTGTCCAACTCCTCGACGTTGACGTCCTTGAACGTTATGACCCGCACGTTCTTGACGAAGCGCGCCGGCCGGTACATGTCCCATACCCAGGCATCCGACATCCGCACCTCGAAGTAGACCTCACCGTCCGAGTCGCGCACCTGCACGTCGACCCCATTGGCCAGGTAGAACCGGCGCTCGGTCTCCACGACATAGGAGAACTGGCCGACGATGTCGCGATACTCGCGATAGAGCTGCAGCTCCATCTCGGTCTCGTACTTCTCGAGATCCTCCGCACTCATGCGGTTACGCGCTCCTCAGGATCGACGGGGGCGGATCCCCCATTCTGAACCACGGCGGCCGCCGCCACACTCAAGGCCACCGGATGTGGCGCCCGCAACCCGTGTGCGAGCCCCGCCGCGGCCACGTTCACGTACGACCAGCGATGCACCGCGCTCGGACCGTGCTCGGCGAGCGTGGCGCTGTGCGCACCTGTGCAGTACCCCTTGTGCTCGTCGAACCCGTACATCGGCAGGTCCTCGTGCAGCCCGGCCATGATCCGGTCCCTGGTGACCTTGGCGAGCACGGACGCCGCCGCCACGCAGGCCACCGCCTGGTCGCCCTTGATGACCGGCATGCTCGGCGCCGTGAGGCCCGGCACCCGGAACCCGTCCACCAGCACGTACCCAGGATGCGTCGTCAACCGCGCGACCGCACGTCGCATGCCCTCGATGTTGGACACGTGCACGCCCCTGCGGTCGACCTCCTCGACCGGCACGACGACGACGGCGTGGTCGACGGCCCGGCGGAGAACGAGGTCGAACATCCGGTCGCGGGCGGCGGCGGTGAGCAGCTTGGAGTCCGTGAGGCCCTCGAACTTGGCGGCGTCACCGGGCTTGAGCACGCACGACGCGACGACCAGCGGCCCCGCACAGGCACCCCGGCCTGCCTCGTCGACGCCGGCCACCGGGCCCAGACCACGCCGGTCGAGCGCCGCCTGCAGCGCCCAGTTGCCCGCGTCGCGCCGTAACACCGCCCGCGGCGGGCGGGACTCCAGCCAGGGAAGCTGTGCCAGCGTCACGGTTCGTCTCCTGCGGATCGCGCAGTACCGGTGGACCTCAGCGCGGCACGCACCCGCCGGCCCAGCCACAGCGTCGGCCATGCGGCCAGCAGCCCCGCGCCGACCGGCATGCCGTACTGCCACGCTGCCCCGACTGCCGTCGCGGCCACCTGCGGGTCGTGGTCGCCGACGCCCTGCCACCGGGACGGCGGCAGCACGATGAAGCGCACCTTGCCGATGACATTGTCCACCGGCACGAGGCCGTTGGCCCCTCCCCCGCCCTGGTATCGCGAGTCGCTGGAGTTGTTGCGGTTGTCCCCCATCACGAACAGCATCCCGGCCGGCACCGTGATCGGCGCGAACGACGCCTGGGTGGGCGGGGCGGTGGGGGTCCAGTAGATGTAGGGCTCGTCGAGGGATTTGCCGTCGACGAGCACGCGGTTCTTGTCGTCGCAGCACTCGACGCGCTGGCCGCCGACCGCGATGATCCGCTTCACCACGTCGTCCTCGTCGGGCGAGGCGAGGCCGAACGCGGCGCCGACGTCCTGCAGCCACGACACGAACCCGTTGCTCGAACGGTTGGAGTGGAACTCCGACTGGTTCCACGTGCCCGGCCGCTTGAACACCACGACCTCGCCGGGCGTCGGGTCGCCGAAGGTGTAGACGAGCTTGTCGACCAGCACGCGGTCGCCGTAGCAGCCGGCACAGCCGTGGAGGGTCTGCTCCATCGACTCGGACGGGATCACGAACACCCGGGCGAGGAAGGTCTGGATGACCAACGCGAGGAGCAGCGCGACCCCGATGAGGATCGGCAGCTCCTTCCAGAACGACCGCGGCTTCTTGGCCTTCTTGCGGGCCCTCCGGCGGCCGGCCCTGGTCTCGGAACCAGCTTCGGCTTTGGACCCCGAGTCGACAGACGCCGAGTCGACAGACGCCGCGTCGACGGATGCAGAGTCGACGGCTGCAGAGCCGGCGTCCTCGGGCCCGGCGAACTCCGCCGTGGCGTCCGGGTCGCCGTCCCTCTGCTCGGTGCGGCCGTCCCCCTCGTCCTCGTTGTCCTTGCTGCTTCCGGAATGTGCGACGTCGACCACGCGTGCACACTACCCGTGCGCCGTGGGCGGATCGTCGCCCCGCGTCCCGCGTGGCGGGCGGATCACCCACCTGATACGACGGCCCAGCCACAGCATCGGCCACGCGGCCACGAGACCCACCCCGGCGGGCAGGCCCTGCTGCCATGCGGGCGCGCCGAGCGCCATGGGAATGCCGCCCTGCGGGTTGTGGTCGCCCACACCCCGCCAGCGCGCCGGCGGCAGCACGATGTACCGGGCCTTGCCGATGACCTTGTCCACGGGGACGACACCGCGGATGCCGCCGCCGCCCTGGCAGCGGGAGTCGCACGAGTCGCTGCGGTTGTCGCCCATCACCCAGAGCGTGCCCTCGGGCACGAGCACCGGGTCGAAGCGCTGCGCGGCATCCGGCTTGCCGTTCTGCCAGTAGATGTAGGGCTCGTCGAGCGGTCTGCCGTCGACCAGCACGCGGTACTTCTCGTCGCAGCACTGGACGGTCTGGCCGCCGACCGCGATGACCCGCTTGACGAAGTCGCGCTCGTCCGGCGGCGCCAGGCCGACCAGTGCGCCGACCGACTGGAGCGCGTTGACCAGGAAGTTGCCCGACGGCGGCGCCTGGATGTCGTTCTCGGTCCACGCGTCGGGGCCCTGGAAGACGACGACGTCACCGGGCCCGGGGTCGGAGAAGTTGTAGACGAGCTTGTCCACCAGCACGCGGTCGCCCGTGCAGCCGGGGCAGCCGTGCAGGGTGAGCTCCATCGACCCGGACGGGATCGAGTACACCCGGCCCAGGAAGTGCTGGATGAGAAAGGTGAGCAGCAGCGCGACAGCGAACAGCGTGAGCAGCTCGCGCCACAGCGGCTGCTTCTTGGCCGGCCTGCGGTGCTTGCCCCGTTTGGTCCGCGCCTCGTCCTCGGACCGGCCGTCTGTTCGGCCGGCCGAGCGGTCGAGGAGACGCTCGCCGGCCGGGAGGTCGCCCTCGTCCCGGTCGTCGCGAGGACGGCCGGGACGAAACCAGTCGCTGCCGGGACGATCCTGCGGCGGCACCTCGTGCCAGGTCGGCGGCTCGGTGAAATCGTCGACCTTGGGGATCAGCTCGGTGCGCTCCGGATCATCCTCCGGCGACTGTGCGTGCACAGGGGTGACCACAAGGCCAGGCTACGGGAGCCGGCGCTGGTGGGTGTGAGGCCGCACCTCAGGAGGTGGGCGCGGCTTCGCGCTTCTCCTTGATCTTGGCGGCCTTGCCGCGCAGCTCACGGAGGTAGTACAGCTTCGCGCGCCGCACGTCGCCGCGCCGGTCGACCTCGATCTCGGCGATGTTGGGCGAGTGCACCGGGAAGGTGCGCTCGACGCCGACGCCGAAGGAGATCTTGCGGACGGTGAAGGTCTCGCGGATGCCACCACCCTGACGGCGGATGACGACGCCCTTGAAGACCTGAACCCGCTCGCGGGAGCCCTCGATGACTCGGACGTGGACCTTCAGCGTGTCGCCCGGGCGGAAGGCCGGGATGTCGGAGCGCAGCGACTTGGCGTCCAGGGCATCCAGGGTGTTCATCGGTGTATCCGTCCTCATGTCGTTCGTGCGTCCCAGGTGGGCGCGGCGATGGGCCGCAGTCTGGTCAACCTGGGGAGTCAACGTGGGGTGCGCCGAGACGCCACCCGGTCGCAACAACCCGCCAAGTATGTCACGGTCCCCAGCCAACCGAACGCGGGGGGATCACTCCCCCGCGCGCAGCCGTTCCAGGCGGGCCCGGTCGTGCTTGTCGAAGGCCTCGTCCGGGAGGGCGTCGAGCAGGTCGGGGCGGCGGTGGAAGGTGCGCTCCAGCGCCTGGTCACGGCGCCAGCGGTCGACGGCGCCGTGGTTGCCGGAGCGCAGCACGTCGGGGACCGCGAGGTCGCGCCAGACCTCGGGCCGGGTGTAGCTGGGGCCCTCGAGGAGGCCGTCGGAGAACGAGTCCTGCTCGGCCGACGCGGGGTTGCCGAGCACGCCGGGCAGCAGCCGGGCGACGGCCTCGACCATCACCATGACCGCGACCTCGCCGCCGACGAGCACGTAGTCGCCGATGGAGACCTCGTCGACCGGCATCCGCCGCGCGGCGTCGTCGAGGACCCGCTGGTCGATGCCCTCGTAGCGGCCGCAGGCGAACATCAGCCACTCCTGCGCCGCGTACTCGCGGGCGAGGGCCTGGGTGAACGGCCGGCCGGCCGGCGTCGGCACCACCAGCCGCGGGGTGCCGGACGCGCACAGCTCGTCGAGGGCCTCGCCCCACACCTGGGGCTTCATGACCATGCCTGGGCCGCCGCCGTACGGGCTGTCGTCGACCGCCTTGTGCACGTCGTGGGTCCAGCGCCGCAGGTCGTGCACGTCGACGGTGAGCAGCCCGCGCTCGACCGCCCGGCCGAGCAACGCCGCCCGCAGGGGGTCGAGGTACTCGGGGAAGATCGTGACGACGTCGATGCGCACCTAGCTCAGCAGCCCTTCGGGCGGGTCGAGCACCACGCGGCCGCCCTTGACGTCGACCTCGGGGACGATCTCGCGGACGAACGGGACCAGCGCCTCGGTGCCGTCGGGCCGGTCGAGGACGAGCAGCTCGCCGCCGGGGCTGCGGGCGATCTCGCGGACCGTGCCGACCTCGGTGCCGTCGGCCAGCACCGCGGCCAGGCCCTCGAGCTCGTGCTCGTAGAACTCGTCGGGGTCGTCGCTGGGCGGCAGGTCCGCGGCGTCGACGAGGAGCTGGGCGCCGCGCAGGGACTCGGCGACCGTGCGGTCCGGGACCTCGTCGAAGCGGACCAGCAGCCGGGTGGCGTGGACCCGGACGGTGGACACCGTGAGCGTGCGGACGGTGCGGTCCCGGAGCCGTGCGTCGAACACGGCTCCGGGCACGAACCGTTCGTCCGGTGAGTCGGTGTGCACGTCGATGGCCAGCTCGCCGGCGATGCCGTGCGCCTTGGCGATCCGGCCGACCAGAAGGAGCTCGGTCACTGGTCGGTGTCGACGACGTCCACTCGGATGCCGCGACCGCCGATGCCGGCCATCACGGTGCGCAACGCGGTGGCGGTGCGGCCACCACGACCGATGACCTTGCCGAGGTCCTCCGGGTTGACGTGCAGCTCCAGCGTGCGACCACGGCGCGTGGTCACCAGCTCGACGCGCACGTCGTCCGGGTTGTCGACGATGCCACGCACCAGGTGTTCGAGACCGTCAGCGAGGAAGCTCACGACGTCCCCTCGCAGGCTCGGTGAAGCCGCTCGCGGTCGCCCTGTGTCGATGGTTCGCTCGCAAGCTCACTCACGACTCTTCCTTGGCACCCTCATCCGCGGCGGCGTCCTTGGCGGCGTCAGGAGCGGCGTCCTTCTTGGCCTCGGACCTCTTGGCGCCACCGCGCTTCTTCGGGGTGGTGGCCTCGGTGGTGGGCTCCTGGCCGGCAGCCTTGAGAGCGGCGTCGAACAGCTCCTGCTTGCTCGGCTTGGGCTCGCGGACCTTCAGCGTGCCCTCGGTGCCCGGCAGCCCCTTGAACTTCTGCCAGTCGCCGGTGATCTCCAGGAGACGCTGCACCGACTCGGTCGGCAGCGCGCCGACGCCGAGCCAATACTGGGCGCGGTCGGAGTCGACCTCGATGAAGCTCGGCTCCTCCTTGGGGTGGTACCGGCCGATCGTCTCGATCGCCTTGCCGCTGCGGCGGGTACGGGCATCGGAGACGATGACTCGGTAGTACGGCGCCCGGATCTTTCCCAGACGCTGCAGCTTGATCTTGACTGCCACTTGTTGTGGTGCTCCTGTCGATGTTGTTCCGGGCGCCGGTGTGAGCCGCGTGGGGAGTTGCGGTTGGCCGGAGCCCCAAGTTCGTTGGCGCCGTGGCACGGTGAGAGGGGCCGGTCACGGCGGACAGCCGTACATTCTGCCAGACCCGATCCGTCAGGCCGGCATGACCCCGATCGCGACCAGCAACACGGCCAGCGCGGGCAGGAAGTTGTTCACCTGGTGAGTGACGATGCTGGCGCCGAGCCGGCCGGTGAACAGCCGCGCGAGGCCGATCGGGATGCCGATGACCAGCAGCAGAGACGTGCGCAGCGGCTCGAGGTGGCTGACCGCGAAGATCACCGTGGTGAGGCCGAAGACCGCCCAGCGGCCCCAGCTGAGCCGCTCCAGCGCGCCCCACAGCAGGCCGCGGTAGATGATCTCCTCGCAGACCGGGCCGACGAGCCAGACGAACAGGAACAGGGCGATGGCGGCGGCGACCGGCATCCGGTCGTTCGCCACCAGCTGGCTGACCGCGGAGGAGGCGTTCTCCTCGCCGACGACGTTGGTCCAGACGATCGCCGCGAGCGTGGTGCAGACCAGGCCGAGCGCGCCGAACTTGAAGCCGGCGCGGATGTCCTCGCGGGTGAACGACCAGCGCAGGTCGATGGCCGGGCCGTTGCCGCGCAGCTTGGTGACCAGGAGCGCCACGGCGGTGGCGAGGACCGTGGGGACGATGGTGCCGACCAGCGCGACGGTGGCCGAGTGGATCGACTCGGGCGCCACGGTGCCGACGATCGCGCCGATGAGGACCGCGGAGAGGACGAAGACGGCGAAGACGAACAGGAACGCGCCGAAGCCCCAGCGGTGCGTGCGGACCTGGGGGTCGGCGAGCTGGGACCCGGAGGTCTCGGTCGCTTCCCGTTCGGTCGTCACTGGCTGAGAGTAGCCCGTTCGTCGCAGAGCAACCGGACAAGCTGGGCCAACGGGTGATCCGTCGCTGGTCCGTCTCTGGTCCGTCTAGTGGATTACGCGGCCGCGGAGGACCGTCCGCTTCGGGTCGCGGAGCGCGCGGAGGTCGGCGCGGGGGTCGGTGTCGTAGGCGATGATGTCGGCCGCCGACGACTCCTGGATGCCGGACCAGCCGAGCCAGCCGCGGGCGTCCCAGGAGGCGGCGCCGAGGGCCTGCTCGGTGGTCATGCCGGTCTCGTGCAGGGCGATGACCTCGTCGACGATCCGGCCGTGGGCGATGCCGCCGCCCGCGTCGGTGCCGGCGTAGACCGGGATGCCGGCCTCGATCGCGGCGCCGACGGTCCGGCGGACGCGGCCGTAGAGGTCGAGCATCTGGCCGGCGTAGCGCGGGTACTTGCTGGCGCCGGCGGCGATGCCGGGGAAGGTCTCGATGTTGATCAGCGTGGGGACCAGCGCCGTGCCGTGCTCGACCATCGCGGCGATGGTGTCGTCGGTGAGGCCGGTGCCGTGCTCGATGCAGTCGATGCCGGCCTCGATCAGGCCGGGCAGCGCGGTCGAGCCGAAGACGTGCGCGGTGACCCGGGCGCCGGCGTCGTGCGCGACCTTGATGGCCTCGGCGAGGACGTCGTCGGGCCAGAGAGGGGCGAGCTCGCCGAGGTCGCGGTCGATGAAGTCGCCGACGAGCTTGACCCAGCCGTCCCCGGCGGCGGCCTGCTCGGCGACGGCCTCGGGGAGGCTTCGCGGGTCGTCGAGCTCGTCGGCGAGGTGCGGGATGTAGCGCTTGGGCCGGGCGATGTGCTTGCCGGCGCGGACGATGCGGGGGAGGTCGAGGCGCTCCTGCAGCGGGCTGGTGTCGAGCGGGGCGCCGCAGTCGCGGAGGAGGAGCGTGCCGGCGTCGCGGTCGGTGACGGCCTGCTCGGCGGCGCCGTCGAGGTCCTCGGTGGCGAGCCCGACGTGGCAGTGCGCGTCGACGAGGCCGGGGAGGAGGAAGCCACCGTCCACAATGGTCTCGGCGCCGGGGACGGGCTGGGTGCGGATCCGCCCGTTGACGATCCAGAGATCGCGCTCCTCGCCTTCGGGAAGCACGACACCACGCATGTGCAAGGCCGTCATGGGCCCCGATTGTGCCCCACGGGCGCAACGATCATGCCCGAGGCCGCTCGCGGATCGTTACCGCGGTGGCGGTCGGCGCGCTCATCGTGCTCGGTGCGCTGGCCAACTCCGCGACGCCCGACCCGAGCCCGTACGGCTTTTGACCGCGGCTGGACGAGTACGGCCCAGGTCTGAAGACAGGCACGGCGGGACCGTGCCGTCTCGTCGGCGGGTCAGTTGTTCTCGCCCTTGTCCTTCGGGAGCTTGAACTTCTTCGGGTCGAAACCCGGCGGGAGCTGGTCGAGGCCGGCGAGGCCCGGAGGCAGCTCGTTCAGGCCCGGGGGCATCTTCGACAGGTCCGGCATTCCGCCCGGCATCATGCCCGGGAGACCACCGCGAACGCGGGGTGGCGTCGGGCCGCGGCCCTTGCCCTTCTTCCCCTTCTTGCCCTTCCTCGACTTGCTGCTGCCGCGGCTCGCACCGGGGAGGCCGAAGCGGCCGGCCATCTGTTGCATCATCTTGCGGGCCTCGTAGAACCGGTTCACCAGCTCGTTGACCTCGCGGATCGCGACGCCGGAACCCCGCGCGATGCGCTGGCGGCGCGACGCGTTGATGATCTTCGGGTCGTGGCGCTCGGCCGGGGTCATGCCGCGGATGATGGCCTGCAGACGGTCGAGGTGCTGGTCGTCGACCTGGGCCAGTTGGTCCTTCATCTGGCCTGCGCCGGGGAGCATGCCGAGCAGGTTCGCTATCGGGCCCATCTTGCGGACCGCCAGCATCTGCTCGAGGAAGTCCTCCAGCGTGAGCTCGCCGGTGCCGATCTTGGCCGCCGCGGCCTCGGCCTGGTCCTGGTCGAAGACCTGCTCGGCCTGCTCGATGAGGGTGAGGACATCGCCCATGCCGAGGATGCGCGAGGCCATCCGGTCGGGGTGGAACGTGTCGAAGTCCTCGAGCTTCTCACCGTTCGACGCGAACATGATCGGCTGGCCGGTGACCTCGCGGACCGACAGCGCGGCACCACCGCGCGCATCGCCGTCGAGCTTGGTGAGCACCACGCCGGTGAAGCCGACGCCGTCGCGGAAGGCCTCGGCCGTGGTGACCGCGTCCTGGCCGATCATGGCGTCGACCACGAACAGGACCTCGTCGGGCTGCACGGCCTCGCGGATGTTGGCGGCCTGCCGCATCATCTCCTCGTCGACGCCCAGCCGGCCGGCGGTGTCGACGATGAGGACGTCGTGCTGTGCGCGCTTGGCCTCGTCGATCGAGCGGCGAGCTACGTCAACGGGATCGCCGACGCCGTTGCCCGGCTCGGGGGCGAAAGTGGGCACCCCGGCCCGCTCGCCGACCACCTGGAGCTGGGTGACCGCGTTGGGCCGCTGGAGGTCGCACGCCACCAGCAGCGGGGTGTGCCCCTGCCCGACCAGGTGCTTGGCCAGCTTGCCCGCGAGCGTGGTCTTACCGGAACCCTGGAGACCGGCGAGCATGATGACCGTGGGCGGCGTCTTCGCGAGGCTGAGCCGCCGGGTCTCGCCGCCGAGGATCTGCACGAGCTCCTCGTTGACGATCTTGACGACCTGCTGCGCGGGGTTGAGCGCGCCGGATACCTCCGCACCCTTGGCGCGTTCCTTGATGTTCGCGATGAACGTGCGCACCACGGGCAGCGCGACATCGGCCTCCAGCAGCGCGATCCTGATCTCGCGCGCGGTGGCATCGATGTCGGCGTCGGACAGGCGGCCCCGGCCACGCAGGTTCTGCAGGACCGAGGTGAGCCGGTCGGAGAGGGTATCGAACACGACATCGAGGGTAGTCGGTCCGCGCGCGGAGAGTTGCAGAGAGCCGGAGCGGGATGGGCTCGACCCCTCGACGAGCCCCACCCCGCGTCCGCACACACCTCCCCGGTGTGCGCGGCCAAGCATCGCGGGCGCGGGACCGCCCCGGGAGCGTTGAACAACGCGGTTCGCGCTAGGGAGAACTACTCAGCAGGCGGCCAGCACGGCCTTCTCGATCTCGTGCCGCCAGTCCGGGCTGCCATGGGCCGGCGAGGTGGGCGCGAGGCTGAACGACGCGATGGCCGTCCCACCGACCTGCATGGCACGCGCCCACAACACGTCGGCGCCGCACTTCTCCAGCGCCGCCGCGATGTCGTGCAGCAGGCCCAGCCGGTCGGCCGTGCGCAGCTCCAGCACCACGTCGGCCGAGTCCGCGCCGCCGTCGGCCTCGTCGTCGAACCACAGCACGCGCGGGGCCGGCGGGTCGTCCGGCACGTCGGCGTAGTCGCGCTCCTTCGCGGCCAGCTTCTCCGCGAGCGGCAGCGACCCGGACAGCGACCGGGTGAACTGCTCGCGCAGCAACGCCTTGTCCGGCAGCGAGCCGAACCGCGGCGACACGGAGAACGTGTCGACCGCGACGCCGGCGTGCGCGCGCAGCTCGGCGGCGTGCACCTTCAGCGAGTGCAGCGCGAGCACGCCGGCCGCCTGGGACAGCAGGCCCGGGTGGTCGGGCGCGACCAGGGTGATCGTGGCAACCGGGCCGGACTCGACGAGTACGTCCGGCTTCCTCGACGCGGCAACGGACTCGGCGAGCGCGCGCTGCGCGTCGTCGAGCGGCTTCGGGCCTTCCGGCCGCTCGCCGGCCATCGCCTGCCGGCACCGCGAGACGAGGTCGGCGACGAGCGCGGCCTTCCAGTCCGACCACACGCCGGGGCCGGTGGCGAGCGAGTCGGACTCGGCCAGCCCGTGCAGCAGCTCCAGCAGCACCGGGTCGCCGTCGAGGGTGTCGACGACGCGGCGCACGGTGGCCTCGTCGGAGATGTTGCGCCGGGTCGCGGTGTGCGGCAGGAGCAGGTGGTGGCGGACCATCGCGGACAGCGTCGCCACGTCCTTCTCCGGCAGGCCCAGCCGCTCGCCGACCTGGGTGGCGAGCGCGGCGCCGACGATCGAGTGGTCGGTGCCGCGGCCCTTGCCGATGTCGTGCAGCACGGTGCCGATCAGCAGCAGGTCCGGCCGGGACACGTTGGTGACCAGCCGGGCCGCGTTCGCGGTGGCCTGCACCAGGTGCCGGTCGACGGTCCACACGTGAGCGGCGTCGCGGGGCGGCAGGTCGCGAACCGCTCCCCACTCCGGGAAGAGCCTGGCCCACAGGCCCGTCCGGTCGAGCGCCTCGACGACGTCGATCAGGCCCTCGCCGGCGCCGAGCAGCGACACGAGCTCCTGGCGGACCTCGGCCGGCCACGGCGCCCGCGGCTCCGGCGCGGACTCCCCCAGCCTCGCGAGCGTGCCCGGCGCGATCGGCCGGCCGGTGCGGGCGGCCGCGGCGGCCACCCGCAGCAGCAGCGCGGAGTCCTTGCTCGGGTCGACGTCGCGGGCGAGCGTCACCTCGTCGGCGGCCAGCACCACGCCCTCGGCCAGCGGGCGGCGGGCCGGGGTGCGGCGCAGCACGCCGAGGACCTTGCGCGGACCCGGCTGCCCGGACCGCAGCGCCACGTCCAGCGCGTAGGCGACCGCGCGGCCGGCCCCGGACAGGGCCCTGGCCAGCGCGAACCGGTCGCCGATGCCGAGCACGGCGGCGATCTCGTCGCCGTCCTGGGGCATCAGCACGTCCCGCGGCCTGCCGGCGATCCGGCGCAGCTCGGTGCGCGCGTCGAGCAGGAGCCTGCGGGCCTGGGCGACCTCCCCGGAGGGCCGGTCGACCAGCTGGGCCAGCGCGAGCGCGTCAAGCATCGCGAGGTCGCGCAGGCCACCGCGGCCGTGCTTGAGGTCGGGCTCCACCCAGTGCGCGACCTCGCCGCTGCGCTGCCACCGTTGCCGGGCCGAGGACACGATCTCGTCGAACCGCCTGCGCACGCCTGTCCGCCACGCGTCGCGGGCCTCGTCGGCGAGCTGGCGGGTGAGCGTCTCGTCGCCGGCGAGGTGCCGGGCGTCGAGCAGCCCGAGCGCGGTGCGCAGGTCCCGGCCGGCGACGTCGAGCGCCTCGGGCACCGTGCGGACCGAGTGGTCGAGCCCCACGCCGGAGTTCCACAGCGGGTACCAGAGCTGCTCGGCGATCCCGTTGATCCCCTTGTGTCCACTGTGGACCAGCACGAGGTCGAGGTCGGAGTAGGGCACCAGCTCA
Organism: Actinophytocola sp.; assembly: GCF_036402745.1. Lineage (GTDB taxonomy): Bacteria > Actinomycetota > Actinomycetes > Mycobacteriales > Pseudonocardiaceae > Actinophytocola. The sequence continues at coordinate 2,784 of NZ_DASWSJ010000227.1, read as the reverse complement.
CGCCGGCCCAGCCCGCCGACCGCGAGCAGCGCGATGCCCTCGCTGTCCGAGCGGACGCCGGCATGCGCGGCGTGCACGGTCAGCCAGAACTCGTGCAGGTCCGTGAGCGCCTCACGCAACGCGTCCGGCGCCAGCCGCCCGGTCTGGTGCGCTCCCGTGCGGCCGCCGAGCAGGCGGTCGCGGGCGAGCACGAGATCCGCGGCCGTGGGGGCGGCCGGCACCTGGCCGCCGGCCGCCCCCTCCCCCTTAACTCCCATCAGAGCGCGTCGGTGCCGCGCTCCCCGGTGCGCACCCTGACCACGGTGTCCACCGGCGTGACCCAGACCTTGCCGTCGCCGATCTTGCCCGTCCGTGCGGCCTCGACCACGGCCTCCACCACCTTGTCCCCGAGCGTGTCGTCGACCAGGACCTCGATCCGCACCTTCGGCACGAAGTCGACCGAGTACTCCGCACCGCGGTAGACCTCGGTGTGGCCCTTCTGCCGCCCGTAGCCCTGGACCTCGCTGACCGTCATGCCGAGCACGCCGACCTGCTCCAACGCCGCCTTCACGTCGTCGAGCGTGAACGGCTTGATGATCGCGGTCACCAGCTTCATGCCTTGCTCCTCTCGAGGGCCTCGGCCGAGGTCACTCCGACCGGCTTCACGCCGTCCTGCGCACTGCCACCGCCAAAGCCACCGAAGTCGTAGCCAGTCTCCTTGTGCTCAGCCTCGTCGATGCCCGCGGCCTCGGCCTCCTCGCTGATCCGGAACCCGATGGTGTACTTGATCAGCAGACCGATGATGGCGGTCAACACGAACGAGTACGCGAGCACCGCGCCGGCCGCAACCGCTTGGCGACCCAGCTGGGTGACCCCGCCTCCGTAGAACAGGCCGTTCTCGCCGACCGAGGCGGCGTTGACCGAGTTGGTGCTGAAGAAGCCGATCAGCACGGTGCCGATGATGCCGCCGACCAGGTGGATGCCCACCACGTCGAGCGAGTCGTCGAAGCCGAACCTGAACTTGAGGCTGACGGCCAGCGCGCACACCGCACCGGCGACCACACCGATGACCAGCGCGCCCCACATGTCCACGTAACCACACGCCGGGGTGATCGCGACCAGGCCCGCGACCGCGCCGGACGCGGCGCCGAGGGTGGTCGGCTTGCCGAACTTGAGCTGCTCGGTGATGAGCCAGCCGAGCACCGCCGCGGCGGTGGCGATGGTGGTGTTGGTGAACGCGACGGCGGCGAGGTCGCCCGCGGTCAGCGCGGAGCCGGCGTTGAAGCCGTACCACCCGAACCACAGGAGGCTGGCGCCGAGCAGGACGAACGGAACGTTGTGCGGCCGCGGGGTGTCCTTCGGCCAGCCCCTGCGCTTGCCGAGGATGAACACCAGCGCAAGGGCCGCGGCGCCGGCATTGATGTGGACCGCGGTGCCACCGGCGAAGTCGAGTGCCTTGAGGTCGTTGGCGATCCAGCCGCCCGTCGAGCCGCTGCCGATGAAGCCGTCGAACGAGAACACCCAGTGCGCGACCGGGAAGTAGACGACCGAGCCCCAGAGAACCAGGAACACCACCCAGCTCCAGAACTTGGTGCGGTCGGCGATCGCACCGGAGATGAGGGCCGGGGTGATGACGGCGAACATCAGCTGGAACATCACGAACGCCAGCACCGGGAGCCCGTCGGGACCGGGCCAGGGTGTGTCGGTGGTGGCGAAACCGGCGAGCTTGCCGACCGCGGAGGTCAGACCGGCGAAGTCGGTGTTGCCGAGCAAACCTCCGAAGGCGTCGTCGCCGAAAGACAGGCTGAAGCCGTATACGGCCCAGAGCACGCTGATCACCGCAAGCGCGATGAAGTTCATCATCAGCATGTTGAGCACACTCTTGGAGCGGACCATGCCGCCGTAGAAGAACGCCAATCCGGGTGTCATGAGCATGACCAGCGCGGCGCTGATCAGCACCCACGCGGTATCTCCTGCGTTGAGCAAGTTGTCCTCCCGTACGCGAGATTTGCCTGCGGAGCATCGAGAAGTCCTGTTTCGCAGGATCGCGTCACCGGTTTCACCCATGTGAACTGTCCGGCAGTTTTTGTTACAACCACATGTCGGCTACGTGGCAACTACGCTCGGCTCTCATCAGTGACCATCGGACAGACAGCGGGTTGCTCCAGGTGCCGGCCGCGTCGATCACCGACCCGGCGTGGCTCGCCGAGCAGATCGACGCCAGCGCTCGCCGGTACCGCTTCGACCGGCGCGCGGCCCTCGGCGTGCTGTGGTGGTACTCGGCGAGCTCGGTGCTGCTGGGTCCTTCGGTCGAGTCGCTCGTGCGCGGCGGGCCGGTGGCCGACCCCGCGCTGGCGTCGGTGACGCTGTTCCTGCATCCGGACGGGCGGGTGCTCGACGCGCGGTCGGCCGCCGTCGTTCCGGCCGGCATGCTGGGCAAACGCCTGGCGGCGGCGCTGTCCGCCGCGGTGGCCGCGGTGGCTGCCGCGAGCGGGGCGCCGAAGCCGGCGCTGTGGGCGATCGCGACCGACTCGCTGGCGAACCGGGTGCTGTGGGCCGATGGCGCGCCCGGTGTGGCGGAGTCGCTGGCCGCCTCGGTCGGCGGGTCGCTGCCGGTGCCGCGGTACGTGTCGGTGGGTGGCCGGCAGGTGGTGCGGCGGGCGTCGTGCTGCCTCATCTACCAGGCGCCCGGGGAGCAGAAGTGCGTGAGCTGCCCGCGCCAGCATCCGGATGATCGGTACCGACGGTTGCGGAGTGCGCTCGGCTAGTCCGCCTCCCCGGGATTAAAAGTGTGCGTTGCGTCCC
>NZ_DASWSJ010000226.1:0-1784 GCF_036402745.1 Actinophytocola sp. | reverse complement strand
CCAGCGTCGCCACCCGCCGCAGCGCCGCCTGCTCCTCGGCGAAGCTCCGCAGCTCCACCCGGGCCTGCGCGTTCGCGATCGCGGTGGCGACCAGTTCGGTGAAGCCGGCCAGCCGGGCCTCGGTGTCCGCCGGCAATGGCTCCGCGCGCGAGGACGACACGGCCATCAGGCCCCACAGCTGGCCCTCTACGCTGATCGGCGCGCCGACCGACGCGCGGACGCCCCACGCGTGGGTGACGTCCGCGACCGGGCCCGAGGCGTCGGCATAGTGGTCGATCCGCGCCGGCCGCCCGGTCTCGAACACCAGCGTGGCCGCGTTTCGGCCCCCGAGTTCGACCCGAGCGCCGACGGGGACGGGGAGAGCGGTCCTGGTGCCGCTCCACGCGCCGACCCACGTCGCTGCACCGTCCGGGTCGTACCGGACCATGCTGGCTAAGTCGGCGCCAAGCAGCCGCCCGGCCTCCGCGGTGACCGCAGCGAACACCTCCTCCGACGGCGCCCCCCGAGCGACCAGCGTCGCCACCCTCCGCAGCGCCGCCTGCTCCTCGGCGAACCTACGCAGCTCCACGCGCGCTTGCGCGTTGGCGATCGCGGTGCCGATCAGCTCGGTGAAGCCGGCCATCCGCTGTTCGGTGTCGGCCGGGAAACGCTCGCGCCGCGTCGCGACGGCGATCGCGCCCCACAGACGCCCCTCGACGACGATCGGAGTCGCGACCCGCGACCGGAGTCCGAGCCGGCGGATGGCGTCGCCGTATGCGCCGGAGGCTTGGCTGACGTCGTCGACGCGAGCGGGGCGGCCGGTGTGCAAGGCGACCGCCAAGGCCAGGGGCGGCTCAGGTTTCCAGCGGCTCCCCACCGGGAGCTCTGCGGGGTGCGCACCGACGCCGGCTACGAGAGTCGTCGCGCCGTCGGGATCGAGGCGCGCGATGAGCGTGGTGTCGGCATCGAGGACGTGGCCGACCTCCCGCGCGACGGCCGCGAACACCTCGCCTGGTGGCAGCCCGCGGGCGACCAGCGTGGCGACCCGGCGCAACGCGACCTGCTCCTGCGCGAGCCGGCGCAGTTCGTCGCGGCTTTCCTCGAGTTGGGCGCGGCCCTCGGCGTTCGCGATCGCGGTCGCGACGAGTTCGGTGAAGTCCGCTATGCGCTGTTCGGTGTCGGCCGGGAGGCGCTCGCGCCGCGTCCCCATGCCGATCGCGCCCCACAAACGCCCCTCAACCACGATCGGCGCCGCGACCCCCGACCGGATTCCCAGCCGGCGGAGGCGGTCGCCGTAGACGTCGCAGGCCTGGCTGAAGTCGTCGAGGCGGGCCGGGCGGCCGGTGCGCAAGGCGACCGCCAAATGCAGCGGCGGCTCGAGGTTGAAGCGGCTCCCCACCGCCACCTCATCGGGGGGGACGCCGACGCGGGTGAGGACGGTCGCCGCGCCGTCGGGATCGAGGCGGACGATGGTCGTGGAGTCGGCATCGAGCACGTGGCCGACCTCGTGCGCGACGGCCGCGAACACCTCGCCTGGTGCCACCCCGCGGGCGACCAGCGTGGCGACGCGGCGCAACGCGGCCTGTTCCTGCGCGAGCCGGTGGAGTTCGTCGCGGCTGTCCTCGAGTTGGGCGCGGCTCTCGGCGTTGGCGATGGCGGTGCCGATGAGTTCGGTGAAGTCCGCTATGCGTTGTTCGGTGTCGGGCGGGAAACGCTCGTGCCGGGTTCCGACGGCGATCGCGCCCCACAGATGCCCCTGGACGACGATCGGCGCCGCGACTCCCGACCGAAGTCCGAGCCGGCGG
>NZ_DASWSJ010000225.1:0-28193 GCF_036402745.1 Actinophytocola sp. | reverse complement strand
GGGCGGGGGACTGAGAACGGCTGACGGCCGGGTCGGCGACGTGCGCCGGCCCGGCCGTCAACAATCGTGCGTCGCCGTCAGTGCACGGCGATCGGGCGGAGATCCTTGTCGTGCTCGTCGAGGTGGTAGTCCTCGCCCGTGGTGTCGTCGTTCCCGTTGAAGACGTCGAACCTGCGTATCACCAGGGTGACGACCAACGCGATCAGCAGGTTCGCGACCAGCGCGACGAACCCGACGTAGATCTGCACCGTCGAGCCGGGGAACGGTTGCCAGCCCAGGATGTTCAGCTTGTCCAGCGGGAGCGCGTAACCGCCGAAGTGCGCGCGTTTCGTCGCCGGGTTCGCGATCTGGTACAGCAGGAACATGCCCCACGCCATGCCGACCGCCCAGCCGGCGACGAGCGCCCACCGGTGCAGCCACTTGGTGTAGAGCGCGATCGCGACCGCCGGCAGCGTCTGCAGGATGATCACGCCGCCGATCAGCTGCAGGTCGATCGCGTACTGCGGGTCGATGCCGATGATGAACAGCACGGCGCCGAACTTCACCACCAGCGAGGCGACCTTGGCCTGCTTCGCCTCCTGCTTCGGGGTGGCGTCCTTGCGGACGTACTCCTTGTAGACGTTGCGGGTCCACAGGTTCGCCGCGGCGATCGACATGATCGCGGCCGGCACGAGCGCGCCGATGCCGATCGCGGCGAACGCGATGCCCGCGAACCACGACGGGAACTGGCCGTTGAACAGCTCCGGGATGATCGTGTTGGTGTCCGGGCGGCCGGTGGCGTTGTTCTTGATCGGTTGGGTGCCCGCGGCGATGGCGACGAAGCCCAGCAGTGCCAGCAAACCGAGCAGGAGCGAGTACGCCGGCAGCGCGGACATGTTGCGCTTCAACACGTCCCGGCCCCGCGACGCGAGCACGCCGGTGATCGAGTGCGGATACAGGAACAGCGCGAGCGCCGACCCGAGTGCCAGCGTGGCGTACTGCAGCTGGTTGTTGGAGTTGAGCAGGATGTCGCCGAACGGCTTGCCCGTCGCCGGGTTCGTCCCGGTCAGCTTCGTCTCGGCGGCGCCGAAGATCTCGCTCCACCCGCCGAGCTTGATCGGCAGGTAGATCACGGCCACCAGGATCACGATGTAGATCAGGATGTCCTTGACGAACGCGATCAGCGCCGGGGCACGCAGGCCCGACTGGTAGGTGTAGACCGCGAGGATCACGAAGGCGATCACCAGCGGCAGGTGGCCGAGGATGCCGGAGTCGTTGAAGCCCATCGAGCGCAGCACGGCCTCCAGGCCGACGAGCTGCAGCGCGATGTAGGGCATGGTCGCGACGATGCCGGTGATCGCCACCAGCAGCGCCAGCAGCGACGAGCCGTACCGGCCGCGCACGAAGTCGGCCGGGGTCACGTAGCCGCGGGCCCGCGACACCGACCACATCCGCAGCACCGGCAGGAACACCAGCGGGTAGGCGATGATCGTGTACGGCAGCGCGAAGAAGCCCGTCGCGCCCGCGCCGAACAGCAGCGCCGGCACCGCGACGAACGTGTACGCCGTGTAGAGGTCACCGCCCACGAGGAACCAGGTGATCCACGACCCGAACTTGCGGCCGCCGAGCCCCCACTCGTCGAGGTGGTCCAGCGAGGACACGGAACGCCAGCGCGCGGCCATGAAGCCGAGCACCGTGACGAGTAAGAACAGGACAATGAAGATGATCAGCTCGGTCCACTGCATCAGCGCACGCTCCCCTCATCGAGCTGGTCCACGTCCGGACCGCTTTCGTCCGGGCGGACCACCGGCCTGGTCCGGGTCATCCGGTAGACGACGATCGTGCAGAGCACGCCGACCGGGATGACCGCGAACTGGAACCAGTAGAAGAAGGGAAGGCCGAACAGTTCGGGGGACCGCTTGTTGTAGAGCGGAGTGATGAGGATGACGAAGGGGATGAGCAGCAGGAGGTTCCAGGGGTTGAACACGAGCCCCGTGGCCTTGCTCCGTGGGTTGCCGGACGACATGAGGCCTCCGCTTAACCAGACGACGATGTCTTGCGTAGAACCCTAGTTCTTTCCGATCACCGCGTCGCGCCAACACAATGAACTCAATTACCGGTTGTCAGCGCGCGCCAGGGCGGTTTCCGCGCGGCCCGCGCCGAACCGTCTCATTCGGCCGAATGCCGCACGGCCGGAGGGACGAACGGGTCTGACCCACTCGCTGGTCCATGACGACCTCCCCGACCAGGACCCCTACCACCACCACACCGTCCAAGGTGGACTTCCCCAGCCGCGAGCCGACGGCCTGCCCGCGGACCGCACGCTCCACCTCGTGCCCTCGGCCGAGCGGCTCGCCGCGCCGGCGCGCCCACGAGCTGGGCGTCGACGGTCCGGCCCGACGTAGCGTTGGGGCATGACGCCCGAGGAGTTGCTCACCACCACGCGCAGTGTCCGCAAGCGGCTCGACCTCACCCGCCCGGTCCCGATGGAGCTGGTGCGGCGCGCTCTCGAGATCGCGCTGCAGGCGCCGAGCGGGTCGAACCGGCAGACGTGGGAGTGGGTCGTCGTCACCGACGGCGAGCAGCGGGCCCGGGTCGGCGCGGTGTACGCGACGGCGTGCGCGGAGTACCTGGCGTCCTCCGGCGCCGCGGGCAACCTGTTCGCCGACGACCCAGAGCGGTCCGTGGTCCAGCAGCGGGTCCACGAGAGCGTGGCATACCTCGCCGACCACATGGGTGACGTGCCGGTCCTGGTCCTGCCGTGCCTGCGCACCGGCCGCCGCGAGCTGCCGGCGGGCAACCAGGCGGGCCTGTGGGGCTCGGTCCTGCCCGCCGCGTGGAGCTACATGCTCGCCGCCCGCACCCTCGGCCTGGGCACCGCATGGACCACGCTGCACCTGGCCTACGAGAGGGAGGTGGCCGAGATCCTGGAGCTGCCGGAGGGCGTTCACCAGACGGCCCTCATCCCGACGGCCTACTACACGGGCGAGACCTTCAAGCCCGCCGCCCGCCAGCCGCTCGACGAGGTCCTGCACATCGACCGGTGGTGAGTCCCGCCGTTCACTCCCTGTTCACCTGGCTGTGGTTGCGTGGACACGGACGCGGGGAAGTCAGCCGGCCTGATGCGAAAGCAGGGTGGATCGCGATGACGACGACGTTGGACAGCTTGGCGCGCGACGATCTCGACAGGCAGCTGGCCACGGTGAAGAGCAAGCTCGCGACCGAGTACGACGCGCCCAGAGTCGACGACGTCGTCGACGAGGAGCGCGAGCGGTTCGCGGACGCGCCGATCCGCAGCTTCCTCCCCATCCTTATCGAGCGGTCGGCCCGGGCCCGGCTCGGCCGCGCAGCACCAGGGTGATCGTCAGGCACGCGAGGACCGGCACGGCGACCAGCGCGGGCAGCAGCAGGTCCGAGGTCGCCTGCATCGTGTAGCCGAGCGCCGCGGGCGCCGTCACGTTGCCGATCATGGCGGCGGCCAGCAGCACGGCGTTGCCCCGGCGCGGGTCCGGGTGTGTCGACGCGTGCCAGGCCAGTGCCGTGGGGAACACGGGGCCGGCGAGCGCGCCGGCCAGCAGGTAGCCCGCGGGGGCGAGGTTCGGCACGGCGATCAGGACCAGCGCGCCGAACATCCCGGTCAGCGTGGTGGCGATCAGCCGGGCCGGCGGCCAGCGGGTGGTCAGCAGCGGGACCAGCAGCCGGCTCGCGGCCAGCCCCAGCCAGAACAGCGACGTGAGCGCCGAGGCGGTCCCCGGCGGGTAGCCGTGGGCCTCCAGGTGCACGGTCTCCCAGCTGCTCAGGCCGGTCTCGATGCCGGCGTAGCAGAACAGCAGGGCGCCGAAGAGCGGCAACAGTCCCGGCGCGCGGCCGGACCGCGCCGCCACCTCGGCCGGGCGGACCGCGCCGAGGTGGCGGTTGGGCAGCGTGAGCAGGATGGCAACGGCCAGCACGCCGAACAGGTACGGGTAGCCGACGTCGCGGGTGAGGCCGACCAGCGCCGGGCCGGCCGCTGCGCCGAGGCCGAACACGCCGTTGACGAGGTTGGCGAGCGTCACACCACGCTGGCCGGGCTGGCTCGCCATCGCGGTGTTGACGACCAGGACGAGCCCGCCGAAGCCGAGCCCGGCCACGACGACGGCGAGCAGCGGCAGCGGCCACGGGCCGCGCACCACCAGGCCGGCCGATCCCGCGAGCAGCAGCGCCGCGGGCACGACGACCAGGTAGGTCCGCGCCCACCGCTCGGGCAGCGCCCCGCCGGCCACCGTGCTCGCCAGCGAGCCGGCGAAGAAGCCGCTGACCAGCAGGCCCGCGGTGGCGCCGGTGAGGTGGTTGTCGTCGCGGATGATCGGGATGAGCGGGCCCAGCGTCGACTGGTAGAGCCCGAGCAGCCCGAAGAGCACCATGCACCGAACGACCACCCGGCCCCCGCCCCCGTTCAGTCCACAGTGGACCTTGTTATCCGTCGGCCCGGTGGCTCTCGCACCACTTCTTGAGGGACTCGGCCTCGGTGTCGACCGCGCGGCGCATGGCCCCGCCCGCGAGCAGGCCGGCCACCGGTGCGAGCACCCCGCGCACGGTGAAGGTCAGCAGGGCGCCGACCGTGCCGTCGCCGTCCGTGGTGATGACGTGGTCGGCGGCGAGCTGCAGGCCGGTGCCGGAGCTCACCCAGGTGAACGACTTCCCCGGGGTCAGCTCGGTGACCGTCCACGTGCGCGGCGGCTGCTTGGGCTGGCGGACCTCCGCCGTGCTGCCCACCCGCAGCTCACCGTCGTCGAGCCGGCGGATCTCGGTCATCGTGGGGGTCCACTCGGGCCACTTCTCCACGGTGCTCATGGTCTGCCACACCAGCTCGGCAGGCGCGTCGATGGGCAGGGTGACCTCGTGTCGCACGGTCCCTCCAGTTCGGTCGCTGTGATCGAACTGTATCGACCTGCCCCGGCGCCGCCGTGCGGTGTTCAGCACCCGGTGCTGCCGCGGCGGGTGGTGCGGGCGGTCGGCGTCGCGGTCGTCGGGTCGGTGGGCCAGGGGTGCTTCGGGTAGCGGCCGCGCAGCTCGGTGCGGACCTGCTGGTAGCCGTCGCGCCAGAAGGAGGTGAGGTCGCGGGTGATCGCCACCGGGCGGCCGGCGGGGGAGAGCAGGTGCAGCAGCACGGGCACCCGGCCGTCGGCGATGGTCGGGGTCGCGGTCCAGCCGAACGCCTCCTGGACCTTCACCGGCAGCACCGGCTCGTCGGCGGAGTAGTCGACCCTGATCCGCGCGCCGGACGGGACGGCGAGCCGGTCCGGCGCGAGCTCGTCGAGCCGGCCCGCCGCCGGCCAGGGGAGCAGGCGGGAGAGCGCGTCGTGCACGTTCACCCGGGCCAGGTCGGCGCGGCGCCGGGCCCGGGTGAGCTCCGGGCCGAGCCACACCGGGGCCGTGTCGAGCAGGGCGGCGTCGTCCATCGCGGGCCACGGGTCGCCGAGGGCCCGGTGCAGCAGCGCGAGCCGCCTGCGCAGCCGGGTCGCCGCGTCGGTCCAGGTCAGCAGGCCGAGGCCGTCCTTGCGCAGCCCGTCGACGAGCGCGTCGCGCAGCTGGTCGCGGTCCGGGTCGGCGAGCGGACGCTCGCGCAGGACGATCGCGCCGAGGCGGGTGACCCGGCGGGCCACCACGTCGCCGGCCGCCCAGCCGATCTCGTCCACAGTGGACAGCAGGGCGGGGGCCGCGCGCTCGGCGAGTGCCTGGTCGGCGCGGGCGGCCAGGCGGATCTTGCCCTCGGTCCGGCCGGGCTGGCGGTCGGCACTCGCGACGGCGAGCCACTCGGCGTCGGCGGGGCCGTCCAGCTCGGCCGCGGTGCCGCCGGCCATCAGGTAGACCCGCGACCCGGGCGCCCGGCGCCGGGCCAGCCGCTCCGGGTGGGCGAGCGCGACCACGAACGCGGGGTCCGCCGGCCCCGCCGGCCCGGCGGGGACCAGTGCCGCGAGCCGGCGGACCTCCTGGCGCCAGCGACTGTGGCCGTCGCGGCGCAGCGCGCGCAGGGCGTCGGAGACGTCGGTGCCGGTGGCGAGCGTGTCGTCGTCGAGCAGGGCCACGACCTCGGCCGCGGCGGTGGCGCCCATCGCCTCGGCGCCGTCGAGCAGCGCCCGGGCCAGCCGCGGATGCAGGCCGATGCCGGCGATCCGGCGGCCGCGTTCGGTGACCGCGCCGGTCCGGTCGAGCGCGCCGAGCGCGGTGAGGACGCCGCGGCCGGCGGCGAGCGCGCCGGGCGGCGGCGGGTCCCACCAGTCGAGGTCGCTGCCGTCGGGGGTGCCCCAGCAGGCCAGCTCCAGCGCGAGGCGGGTGAGGTCGGCGGTCCGGATCTCGGGTTCCGGCTGGTCGGGCAGGGTGCCGTGCTCGTGCTCGGGCCAGCACCGGTACACCCGCCCGGGCGCCTCGCGTCCGGCCCGGCCGGCGCGCTGCTCGGCCACCGACGCCGACACCCGGGTGGTGACGAGGCCGCCGAGGCCCCGGCGGTGGTCCATCCTCGGGACCCGGGCGAGGCCGGAGTCCACCACCGCGCGCACCCCCGGCACGGTGAGGCTGGACTCGGCGACCGCGGTGGCCAGCACGATCCGGCGCTCGTCGCTCGGCCGCAGCGCCGCGTCCTGCCGGGCCGCCGGCAGCCGCCCGTGCAGCGGGACCACGTTCAGCCCGCCGAGCAGTGCGGTGGTCCGCGCGATCTCGCCGACGCCGGGCAGGAACACGAGCACGTCACCGTCCGATTCGGACAGTGCGGTCCGGGCGGCGCGGGCCACGCAGCGCTCGATGCGCTCGCCGCGGGCCGGCGGGGTGTAGGTCACGGTGACCGGGTAGGTCCGCACGTGTGCGCGCACCACCGGCGTGCCGGGGCCGAGCAGCTCGGCGATCCGGTCGGTGGCGACGGTGGCCGAGGCGGCGAGGAGCCGCAGGTCCGGGCGCAGGCCGGCGCGGGCGTCGAGCAGCAGGGTGAGGAGCAGGTCCGCGTCGAGGTGGCGCTCGTGGCACTCGTCGAGCAGGACGAGGTCGGTGCCGGGCAGGTTCGGGTCGTTCTGCAGCCGCCGGACCAGCAGGCCCGTGGTGACGACCTCGATGCGGGTGCTCTTCGATGTCTTGCGGTCGCCGCGCACGGCGTAGCCGACGGTGGCGCCGACCGGCTCGCCGAGCAGGGCGGCCATCCGCGCCGCCGCCGCCCGCGCCGCGAGCCGCCGCGGCTCGGCGACGACGATCTTGCCGGGCACCGTCGTCGAGAGCGCCAGCGGGACGACCGTCGTCTTGCCGGTGCCCGGCGGGGCGACGAGGACCGCGGCGCCGTGGTCGGCCAGCGCGGTGGTCACGTCGTCGAGGACCGCGCGTACCGGGAGGTCGGGCAGCTGCACGTCACGAGTGTCCTGCACGGTCGCGGGCCGGGCACGCGCGCCCTGGGCGGGCCGCGAAAGTGATCACGGATCTTTTCCGTGGCGGCCAAGGCCTTCTCCCGGCGCGGCTACTGCGGTATACGTTGGATGATCGGATGTTTCGCTGTCCATTGTAGACAGTTAGGGGTGGGCCGGGTGGCCAACGGCAGGGAGCTGGTACCGCTTCGCACCGGGTTCGACGTCGTGCTGCGGGGGTACCGGAGAGGGTCGGTCCGCCAGTACGTGCAGAGCGTGGAGGAGGAGCTGCGCAGCCTGGCCGCCGACCGGGACGCGAACGCCGGCCTCGCGGAGGCGCTCGCCGGGGAGGTGGAGCAGCTCCGCGCGTCGAACGAGCTGTTGCGGCGCCGGTTGGACGCGGTGTGCCGGACGCCGATCGAGCAGTCGGCGCTGCAGGACCGGTTGCACCGGATGCTGGAGCTGGCCACGGAGGAGGCCGCGGAGATCACCGCGCGCGCCCAGGCGGCGGCCGAGAACTGCTGGGCCACCGCGGAGGAGGCGGCCGGCCGGCTGCGGGCGAGGTACGAGACGTCGATCAGGGAGCTGGACGGCCGGCGGCGGGAGATGGAGGCGGAGCACCGGACGCTCCTGCGGCAGACGAGGCTGGAGGTGACGGTGATGACGACGGAGGCCGACCGCCGCTGTCGCGCGCTCGACGCTGCCGCCGCCCGCCGCCGCGCCCGCGTGGAGACGGACTTCGAGGTGGCCATGTCGGCCCGCCGCACGTCGGCGATGCGGGAGATCGCCGAGCAGAGTGTGGCGGCGCGTGGGGAGGCCGTCCGCTTGGTGGCGGAGGCGACCGCGGAGGCCGACCGCTTGGTGGGTTCGGCGCGGGCGGAGGCCGAGTGGCGTCTTCGCGAGGCCGCGGGGGAGGCCGATCGGCGGGTGGGGGAGGCGAGCGCTGCGGCCGGTGGGTTGGTGGGGGATGCCACCGCCGAGGCGGAGCGGTGTCGTCGGGAGGCGAGTGAGGAGTCGAGTCGGCTCGTCGCGGAGGCCGATCGGTTGGTGGGGTCGGCGCGGGCCGAAGCCGAGTGGCGTCTTCGCGAGGCGGCCGAGGAGGCCGATCGGCGGGTGCGGGTGGCGAGTGAGGAGTCGGCTCGGCTCGTCGGCGATGCCGCCTCGAAGGCCGAGCGGTGTCGTCGGGAGACCGCCACGGAGTCCAGGCGGCTCGTCGGGGATGCCATTGCGGAGGCTGATCGGCTCGCGGGGTCGGCGCGGGCGGAGGCTGACTGGCGAGTTCGGGAGGCCACCGAGGAAGCCGCTCGCCGCGTCGGGGTGGCTCGGCAGGAGGTGGGGCGGCTTCGCGAGCTGCACGGGCGGATCGCCGGGCAGGTTCGGGGGGCGCGGGAGGTCCTGGCCGGCGTCGGGGCGTTGGTGGAGCCGGGGGCGGAGGACGGCGACGGCCCGTCCAGACCGGCGACGGACATTCCTCGGCAGCGGGCGCGTGTCGACACCTCGCAGGCACCTCTTTAGCGAGGCGCCGGGACGCCACCCATCCGGGTACCGCCTTCCCGCCGCCCGGCCTGTAGCGGCTACTGCCGGTGAGTTTTTCTGGTAGGTAGGCCGACCAACAGTTACAGAATTCTTACCCGCCGGACGGTATTCGTACGGTCCGCCGACAGCCGCGTACTCCGTTCCGCCTATCGAGTTCGGCGAAGGATGTATCGCGGCTGTCCAGGATGTCCAGTTCCGCGTGCGCAAAAGGGAATGCGGGCCGCGTGGATAACGCCCCATTAAATGCGCGAAGGGGCGGCCGGAGCCTGTTGGCAGGGATGCGGATGACCAGGTTGTGCAGAGTAGACAGCCGACCGTAGGCAAAACAAGGCTCAAACACACGGTAAGCGATCAATTACGCAAAGCACCGTTTACTTCTGTCCTTCTCAGGACGCTTGAATTGACGTACGCTCCAGGTCGCTGTCAGTCGGGCGGCATGACGGCAAACCGATACTTACCCGTTGGGGGCTGATTTGTGCTGCGCTTTTGTGGGACCGGAGGCGGCCACGATAATGGCGACCGAGTCAACTCCCGCGGTTGGGCCGGAATGGGTTGACGAGGTATTGCTGACGGGTGCGGACAATGAGGTCTGTTTACACCTTCCGACTGGACCGATTGCCCGGTCGGCGCTACGCCAACTGGTCGCGGAGAAGCAGGAAGCGCTGGTGGGGGCCGGCCTGGGAAAGGGCGGCCGCGCGGCACTGAATTTGCCACCGTCCGTCACGTATATCGCCAACCTGCTCGCCGTCTGGCGCATCGGCGCGCAGGCCGTCCTGCTCGACCACCGGCTCACTCGGTACGAGGTGGACCAGGCACTCGAGCGCCTCGGCGTCCAGGTCGTCGTCGCGCCGCGGCAGACCAAGGGCAGCCCGCTCAGCCTCTTCCTCGACGTCACCGAGTCGGTCACCACGCGGGACGGCCGGCCCGCCTCGACCCCGCACGCGGTGCTCCAGCTCAGCTCCGGGTCGACCGGCCCGTCCAAAGTGATCGGCCGCACCGCCGCCGACCTCGTGGCCGAGATCCACCGCTACACCCTCATCGACGGCGTCCCCCTGCGCGGCGAGCGGATCATCCTGCTGCCCTCGATGGTCCACGTCCTCGGCCTCGTCGGCGGCCTGCTCTACGGCCTGCACGCGGGCATCGAGCTGGTCCCACCGCGACGGCTCACCGGCGACAGCATCCTCGAGGCCGTCGCGGCCGGCAGCACGCCGGCCACCGTCCTCGGCGTCCCGTTCCACATAGGACTCCTCGCCTCGGTCACCGACCCGCCCAAGCTCGGCCAGCTCAAGCGGATGACCACCGGCGGCGAGCTGGTCCCCGCCGCGGTCTCGGCCAAGTTCGAGGAGAAGTACCGGGTTCCACTGGGAAACATGTGGGGAATGACCGAGGTCGGCGTCATCGCCACCGACCTGTTCGGCGCGCACCGGCCCTCGCTGCTGCCGGCGCCGGGCCTGGAAGTCCGGGCGCACGACGGCGAGCTCCTGGTCGGCCGCCCCGAGTCGCCGTACGTCGGTCTGTCCGATCCGACCCGGTGGGCGGACGGGTGGCTGCACACCAAGGACGCCGGCCGGGTCGACGAGGCGACCGGTCTCGTGACCGTGCTCGGCCGCCTGGACTCGCAGGTGTCGGTGGGCGGGCTGAAGGTCGACCTGACCGAAGTGGAGTACGCGCTCACCGAGGTGTCCGGCGTCGCCGCCGCGGTTGTCCTGTACGACAAGGAGATCACCGCGTTCGTGCAGCTGGAGGGGGACGCGACCGGCGCGCAGGTGGAGGCCGCGCTCGCCGAGCGGGTCGCGGGCTACAAGCGGCCGCGGACCATGCACGTCGTCGCGCGGATGCCCCGCACCACCACCGGAAAGCTCGTCCGGGACCGCACCGTGCTGCGCGGGGCGATCCCGTGAACCGTCACGCCACGGAGCCGGCTGACGAGTATGTATCGGAAACAGGGAAGGTGAGCGATGAACGCTGCTGAGGTACGTGACTTCGTCTTCGAGACCCTCCAGGAGATGAACTACGACATCGAGGGAGTCGACGACGACAGCACCCTCGGTCCGGCGGGCGTTGACCTGGAGTCGCTGGCGATGGCCGAGCTCGCGGTCCGCGTCGAGGACAAGTTCGGCGTGCGGTTCGCGGACGAGGAGTCCGAGGAGCTCGCGCTCATGACGGTCGGCGAGTTCACCGCGACGGTGGCGGACCGGGCCACGAAGGTGGCCAACGCGGGTCAGGCGGGATGACCGGGCACCCAACCGTGGAACGTACGGACGTCGTCGCGATGGTCGCCAGTCTCGGCGACCGGCCGGTGGACGAGGTGAGCGAGCGGATCGACTCGATCCAGCTCGCCTGGCTCATGCACCAGGTGGAGCAGCGCTACGGCGTGGAGATCGAGCTGGACGACGGGCAGTTCGCCCGGATGAGCACCGTGTCCGGGGCCGTCGAGGTACTGCGCGAGGCCATCCGGACGGTTCCGGATGTCTGACCTGGCCGGCAGAACCGGCATCGTCGGCGTGGCCGCGGTCAGCGCGCTCGGCAGGGGATCGCAGGCGCAGCTGGCCGGTGTCCTCTCCGGAACCGCGGCGTTCGGGCCGGTCCGCCGGTTCGACGTCGGTGGGCGCCGGGTCAAGGACGCGGCCACGCTCGCCGGCGTGGGCCCGCTGGGCGACGAGCTCGCCTGGGTCATCCGCGACGCGTGCGCCGACGCCGGGCTCACCCGCGCGCAGCGGGCCACGACGCCGCTGATGCTCGCGGTGCACGGCCACCCGGACGCCGCCCGTCTGTCTACAACGGACAAACCGACCGCGGCCGGGCTCGCCGCGGAGCTGGCGGGCCGCGCGGGGCTCGCCGGCGCGGCGAAGGTCTACACGTGCGCGTGCGTGTCGGCGAGCACCGCGGTGGCCGACGCCGCCGCGTTGGTCAGGGCCGGCCGCGTGGAGCGGGTCGTCGTCGCGGCGGGGTACCTCGTCGAGCCGGACCAGTTCGCGCTCTTCGACGCGGGCCGCGCGCTCGCCACCGACGGCGCCGCCCGCCCGTTCAGTGCCGGCCGGACCGGCCTGCTGCTCGGCGACGCCGTGTCCGCGGTGGTCCTCGAAGCCGTTGGCACGCGGGAGGTTCTGGCCGAGGTCGTCGGCTGGGGCCGCGCGGGTGACGCCTACCACGCGGTCCGCCCCGACCCGGCCGGCAACGGCCTGGCGCGGGCGATCACCGCGGCCGTGCGCCGGGCCGGGATCGACCCGGCGCGGATCGGGTACGTCAACGCCAACGCCGGCGGCGCGGAGGGCGACGCCGCGGAGGCGGCCGCGCTGCGCCAGGCGCTCGGCGCGGCGCGGATTCCGGTCAGCTCCACCAAGTCCGTGCACGGGCACGCGCTCGAGGGCTCGGGCCTGCTCGAGCTGATCGTCACGGTCCTCGCCACCATGGCCGGCAAGCTGCCGGTCAACACCGGCTATCTGGGTCCCGACCCGGCCTGCGAGCTCGACGTGATCCTGGACGCGCCCCGCCCCGCGGGGAGCCCCTACGCGCTGAGCCTCAACGCCGCGTTCGGCGGCGCCAACACGGCGCTGCTCGTGAAGGCGGTCTCATGACGGACATCTCTGAGTTAGCCGAGGCCACTTGGCCGGCGGGGCGGACACCGACACCACTTCCCGGGTTCGTCGTGTCCTCGTTCAGCCCGCTGGTCGCCGAGGTGGCGCGCCGATGTCTGGCCGCCCGTCACGGAAACCCGCCCGCGCCCGAAGACACAGGGCGGCGCACCGCGGTGGTGCTCGTGACCGGGAGCGGCGACGCGCAGAGCGCGGAACACGTCGCGCACGCGGTGGACGCCGGCACGCGGATCGGGCCGCTGCTGTTCTTCCAGTCCGTGCCCAACAGCGTCGTCGGGCACGTCGCCGCCGAGTGGGGGCTCGGCGGGCCGGTGGTCTGCCTGTGCCCCACCGGTGACGCGAGAGCCGACGGGATGGCGCAGGCGCGACTGCTGATCGACGACGGGGACGCCGACGAGGCCCTCGTGGTGTGGGTCGAACAAGCCGGCGCGGACGGGTCCGCGGAAGCCGTGCTGGTGAGCAAAGGAGAGCCACGATGAACGCAAGGGGCCTGCGTGCCGCCCTGGCCGCCGACCCGGACATCGGCGCCGGCAACGTGTTGAGCACCGTGCTCGCCCACGGCGCGGACCCGGCCGGCCCGGGGCTGATCTTCGACACCGCGGTGGACGGCCGGCCGGCCGGGTACGAGCTCACCCTCGGCGAGCTGGACACGATGGTGAACGCCCGGGCGGCGTGGCTGCACGCGCGCGGCATCCGCCGGCGCGACCCGGTCGCCGTGTGGGCGACCGCGGCGGCCGACACGATCCTCAGCTTCCTCGCGCTCACCCGGATCGGCGCGATCCCCGCGCTGCTGAACGGGAAGATGACCCCGGAGATCGCCGCCGAGTACCTCCGCCGGCTGCGGGCCAGGGGAGTGCTCGCCGATGCGGCGCACGCCGAGCTGCTCGCCGGCCACGAGCCGACCGCCGAGCTTCTCGGCGAGCCGGCCGAGCTGGGCACCGGTGACCCCGCGGCCGCGCCCGCGCCCTACCGCCACCACCAGGACGACCCGATCGTCATCACCCACACCTCGGGCACGACCGGGGTGCCGAAGGCCGTGCTGCACCTGCACCGCACGCTGTTCGCCTCGCAGCGCCACCTGCTGTCGATGCCGCAGGCGCAGGGCACCAACCGCGTCCTCAACGCGCTGCCGATCCCGCACACGGCCACCGTGCTGATGGTCAGCCAGATCCTCTGCAACCGCGGCAGGATGCTGTGCCTGTCCCGGCAGGACGGTCCCACCGTGCTGGCCGCCATCGAGCGCTGGCACCCCGAGGCGGTGTACGGGTTCGCGGTCACCTGGGCCGACCTCGCCCGGTTCGATCTGTCCACTCGGGACGTCGACTCCGTGCGGATGTGGTTCAACACCGGCGACTGCGCGCACGAGACACACATCCGCCGCCTCGTCGCGGTCGGCTCGCGGGAGACCGTCACCCGCGAGGGCCGCGGCCGGGTCAAGGGCTCGCACTTCGTCGACGGGCTCGGCTCGTCCGAGATGGGGCACAACGGCTTCCACGTCACGCACACGCCGGACAGCGACCACTACGGGCGCCGGATCGGCCGGCCCTACAAGTTCGCCGAGGTCGTGGTGCTCGACGAGGACGGCGCGGAGCTGCCCGCCGGCAAGGTCGGCCGGCTCGGGTTCCGGTCGCCGACCGTGTCGCCGGGCTACTGGAACGACTCGGTGACCACGTTCCGCGCGCGGCTGAACGGCTGGTTCCTCACCGGCGACCTCGTCTACCGCGACGAGGAGGGCAACTACTACCACGTCGACCGGGACCCGGACGCGGTCGTCGGCGACGGGTACTACACCGCCCTGTCCGAGGAGCGCATCCTCGCGGCCTGCCCGGACGTGCTCGACTGCACGGTCGTGATCGTGTCCGAGGACGGCGGGATCGTCACCGACGTCCTGCTGGAGCTCGTCCCGGACGCGGACCCCGGCACCGACCGCACGGAGACGATCCGGGCCGCGCTCGGCGAGCGGGTCGGCGAGACGCTGCACCGGGTGGTCGCCGTGCGGCAGGAGGACATCCCGCTGACCGTGACCGGCAAGGTGCGCAAGTTCCTGCTGCGCCAGAAGCACCTGAGCCGGGACCCGGCATGACCGCCGCGATCACCGGCATGGGGCTGCTGACCCCGGTCGGGCGGGGCGTCGAGGAGGTCTTCCACGCGCTGTGCGTCGGCAAGTCCGGCCTGTCCGCGCCGCCGGCCGGCCATCCCGCGGCCGACTCGGTCGACGTCGGCGGGTTCGTGCCCGACGTGGACCCGCGCACTGTGGTGTCCGGCCCGGCCGCGAGCGTCGTCGACAAGACCGTCGTGCTGGCGCTGCTCACCGCGCGGGACGCGCTGACCGACGCCGGCATCGAGGTCGGCCGCGACGTGGACCCCGGGCGGATCGGCGTGATCGTCGGCGGGGTCGGCGGCCTGGCCACGCTGGAGGCGCAGGTGCTGGCGCGCGGCGACCGGGGCCGGACCGCGGTGAGCCCGTACCTGCTCACCGGGATCCTGCCGAACATGCCGGCGGCCAGGATCGCCATCGAGCACGGGATCCGCGGCTACAGCTCGAGCATCGGCACGGCGTGCGCGTCCGGCGCCCAGGCGATCGCCGACGGGCTGCGGCTCATCCGGTCCGGCGACGCCGACGTGGTGGTGTGCGGCGCGAGCGAGGCCCCGCTGTTCCCGACCTTCGCCGACACGTTCGGCAACGCGCGGGCGCTGGCCCGCCGCTGGCCGGACCCGACCGCCGCGAGCCGCCCGTTCGACGTGCGGCGCAACGGTTTCGTCCTCGCCGAGGGCGCCGGGATGCTGGTGCTCGAACGGGTCGGGCACGCGAACGCGCGGGGTGCCGCCGGGTACGCCGACGTGCGTGGCTGGGGCGCCACCACTGACGCGCACCACCCGACCACCCCCCGGCCGGACGGCTCCGGTGCCGCCGAGTGCATGCGCCGGGCGCTGGCCAGCGCGGGCCTCGCGGTGTCGGACATCGGCTACGTCAACGCGCACGGCACGTCGACCAAGCTCGGCGACGTGGCGGAGACCGCCGCGCTCGCCGCGGTGTTCGGGACCGACGGGCCGCCGGTGAGCTCCACCAAGGCGCTGACCGGGCACATGCTCGGCACGTCCGGTGTGGTCGAGGCCGCGGCCAGCGCGCTCGCCGTCGCCCGCGGCGTGCTGCCGCCCACCTACAACCTGGACGAGGTCGACCCGGCCTGTCCGGCGAGACACATCCGTGCCACGCCACTCGAGACAGAGGCCGGCCATGCGCTGTCGAACTCCTTCGGCTTCGGGGGGCAGAACGTGAGCCTGGTGCTGAGCGGCGCCAGTACCGAGAAGAAGCGGAACGGTTAGGACTGATGAACCTTTCAGGGATAGACCACATCGAGTTGTACGTCGGCGACGCGCGGCAGGCCGCGTTCTACTACTGCACGGCCCTCGGGTTCCAGGTCCACGGGCAGGGTGGACCCGAGACCGGCCTGAAGGGCCAGCGCTCGTTGCTGCTCGGCCAGGGCGACATCCGGATGGTCCTGACCTCGCCCCTCGTCCCCGACCACCCGGCCGCCGAGTTCCTGCGCAAGCACGGCGACGGCGTCGCGGTGATCGCGCTGGAGGTCGACGACGCGGAGGCGGCCTACGAGGAGCTGGTGCGCCGGGGTGCGGCCGCGGTGTCGGCGCCGGCCAGGTACGCCGGCGGGGACGCCGCGGTGACGACCGCCGAGGTGTCCGGCTTCGCCGACGTCACCCACCGGCTCGTCGAGCGCACGGGCCCGCGCGCGGAGTTCCTGCCCGGCGTGTTCCGGATGTCCGAAGTGGACGTCGCGGCGGATGGCGAGGTGCTGCACACGATCGACCACTTCGCGGTGTGCGTGCCGACCCAGACGCTGTCCACGACGGTGCGGTACTACGAGGACGTGTTCGGCTTCTCGCAGATCTTCGAGGAGTACATCGAGGTCGGCGACCAGGGCATGTACTCCAAGGTCGTGCAGAGCGACTCGAAGCTGGTCACGCTCACCCTGATCGAGCCGGACACCACCCGCGAGCGCGGGCAGATCGACGACTTCATCCAGTGGCACGGCGGCGCCGGGGTGCAGCACGTCGCGTTCACCGCGGACGGCATCACCGACGCGGTCCGCGCACTGGCCGGCCGCGGGGTCCGGTTCGCGAGCACACCGCCGACCTACTACGACACGCTGCGCGAGCGGGTGGCCGACCTCGCGGTGCCGGTGGCCGAGCTGCGGGAGGTCGGCGTGCTCGTCGACCGCGACCACTGGGGTCAGCTGCTGCAGATCTTCACCGAGTCGATGCACGTCCGCCGGACGCTCTTCCTGGAGATCATCGAGCGCCGCGGCGCGCTCACCTTCGGCAGCGGCAACATCAAGGCCCTGTACGAGGCGAAGAACCGCGAGCTCACGGGTGTCGCGTGAGGACCTTACGAAGCCGAGCGGGAGGACACCGGTGACCACGACAGAACGGTTCTCACTGTCCGAACAGGACAAGGCACTGCTGCCGACCGACGAGGACGTCGCGTTCTACGCCGAGCACGGCTGGTACCTGACCAAGAAGCTGTTCACCGACGCCGAGGTCGACGAGCTGGTCGTGGCCGGCGAACGGTACTACGCGGGCGAGCGGGACCGGCTGCTGCCGGTCCGCCCGCCCCGGCTGGCCTACTGGGAGCCGGCGCACGGCGACGTGCAGCGGCACAACGACTACGTGCACTACGAGAGCGACGCGCTGGCCAAGCTGCTGCTCAAGCCGATCGTCGGCGCGGTGGCCGCGCGGCTCGCCCGGGCGGCGGAGATCCGGGTGTTCCAGTCGACGCTCATTCTCAAGCCGCCGATCTCCGGCGAGCCGTCCAACGTCGTGCCGTGGCATTTCGACAAGCACTACTGGTCGTCCTCGTCGTCGGAGAATATGTTGACCGCGTTCATCCCATTTCACGACTGTTATGAGGAAATGGGCACGATCACCCACGTGGACGGCAGTCACCGGTGGACCGAGATCGGCAACGACGACAGCACCACGCGCCATTTCGCCGAACGCGACAAGTCCCAGCTCGAGCAGATGCTGGCCGACAACGCCGCGCACAACGGCGTCGAGGTCACCAAGGTCCCGATGCGGATTCCCAAGGGACACCTGAGCTTCCACCACTGCAGGACCTACCACGGCAGTGGGCCGAACGTGAGCGGCCGGCCCCGGCGGGCGGTCTCGCTTCATCTCCAGGACGGCGCGAACGAGTTCCGGGAATTCCCGTTGTCGGACGGAAGTCTGGCGTTCTACAATCACGACAGCCTTGTCCGGAAAACTCCGGACGGCCGGCCGGACTATGCGGACGCGGATTACTGCCCCATTCTGTGGCGCGACTGAGCACACCACCGCTCGAGCCGTGCCGCGCTGCTCGAAAAGACCTCACGAAGGAGAGAGATACATTGTCCAGATATGACTGGGGACAGACGCATCCGGGCATCGAGCGTCTCGAGAAGGCCGTCACCGAGGCACGCGACCGCGTCGTCCAGCACCCCCTCTACGCCGGCCTGGACTCCCACGACGCCATCGTGACGTTCATGGAGCACCACGTCTTCGCGGTGTGGGACTTCATGTCCCTGCTGAAGTCCTTGCAGCGCAACCTCACCTGCGTCACCGTGCCGTGGATCCCCACCGGCCCCACCGGGAGCCGCAGGCTCATCAACGACATCGTGATGGTCGAGGAGTCCGACGAGCTCGGCGAGGGCTTCATCAGCCACTTCGAGCTCTATGTCAACGGCATGCGTGAGGCCGGCGCCGACACCTCCGCCATCGACACGCTCGTCGACCTGCTGCGCGACGGCGCCACGGTGCAGGACGCGCTGGCCGAGGCCGGCGTGCCGGCGCCGTCGGTCGCGTTCGCCGCCACCACCTGGGACATCATCGAGAACATGCCGGTGCACTGCCAGGCCGCGGCGTTCGCGTTCGGCCGGGAGGACCTGATCCCGGACATGTTCACCCAGGTGGTGGCGATCAACGAGCGGAGCAACAAGCTCGGCACGTTCCTCGACTACCTCGAGCGCCACATCGAGGTCGACGGCGAGCAGCACACCCCGATGGCCATGCAGATGGTCACCGACCTGTGCGGGGACGACGAGCAGAAGTGGCAGGACTGCGCCGAGACGGTGAACACCGCGCTCGCCGCCCGCGCGCAGCTGTGGGACACCATTCTCACCGCCATCAAGAATCGGTCAAACGGCTGACGACGGCCGTGGTGGACACATCGGTGGCCAGCGGGTTCGCGCGGCGCAAACTGCTCGGCATCCTGTCGAGCAGCTGGGTCGCGCAGTGTTGCTACGCCGTGGCGAAGCTCGGCGTGCCGGACCTGCTGGCCGACGGACCGCGCAGGGTGGACGAGCTCGCCGAGGCGTGCGGCGCCGATCCCGAGGCGCTGCACCGCCTGCTGCGGGGCATGGCGTCGATCGGCCTGTTCCGGCGGACCGCGCCGCAGACCTACGCGCTCACGTCGGTCACCGAGTGCCTCCGGTCGGACGTGCCGTTCTCGTTGCGGCACATGGCGGTGCTGGACGGGGAGGAGGTGTTCCGGTCCTTCGCCGACATCCTGCACACGATGCGGACCGGGGCGCCCGCCTTCGACCTGATCTACGGCGAGCCGTTCTATGCCTACCTCGACGGCAACCAGGGGGTCGCGGCCACCTTCGCCGAGGCGATGAACAGCAACCGGGTGCCCACCTCGCTCCCGGCGTGTGACTTCACCGGCGTCGCCACGCTGGTGGACGTCGGCGGCGGCAGCGGCGGGCTGCTGGCCGAGGTGCTCACCGCCCACACGGCGATGCGCGGGGTGCTCCTCGAGCTGCCCGAGGCCGTCCGCCAGGCCAGGACCACGCTCGTCGACGCGGGGCTCGCCGGCCGGGTGGACCTCGTCGAGGGCAGCTTCTTCGAGGGGGTTCCCGCCGGCGGTGACGCCTACGTGCTGGCCCGCGTGCTGCACAACTGGGCCGACGAGAAGGCCCAGCTGATCCTGCGCCGGGTCCGCGAGGCTATGGCACCCGGCAGCCGGCTCGTGGTGTTCGAGCAGCTGCTGCCCGAGGAGGACAGCGAGCCCGACGCGGCCTCCGGGATGGTCGACCTGCTGATGCTCGTCCTGCTCGAGGGCCACGACCGGACCGAGGAGGACTACCGCAAGCTCCTCGAGAACTCCGGCTTCGCCCTCGAGACCGTGCACCGCGGCAGCGGTCCCGGCGCCGACAGCGCCCTCGTGGCGACGCCCGCATGAGACCCGACGACCAGGGAGGAGCGGTGATGGCCGCGCAAGTCCACAGTGGACCAGTAGTGTCGCTGGGGTCGCTGCTCTCCAAGGAGGGGCGGCGGGACCCCAACCCGCACTACGCCGAGCTGCACCGGCACGGGCCGGTGGGCCGGCTCACCGACCCGGCCGACCGCTTCGACATCGTGGTGCACGGCTACGACGCGGTCCACCAGGCACTGCGGGACCCCGCGCTGCACGTGATGACCGGCGAGTACCCGGACCGGCGCGACAGCCGGCGCTGGCGGGCCCACCCGGCGCTGCGCACGCTGGTCAGCTCCATCTTCTTCACCGAGGGCCCGGACCACACCCGGGTGCGCCGGCTGTTCGGCCAGGCGTTCAGCGCCCGGCGCATCGCCGCGCTCGAGCCCGCGGTCGTCCGGATCGTCGACAGGCGCCTCGACCGGCTGGCGGAGCTGGGCGCGGACGGCTCGCCGGTGGACGTGCTCGCGGAGTTCGCGCTGCCGGTCCCCAGCGACGTCGTCGGCGAGTTGCTCGGCGTGCCGGAGGCCGACCGGGACTGGTTCCCCGAGCGGGTGCGCGCGTTCGGCGCGATCCTCGACCTCGGCGTGGGGGTCTGGCGGTTCCAGCAGGCGGCCGACGCCGCGGCCGAGGACCTCACCGGCTACTTCGCCGACCTGGTCGCCAAGCGCAGGGCCGAGCCACGCGACGACCTCATCAGCGAGCTTGCGAGCGCATCGTCGAACACAGGCGCGCCGGTGCACGGCCAGGCCGAGGGCGTGCAGCTGCACGACGACGAGCTGCTGGCCAACCTGCTCACGATGTACAACGGCGGGTTCGTCACCACGACCCACCTGATCGGCAACGGCCTCACCCTCCTGCTCGACCGTCCACACGAGACAGAGCGGGTGCTCGCCGACCCGGTCCGGGCGGCCGGCTTCGTCCAGGAGGTCCTGCGCTACGAGCCGCCGACGCACTTCAGCATCCGGTGGGCGGCCGCCGACACCGAGCTCGCCGGCGTGCCCGTGCCGCGGGACAGCCGGGTGCTGGTGCTGCTCGGCGCCGCCAACCGCGACCCGGCCCGGTTCACCGACCCGGACGGTTTCGACCCCGGGCGCGACGAGGGTCAGCCGCTGTCGTTCGGCGCGGGCATCCACTACTGCCTCGGCGCGGTGCTCAGCAAGCTGGAGGGCCAGCTCGCGCTGCCGATGCTGCTGCGCCGCTTCCCGAAGCTGGCCCTGGCCGGCGCGCCGGGCGAGCGCACCACGCTCATGCTGCGCGGCTACGAGTCGGTGCCGGTGACGCTGCGATGACCACATTGGACGCGGTGGCCGCTTACCTGCCGCGGCGGCGGGTGACGGTCGAGGAGCTGGGCGCCGAGCTGGGGCTGACGCCGACCCAGGTGCGCGTGCTGCGCCGGTTCAACGGCCTGGCCGAGGTGCGCCGGCAGCGGCCAGGGGAGACGCTGCTCGACCTGCTGGAGGGTGCCGCGCGGGCACTCCCGACGCTGCGCGGGCGCGAGCACCTCGTGCGGTACGTGCTCTACGCCCGCGGCGTGCCGGTGGTGACGCCGTACCCGGTGAACCCGGTGCACGAGCTGCGCGACCGGCTCGGGCTCGGGGGCGCGACGGCGTTCGCGGTGACCCACCACGCCTGTGCCTCCGGGCTGCTGGCCATCGACATCGCCGGGCGGATGCTCGCCCGGGACGGTGACCCGGGCGCGCTCGCGCTCATCGTCGCCGGCGAGCAGGTGTTCACCCAGGACGAGCGGCTGGCCGCCGACCACCGGGTGTTCGGCGAGGGCGCGGGCGCCTGCCTGGTGGCCGCCGCCGGGCCACGGGACCGCCTGCTGTCCTATGTGGCCGGTCAGCGCGGGGACCTCGACCACTGGGCGCCGGACGGCCTCGCGGCGATGGACCGGTTCGCGAACGAGTACACCGACCTGCTCGGCGAGGTGATCCTCGCCGCGGTCAAGCAGGCCGACCTGAGCCTCGACGAGATCGGGCTGATCCTGCCGCACAACGTCAACGTCGTGTCCTGGCGGCGGGTGTGCCGCCGGCTCGGCGTCCCGGTCGAGCGGGTGCTGCTGGACAACGTGCCGCTGCTGGGGCACACGCCCTCGGCGGACGCCTTCATCAACTACGCGTCGGCGCGCCGGCAGGGCCGGCTCGGTCCGGGCGACCGGTACCTCCTCGCGGGGGCGGGGTTCGGCGCGGTCTTCTCGGCGATGGTCTTCGAACACTAGGGAGCTCGATCATGGTTCACGCGGACGTCAGCGAGCTGCGCAGGCAGGTCGTGGACAGCCTGGGAGTCCTGTTGGGACGGATGCTCGGCCGGGAGCTGCCGGACGTGTCGGAGCGGACCCGGCTGTTCGACGAGCTCGGGCTCAGCTCGTCGAAGACCCTGGAGCTGCTGCTGGCGCTGGAGGAGGACCTCGACCTCCAGGTCGACGTCGAGTACATCGACCGGCGCGACCTGGCCTCCGTCGGCTCGCTGTCCGACTTCGTGGTCGCGCACGCGGACGGCGGGGTGAGCGAGCGTGCGAACGAACAATAGACGCAGGGCCAACGCGAGCGGCGTCACCGGGCCTGCGAGGGGACGTCGTTCGCCATGTTCATGACGGGTCCACCGGGGGTGGGCGGCCAGGGGCTTCGGCTCAGCGGCCTCGCGCACCGGTTCCACGACCAGGACTCCGGCCTGGCCACGCACCCGACGCTGCGGCCCTACCTCGCCGACCTCGCCGGCTCGCACGGCCTGGTGCTGCGCGAGGAGGTGTTCGCCGCCGGCGCCGGTCAGGCGTACGCCGAGCTGGGCGCGCCGCTGGTCGAGTCGGTCACCGGGGCCGGCGAGCCGGTGGACCTGCTGGTGCTCGCCTACGGGGTGCACGACGTCCAGCCCGGCCGCAACGTCGCGCTGTACCTGAGCAGCCGCTGCCCCGGGGACCCGCTGGCGTTCGCCGTGTGCGACCAGGGGCCGGCGGCCGCGTTCACCGCGCTGCGGCTGATCGCCGACCACGCCGCGACGGGGGTCTGCGCGCGGGCCGTGCTGCTGGTGGCCGAGCAGACCGCGGTCCACTATCCACTCGCGACACCCGCCCCCGTGCCGGACCGGCACGCGGCGGTGGCGCTGCTGTTCGAGGCCGCCGCCGGCACGGCCCCGGTCGACGTGCGCCAGCACCCCGCGGTGCCGGCCGAGGCCGCGGCCGCCGTGCTCGCGGCCGACGTCGCGGAGCTGGCCGGCGGGCGGGGTGAGGTGACGCTGGTCGTCGGCGGCGCGGTCGAGCTCGAGGCCGCCACGGCGTTCTCGGCGGCCGAGGTGATCCGCGCGGACCCCGGCCAGCCCTACACCGGCCTGTGGTCGCGGCTCGGTGCCGGCGCGCCCGGCCGGCTGCTGGTGCTGGCCGACTACGACCCGGCGCTCGGCTACCTGTGCGTGGCCGCGCTCGAACCAAGCCCCCGGCTGGGCGCCTCGGCGCCGGCCGGATCAGCCCGATCGGGAGGAGGTGTAGCGGACATGGCGGCCAAGGACTGAATCACCCGCTCATAGGAGCGACATCACTGATGCCGAGACGGCACGGACAACCCCACCTGAGGGAGGTCCGCGTGCGGGGGCGGCGACACCCGCCCCCGCACGGTCTCCCGGCAATCCTACGTCGAGGGCGAGTGAGGCACCCGATGCGCATACCTGGACTCGGACTGCCGGCGGAGAGCCGGCTGCTCGTCGTCGTGGGTCTCGTGGACTCCACCGGAACCGGGCTGTTCATCGCCGGCTCCGCGGTGTTCTTCACCCGCAGCGCGGGCCTGTCCATCGCCGAGGTCGGCGTCGGGCTCACCATCGCCGGGCTGTGCGGGCTGATCGCGCTCACCCCGCTCGGCATGCTGGCCGACCGGATCGGCCCGCGGCCCGCGTCGGTGCTGCTGCACCTCTGGCGCGGCGCGGGGTTCTTCGCCTACGCGTTCGTGCACGACTTCACCACGTTCCTGGTGGTGGCCTGCTTCGTCGGCATCCCGGCCAGGGCCGTCGACCCGATCAGCCAGATGTTCGTGGACCGGCACATCGGCAAGGACCTGCGCATGCGGGTGATGGCCGCGTTCCGCGTGGTCTACAACGTCGGTTTCACCCTGGGCGCGCTGCTCACCACGCTCGTGATCGCCATCGGCACCCGGCCGGCGTTCCTGGCCATCGTGCTCGGCGACGGGCTCACGTTCGTCATCGCCGGCATCCTGCTGGCCAGGGTGCCGCTGCTCGCCGACAACGCCCCCGCGCGGCCCACCGTGCGCGGCTGGCCGAAGTCCCTGCGCCAGGGCAGGTACCTGACGGTCGCGGGACTGCACGCGGTGCTCGTCCTGCACATCCCGATGCTGAGCATCGGCATCCCGCTGTGGGCCACGCTGCACACGGACGCGCCGCCCCTGATCGTCGGCCCGCTGGTCGTGCTCAACACCGTCCTCGCGATCCTGCTGCAGGTCCGGTTCGCCCGGGGCACCGAGACCCGGGAGGGCGGGGTCCGCGCGCTGCGCCTGGCGTCGGTCTCCCTCGCCGGCTGCGCGGTCGTGGTGGCCTTCGCCGGCCAGCTCGACGCGGCCGGCGCCACCGTGCTGCTGGTGGCGGGCATGGTGCTGCTGACCTTCGGCGAGCTGTTCCAGGTCGCGGGCGGGCTGAGCGTGTCCTACGACCTCGCGCCCCGCGAGCGGCAGGGCGAGTACCTGGCCGTGTTCTGGCTCGGCGTCGCCGCGATGTACATGGTGGGCCCGGTGCTCATCACGGTCGGGGTGGTGGAGCACGGGCCCGTCGCGTGGCTCGTGCTGGCGGCCGTCTTCGTCGTCGCCGGGTTCTTCGTGCGGCCGGCGGTGGCCGCGGCGAGCGTCCAGATGAAGAAGCTGCACCCGGAAACCGAGGAACAGGGCGGAGCGGTCGAACATGCCACGTGAGGAAGGCCTGCCGCGGGGCGAGGTCGTGGACCGGGTGGTCGTCCCGTTCGAGGGCGAGGGCGCCGGCGAGGCGGAGCTGACCTGGGGGCAGATCAGCCTGTGGCAGTCGATCGAGGCCTCCGGGATGTCGAAGACCGTGTTCTACATCGCCGAGGCCGACCCCGGGACGACGGTCGGCGACGTCGCGGACATGCTGCGGTTCATGGTGAGCCGGCACCAGTCGCTGCGCACCCGGCTGGTGCCGCGCGAGGACGGGCCGCCGCGGCAGCGGTGCTCGGCCTCCGGCGAGGTCACCCTGGAGGTCGTGGACGCCGGCGCCGACGACCCGGCCGAGGTTGCCGAGGCGGTCTCGCAGCGCTGGCAGACCGTGCCGTTCGCCTACGAGACCGAGTGGCCGGTGCGGCTGGCCGCCATCCGCAAGGACGGCGTGCTCACCCACGTGGTGACCGTCATCCTGCACACGTCCATCGACGCCTACGGCCTGAGCGCGCTCGCCGCCGACATCGGCGCCCGCGACCCGGAGACCGGCGAGGCGGCCGGGCCCGTCACCGCGCTGCAACCGCTGGAGCAGGCGCGGCGGCAGGCGAGCCCGTCCGGGCAGCGGCAGAACGCGGCGTCGCTGAAGTACCTCGAGCGGGTCGTGCGCACCATCGACGCCAGCCGGTTCGGCGCGCCGAGGTACGGCGGCGAGCGGCGGATCGACATGATCCACTACCGGTCGCCGGCCACCCTGCTCGCGATCCGCGCGGTCGCGGCCCGGGAGCGGATCGACGACTCGCCGGTGCTGCTCGCGAGCTTCGCGGTGGGGCTCGCCCGGTTCACCGGCGTCAACCCGGTCGTCGCGATGCTGATGGTGGGCAACCGGTTCCGGCCGGGTCTCGCCGACTCGGTCAGCGCGCTCATCGAGCTGAGCCCGTACATGATCGACGTCGCCGGCACGACGATGGGCGAGGCGGTGTCGCGGGCCGCGGCCAGCGCGATCAACGCGTACAAGAACGCCTACCTCGACCCGTACGAGCAGGACGAGGTGATCGAGCGGGTCGAGCGCGAGCGCGGCGAGGAGATCGACCTGTCGTGCTTCTACAACGACCGCCGCCAGCAGGAGCGCGGGCACCTGGGCGAGCCGGTCCCGACGGCCGGGGAGATCCGTGCCGCGCTGGCGCGCAGCGAGGTCTCGTGGGACCCGGAGATCAGCATGCCCAGGCGCAAGATCTACTTCAACGTCGACGACCCGCCCGGTGCCATCGAGCTCGTGATGTCGGTGGACACCCGGTACTTCGACCGGTCGGACATGGAGACGATCATGCGCAACGTCGAGGAGGCGGCCGTCCAGGCGGCGCTCGACCCGGACGCGCCGACCCGGGTCGCCCGCCGGGTGGCGGCCGCGGTCCAATGACGTCCACAGTGGACAGTTTGTATCGGACGGTGCGGCTGATCCGGCGCTTCGAGGAGCGGGCCGTCGAGCTGGTGCGGTCCGGGGACATCGTCGGCGGGATCCATCCCTACCTCGGGCAGGAGGCGGTGGCGGCCGGGGTGTGCGCGGCCCTCGGACCCGACGACATCATCACCAGCACCCACCGCGGTCACGGGCACGTGCTCGCCAAGGGCGCCGACCCGGCGCGGATGCTCGCGGAGCTGACCGGCCGGGTCACGGGGCTCAACCAGGGCCGGGGCGGCTCGATGCACGCCGCGGACTTCGGCATCGGGGTCTTCGGGGCCAACGCGATCGTCGGGGCCGCGGGCGCGATCGCGACCGGTGCGGCGTGGGCGCGGCAGCGGCTGGGCACGCCGACCGTCGCGGTGAGCTTCTTCGGCGACGGCGCGGTCAACGAGGGTGTGCTGCTGGAGGCGTTCAACCTGGCCGCGCTGTGGCGGGTGCCGGTGGTGTTCGTGTGCGAGAACAACGGCTACGCCACCACCATGCGGGTCGCCGACGCGGTGGCCGGCAGCATCACCGGCCGGGCGACGGCCTTCGGCATCCCCGCCTCCACTGTGGACGGTCAGGACCCCGAGGCGGTGCTCGCCGAGGCCCGCACCGCGGTGGCCCGCGCGCGGGCGGGGGACGGGCCGAGCTTCATCGAGTGCCTGACCCGGCGGTTCGACGCGCACCACACGTTCGAGCACAAGGTGCGGCTGCGCTACCGCGGCGACGACGAGCTCGCGGAGATCCGGTCCCGCGACCCGGTGGACGTCCAGGGCGCGCGGGTGCCGGCCGCCGACCGGTCCCGCGTCGACGCGGAGATCGAGGCGCGGCTGGACGCGGCGGTCGCGTTCGCGCTCGAGAGCCCGTTCCCGGACCCGGTCACCGCGCTGGACCACCTGTACGCGAGCGGGTTGAGCCCGCGGCGGGG
Organism: Actinophytocola sp.; assembly: GCF_036402745.1. GTDB lineage: Bacteria > Actinomycetota > Actinomycetes > Mycobacteriales > Pseudonocardiaceae > Actinophytocola. The sequence goes on along the minus strand of NZ_DASWSJ010000225.1, from coordinate 1,211 downwards.
GAGTGAGGTCTGATGCCCTGGCTGTCCTACCAGAAGGCGCTCAACCGGGCCCTCGCCGACGAGCTCGCCGCCGACGAGACGGTGTTCGTGCTCGGTGAGGACGTCCGGGTCGCCGCGTCGAACGTCACGGTCGGCCTGGCCAAGCGGTTCGGTGCGGACCGGGTGATCGACACCCCGCTGTCCGAGCAGGGGTTCACCAGCTTCGCCACCGGCGCCGCGATGGCCGGCCTGCGGCCGGTGATCGAGTTCCAGATCCCCGCGCTGCTGTTCCTGGCCTTCGAGCAGATCACCAACCACGCGCACAAGTTCTCGCTGATGACCGGCGGCCAGACCAGCGTGCCGGTGACCTACCTGGTGCCCGGCTCCGGCTCGCGCACCGGCTGGGCCGGCCAGCACTCCGACCACCCGTACAGCCTCTTCGCCCACGTCGGCGTGAAGACGGTCGTGCCGGCCACCCCGACCGACGCCTACGGGCTGCTGCGGTCGGCCGTCCGGGACGCGGACCCGGTCGTGGTGTTCGCCCCGGCCGGCGCGCTCGGTGTGCGGGAGGACGTGGACTTCGCCACGCTGGCGCCGGTCCCGCTCGGGGTGGGCCGGGTGCACCGGCCGGGCACGGACGTCACCGTCGTCGCGGTCGGGCACCTCGTGCACGACGCGCTCGCCGTGGCCGACGACCTCGCGGACACCGTGTCGGTCGAGGTGTTCGACCCGCGCACGCTGTACCCGTTCGACTGGGCCGGCCTCACCGAGTCCGTGCGCCGGACCGGGCGGCTCGTGGTGATCGACGACTCGAACCGGACGTGCGGTATCGCCGGCGAGATCATCGCGACCATGGCCGAGCGGGTGCGCCTGTCGGCCCCGCCGGTGCGGGTGACCAGACCGGACGGCGCGGTGCTGCCGTTCTCCCTCGAGCTCGACCGGGCCGTGCAGCCGAGCCGCGAACAGCTCGTCGCCGCCATCAACCGCACTGTCAAGGAGAAGCCGTGAGTGGGAGCACTGTGAGCGGGAGCGACGGAGCGTTCGCCGTCTGGACTGACGAGCGCGCGCAGGCGCGTCAGCGCCGAGCACGGGAGGAGGGAAGACGGCGAGTAGCGGAGGAGCGGAGCGAACCATTCAGCACAGTGAGTGGGAGCGCACGGAGCGTTCGTCGTCTGGACGTAGGAGAAGCGCAGGCGCGCCAGCGCCGAGCATCGCACGGAGGAAGACGGCGA